>CAZTYX010000017.1:1733-28346 GCA_964617385.1 uncultured Flavobacteriaceae bacterium | reverse complement strand
TTTTCAAGACGAGCAGTATAATGTTGTTTTTCATTATTGGCCCAGCCCCCACCAAAAATGGGAATATATTGATGATGCCATTTTTCCGTTGCGGGACTTCCTTCATAATTAAACTCGTCATTCCACACCAACACATAACCGCTGTAAACTGTAGTTTCTTCAGTGGTATCTATCAATGTTTGATCAATAATTGGGGCGTTATTTCCACTTGCAGAAGTGATTTCTACTGAAATGGTTTGATAACTATAGGATTTGTAGTCTGAATCAAAAAAAGCCCAAATACCTATGGTGTATGTTCCTTTTTCTGAAAAGGTATGATCTATGACCCCAGTGGCGTTTTCAAAGACAGCACCTGAGCCAAATGAAAACCGATATATAACTGCTTGTTCTGCAGCAGCAATTACTTCAATGGTACCATTTACTCCTAGTGTATAGGTCACCCCTAATTCATTTGCTCCCTTTTTACTACATGAAGCTAGCAACACAAGAAGGGTTAATAAGAATGGCTTACTTTTTCTGATCACAAGATTGAATTTAAAAAAACTATCCCACCTGAGTGGGATAGTTTAGGGTTATTGTGATAAAGTATAGACTACCTTATTCAGCTTGTGCGGCATGATAAGTGGTAATGACAATATTACTAAGCGTAACGGCTGCATCCTGCGTAACAAGGTATAAAAGGTGAGACGCATACGTATTGGCAGCATCTTGTGCTTCAATAGTAACACTATATTCAGCAGCATCTGTTCCACTCACGGTCACATTTTCAGTCGCAAAGTTAGGCTCAGTATCGGCAGCTCCATTGCCTTCTGCGTCATAGGCTAATCGCTCAAATTTAAAGTTAAGCGCAACATCTGTTCCAGCTGTAGAGGCTGTAAAGGTTATTTTACCTCCATGAGGAAAAGATAGAACGGAAGGAGTCAAATCGGCAAAACCTGCCCATCCTTCTGCTGAAGAAGGGAAGTTGTAGGTGCCGCTAAGTTCTGTAGCTCCACCAAAGGAACCAGTATAGGTGTTGGCGTGTTTGTCTCCAGAAGTGGCATCACCCCCATAAAAGAATAGGTTGTCTAAATAAACTGTTCCGTTACCTTCTACTTTTAGTTGGAAAACTTGAGAAAGATCTACCACATCAGCAAAATGAGTAAGATCAATAAGAGCTCGATTCCACTGTCCTGTATTTGTTAAGTCTAACTCGTAAGAGGTTTCGTCAGCCAAGTTATCTTCATCATCGCCGTCAGGACTAATAAGGAAGATTTTTAACGTTGTGGCATCTCCAGAGAAATAATCTAAATGCATTTTTGTTTTGCCAGTCAAGTCTAGAGGGGTTTCAATAGTGGTGCCTTGATAGTTTAAGTTTTCATATTTAAGCACTGTATTTTCAGCAATAACTTCTTCGGTTACAACTGTGCTTTGACCCCAATTTGGATTTAAGTTTAGACCCTCTACAGCAGTATAGGCATCACTAAAAATAGAAATGACTTCTTCAGCATCATAAAGGGGAGCATCAGGAGCATCTTCTGGAGCTGCAGCAGCAATAACTTCAACAGGTGTTGCAAAATCAAAGTTATCTACATAATAACTCACTTCGCTTTCGTTTGTAATACCATACCCCAAAATCATCGTAATAGTATTGTATACGCCATCTCTACCCTCCAATTCAGGAATATTGAAAACTAATGTTTCCCATCCTGTTCCAGTGGTAACAGCAAATAGGTCACCAGTAGATTTTTTTCCTTCAGTACCATTCACTAATTCATCTTCTAACTTTAGAAGTACGTTATGTCCGGGACCAGGAGAATAGAACTGTACTGAAATAGCTTCTTTGCCAACAGGAAAAGTAATGGTTTCTTCAAGCATAAAATAAAATCCTGCCCAAGACTGAACCCCTGCGGGCTCTGTAACTTTAATTACTCTGCTAGAGCCGTTTACACCATTTGTTCCAGGGTTTTCAGCGTAGGCAACCGAAATTTCAACATCGTTTACTCCACCAAAACGGCTCCAGTTTCCTGTGCTGCGATCGTCTGGTTGTCTGTCTTCATCATTAAAGCTAGGCCCTTCGTCTTCAAAGGTGATCATTCCATCATTGAGATCAGGATTAATTCCTTCAACAAAGTCTGGTGTATCTTCTGTTTCCTCTTCAGGATCGGGAAGATCAATCGTAATTGTTGGGGTTTCTTCTGCCTCTTCATCTTTACTACAAGAGACAACCGCAATAAGAATTAATGCGAAGAACAAATAAAATTTAGTTTTCATAATTAATGGTTTTGGATTAATCAATTTTTAATAGTTAGTTATAGCCTTCATTTTGTGGGTAGTTGGATCCCAACAGGTTTAAAACCCCTTGTGGGATAGGTAAATTGACCATGTGGGGTCGATACACCTCAATGGGATTTACATGATTTCGGGCATAATATTCATTTAAAAGATCTGAATTCATGTGATCCATTAAATAATCAAACAACAATCCTTTTCTTTTAAGGCTAAACCATCGTTGGCCTTCAAAGGCAAGTTCTCGTGCTCTTTCTTGAAAAATTATTTCGGTAGATATGGTTGTTGCAGGGTCAATTCCAGCACGTTGTCGAATTGCATTAAGATACTCAAGCGCCTTTGCTCTATTGCCTCCTTCTAAATGGGCTTCTGCACCTAGCAAATAAGTTTCGGCTAAGCGATAGACCATGATGTTTTTAAAATGCATTCGATCTGTAGGGTCTACTGTCTTATCTAAAAATTTGATAACTCCTGGGCTTTGTCTTTTAAAATACATAAAGAAATCATCATCTTGGGCTGCATTTTTATAGAGGTTGAGTGGGCTGCCGAGTGTTTCACCAACAGGAAGTGTTTTGGGGTCGTTGTAGCGGTATTCAAAAATGTAATAATTTCCGATTCGCTGATCGTTATTGTTTGCATTTAGAAGATCTACGGCATAGGGATTTAGGGTAATAAACCCAAACCCGTCACCGCCATTTTCAACAGATTGTACCATTCCAGGTACGGCAGAATAATGCGCCACGGTTTGCCAATTCATTTGATGCCAAGCACCTCCTCCAATGGCATTTTTTTTGAAATTAACAGCAAATAAAGTTTCAGCATGTTCAAGCTGGCCTTCAAATACTTGATCTATACCAACCAATGCATGCGGACTGTTTGCAATAATATCATCCACGATGGCTGCTGCCTCGGAAAACTTATTGTCCCACAACTCTACTTTGGCTCGAACATGATCCACAGCCGCCTTGGTCCATCTTCCAAATTGGTCGGTTGTATAAGTCAATTGTGTACTTGCAAAGGCTAAATCTTCTCGTATAAGGGTAAAAATTTCATCTTTTGATGATTTATCTTGAGGCCGATCAAATGCAGTATCTGGTGTGGTAGGTTCTGTTTTGAGATAAATGTTGTTGAACAAGCGGTATAGGGTAAAATACGCATGGGCTCTAAAAGTTCTTGCTTCGGCCAGATTTTTCAGCACAGTAGCATCTTCAATTCCTGCATCAAGTAACGCAGTTCCTCCTCTTATAATGTTGTTTGCGATATCTATAATTCTATAGTTGTGCGCCCACAAATAGCCGTAAGCAGCCTCTGTACCATAGTCTCCATCAATTCCACATCCCCAAAAACAATTGCTAAACAAGGATATCTCGCCATCAACACCTGCAGACAAATCGCTTTTGGCTTGCAAGATGAGGGGAATGGCACCGTTAAACCAATCGCGTTGATAAGGTTCTCTGTTTAAAGCATAAAGACCGACAACAGCATTGGCAATTCCTTCAGGACTTGAATAAAGAAAATCTACTGAATTGTTAGACAACAATTCATCTTTTAAAAAATCTTCTTGGTAGCAGGACACAGAAAGTGCTATCAAAAGAATAAAAAGGAAAGACTTAATTTTTTTCATCTATAGGCGTTTAAAACGTTAGTTTAATTCCTAGGGTCATGTTTAAGGTTTCGGGGAAAATTCCGGCATTTAAATCTTGTTCTGGAGAATAGGATAAAAAGTCCGTAAATGTCAACAAATTAGTTCCCGTAAAATAGATACGTCCTGATTTTGTCTTAAAAAATTCATTTAAACTGTCTCCAAAATTATAGCCCACCGTAAGGGTTCTTAATCGCTGGTAGGAGGCATCTTTGGCTGCAAAAGAATTGAGATATTTCAACCAAGCAGCACTGGCATTCACCATGGGCCATTCGGTGGAAGGATTTTCAGCTGTGTAGTAGGGAATTATAGGGCCATTGAGGGAGGCTTTCCAAAATTCACCATTTGCCAATACAGAATTGATCCGAGTGACCCCTTGAACAAAATACCAATCCATAAAGAGGTCAAAATTTTTAACCCGCAAGGTGGTATTGATAGAACCATACCAATCGGGGTCTGCATTGATAAAAATATTGTCGTTAATGTCTAATACACCATCATTGTTCTGATCAATTACTCTTATATGACCAGGTTTTGCTCCTATTCGTGGGGTGATGGGACTCCCTTCTAAAAAGTCTGCCTCTTGATAGATTCCACCATATTCGGGCATCCAAAGACTGTTGATAGACTGCCCTATGGAAAGTCTTCTTCCTGAGGTGTCCGTAATATCAATAAAATATTCTTCGCCCGTTTGAGGATCAATTTGAGTTTCACCTGTTAAAGCAACTATTTCATTTTGGTTGGTTGACCAAATGAGCCCTAGATCAAAATTTATATCATTTGTTTGGATAATTGAATTGTTTAGAGTGAGTTCAAGTCCTGTGTTTTGTAATTCTCCAACATTAAAACGTGTAATGGTATACCCAGAAGAAGAAGCCAATTGGCGATCTAAGAGTAAATCGGTGGTGTTGGACTGATAAAATTCTAGGGTACCTCTAAGTCTGTTTGAGAATAATCCAAAATCGACACCACCATTTAAAGTGGTTGTTGTTTCCCACTGTAAATTAGGATTTCTCAGGCGCGAAGAGGCTGTAGAACCACTAACGGTGGTCTCACCAAAGGCATAAGGACTGTAGTCTGCTACGCCTAAAGATTCCAACGGGTTAATTCCTTGGTTACCTGTTGAACCATAGCTAAAACGAATTTTAAGCTGATCGATTTGCTCTAATTGTAAATCTTTATCAAGTTTATAAGCTGCAGAAAGTGCCGGAAACCAACCCCATTTGTTGTTCTCAGAAAATACAGAGGCGCCATCGGCACGTGTTGTCATTTCGAGCAAATACTTGTCTTGAAAAGAATATCGGAGTCTTCCCATATAGGATAACACTCTTCTTCTCCAAACATCACGAGCATTATTTAAAAGCTTTGAGGCAAGACCGTTGTAGCCTAACGCATCGTTAACAAAATCAGATTTGTCAATTTGATTGTACTTAAAATTTTGTTCATCAAAAGAGTGAACGCCCGTAAAATCCAAATGATGGGTTTCTGAATCGAGCACCTCATAGTTTAAAATATGCTCTACTAATAGTTGTTTGTATTGTGTATCTATCAAGACTCCAACCCCATTATTTCCTTCATCTCCAGCCGAGTGAAGCGAAGAGCGATAGGTTCCTTGATCTGTGTTACGATTTCTGTAAAACGTCTTTAAGGAGTAGGTCAGTTGGGGTGCTATTTTGTAATTGAATCGAAGACTAATATCGGATAGGTTTGTTTCCGTTTCATCTATTGATTCTTTTTGATCCCAAAGTGGATTGATTGCCGAGGCGTTTTCTTGACCAAAATAATATTTAACCAAATTTCCGTTTTCGTCAAAAGGTTTCGCGATTGGACTAAGGTTCACTAAAAACAGACCTCCTGTCTCCCTGCTTTGTCTTGCGTTTTGAATGTTTATGATGCCATCCATACTCAATTTATCAGTGAGCTGCTGGCTGTAGTTAAGTTTAAATTGGAGTCGGTCAAACCCCGAATTTGGAATAATCCCAGCTTGGGTAAAATAGTTTAGACTAGAGTAGAGATTGGATTTTTCTGTTCCAGAAGAATAACTTAAAGCATGACTAGTTAAGAGGGCATCATTAATAGCAAGGTCTTCCCAATTTACAATGTTGTCGTTGTAAATGAGGTCTAACTCAAATTCATTCCAAACAAATTTTAGGGGAGGTCTATCAAGACCTAATCGCGCTTTCCAGGCATCTGTTCTAAACTGATAATAGCCAGGGCCGTCAAAAATGTCAAAATTTCGGGTAAGGGTTTGGGTGGTTACATATCCCGAATAATTGAAGGTCGTATAGCCTGCCGCCGCTTTTTTGGTCGTGATTAATATAACTCCATTTGAAGCTCTTGCTCCATAGATTGAGGTTGAGGCAGCATCTTTTAATATTTCTATGTTTTGGATATCTTCTGGAACAATATCATTGAGGTTGTCATAAGGTAACCCATCGACAATAATCAAGGGGTTATTTCCTCCTGCTACTGATACATTTCCGCGAATGACAATTTTGGAATTTCCTCCTGGTCGCGCGTCGCCCAGATTAACTTGCACCCCGGCAGCACGCCCTCGCAAAAGTTCAGACACATTGGTAGTTGGATTTTGTATAGCTTTGTCAACATTGACTGTAGCCACAGATCCCACAATATTACTCCTTTTTTGAAAGCCATAGCCTACCACCACAATTTCGTCCAGTTCATTGTTTGCCGTTAGACGCACATCCAACTGATCTTCTTGATTAACAGTGAGAATGGTTGTTTGATAGCCTAAATATGAAAAGGACAACAATTCCCCCACGGCACAAGTAATTGTGTAATGTCCATCAAAATCAGTGCTGGTCCCTTGATTAGTCCCTACTACCACAATGGCAGCACCGGGCAGAGGTTCATTTGTTTCTGAATCCGTAATGATACCACTAATGGATAGGGTTTGTGCAAATGAAACGGTGGATACGAGAAAAACAAAAAGTGTTCGGTATAGTTGGTATTTCGTCATTCAAATTCATTCTATCATCTTTTGGGGAGCACAAGAATACAATTTTTTTTAGATTTTAAAGAATTTTTAAAGGGGAATTTTAAGTATGTTTTGTTAGGCTCAACTGAAAAATAGTGGAACAGCAACCCGTTGAAAAGAATTTGATATGGCAAATAAAAAATATGGTAGCAATAATGATTTGAGAGGAATCACTAATTCCAAATTTTTAAATATTCTTAAAACTCCATTAACAGAATGCCTTTTTATTCCAGTTTGGAACAATCCAGTCACAGGAAATTTAGAACAACAATAAAATAGCCAGTTTGGACATCAATTGTGCACATTTTCACCACCCCAGTAGAAGCGCCAAAATTCGGAGCTTGATTTGCGTTTTTCTCAAACAGATGAAAGAAAAAGAGGAGTTTTTAACGTCCTATTGTATCGGGCAAAGGTTCTTGCAACATAGAATATAGCATTGTTCCAGAGCAACTAGAAAACGCCATTCTCCCATTTAATTGGTACATTTGAGTATCCCGCTTAAAAGAAACCAAATAATGAAAGAAAAAAAACTGCGTAGTAGCGAATGGTTTGGCCACAATGACAAAATGGGATTTGTGCACCGTTCCTGGATGCGCAATCAAGGGCATCCAGACCATATGTTTAATGGCAAACCTGTGATTGGCATTTGCAACACATGGTCAGACTTAACCCCTTGTAATGCTCATTTAAGAGATTTTGCTGAAATCGTAAAACGCGGGGTGTATGAAGCTGGGGGTTTTCCTCTTGAATTTCCGGTCATGTCTCTAGGAGAAACCCTCATGAAACCCACCACCATGCTTTGGCGCAACCTGACCAGTATGGACGTGGAAGAAAGCATTCGTGCCAATCCCATTGATGGAGTGGTGCTTTTAACAGGCTGTGACAAAACTACTCCGGCAACCATTATGGGTGCTTGTAGTGTAAATTTGCCAACCATTGTGGTGCCTGGAGGTCCCATGTTGAATGGGTATTGGCGGGGTAAAAAAGTAGGCTCGGGTGTATTAACATGGCAGCTTGATGAAGCTATGGTTAAAGGAGAAATCACAGGAGAAGAACTCCGTGAAGCAGAATCTTGTATGAGTCGCAGTGCCGGACATTGCATGACTATGGGCACAGCCTCCTCGATGGCTTGTACTGTAGAATCCTTAGGCCTAACATTGCCCAATGCAGCCGCCATTCCTGCGGTGGATGCCCGCAAAAAAACCATGGCCCATTTGGCTGGAAATCGTATTGTTGAAATGGTGCGAGAAGATCTCAAAATTGCTGATATTCTATCTCGTGAAGCCTTTGAAAATGCTATAATAATGAACGCCGCTGTGGGTGGATCAACCAATGTTGTACTCCATCTATTGGCTATTGCTCGCCGTTTAGACGTGTCCTTAGATTTAGATGATTTTGATGCTTTAGCAAGTAAATTGCCCATGATTGTAAATTTGATGCCAGCCGGAGAATATCTCATGGAAGATCTTTTTTATGCCGGAGGACTCAACGCTGTTATTGAGGCCATGAAATCTTATCTAAAACCAGCCATAACAGTTAATGGTAAGACTTTAGTTGAAAACGCAAAAAATACGGAAAATTTAAATGAAAAGGTAATCAGTAACATTGACAATCCTTTTTTAAAAGAGGCTGGAATTGCTGTTTTAAGAGGTAATTTGTGTGCTAAAGGCGCTGTAATAAAACCCTGTGCAGCAAGTCCCCACTTGATGAAACACAGTGGCCGAGCGGTTGTTTTTTCATCCATTGAAGACTATCACCAGCGCATTAATGATCCCGATTTAGATATCGATAAAGATTGCGTTATGGTGCTCCAAGGGGTAGGACCAGTAGGCTATCCAGGCATGCCCGAGGTGGGCAATATGACATTACCTAAAAAGCTTTTAGAACAAGGCGTTACTGATATGGTTCGTATATCGGATGGAAGAATGAGTGGCACGGCCTATGGCACAGTGGTTTTACACGTGGCTCCAGAAGCAGCTGTTGGTGGGGTGTTGGCACTGGTTCAAAACGGTGATCTGATTTCTTTAGACGTGCCCCAACGAAGCTTACAGTTAGAGGTTTCTGAGGAAGAATTAGCGCGTAGAAAAAAAGAATGGATCCCACCCAAACCACAGGCTGATCGAGGGTATGCCAAAATGTATATAGAAAACGTTAACCAAGCCGACGAAGGCTGCGATCTCAACTTTTTAAAGGGTGGTTCTGGTGCAATAGTCAATCGAGATTTACATTAATCTATGCTCTCTTTTCTTCTTCTTTTTGTTTCCATCTTACTCATCATTGTATTAACTAGTAGACTTCACTGGCATCCGTTTATGGCCCTGCTGGTAGTGAGCGTTACCTTCGGATTGACCTCGGGCATGTCGCCTCAGCAATTGATTGAAAGCTTAAAAGACGGTTTTGGTGGAACATTGGGTTCCATAGGAATTATTATTGTTGCTGGACTAATTATTGGCACTTTTGTGGAAGAATCGGGGGGCGCCCATGTTATTGCCCAATTTTTTACGAAGCTGTTTGGAAAGAAAAAAATTCATGCTGCTGTGGGATGGATGGGTTATATTATTTCTATTCCGGTTTTTGCTGATTCTGGTTTTGTTATTCTAACCCCACTGAATAAAGCCTTAACAAGAAAAGTAGGTGTTTCTTTAGCTGGAACTGCCATTGCCTTGAGTATTGGATTAACCGCCGCCCACACAATGGTGCCGCCCACACCAGGGCCTTTGGCCGCAGCAGCCATTATTGGAGCCGATTTAGGATGGGTCATTTTTTCGGGTGTAATTGCAAGTAGCGTGGGACTATTAGTGGTGATTCAGTTTGCCAAAAAGATGGGTCAAAAAATATGGATTGAACCAGATACACCCATTCATTCAGAAACAAAACTTGCTTTAGAAGAACGCCCCTCTTTGGGCCGCACACTACTGCCTATTTTAATTCCATTGTTTTTAATTGTTTGCAAAGCCATAGTGCAATATCCTGGATTTCCAATCACCGAGGGGCCTGTAATAACGTTCATTCAATTTGTGGGCGATCCACTGATTGCCCTTTTCATTGCCGTTTTTTTCGCACTTCGCATTCCCAAAAAAGAAGTGGCCAAACAAATGTCAGAAAAAGGGTGGGTTGGAAAAGCCATAAAAGGATCAGCCACCATTCTTTTGATTACCGCTGCAGGGGGAGCTTTTGGAAAAATTATTCAAGAAACTGGTTTACACCACTCCGTAGAACCCTATTTAAAAACACTGCCCTTAGGATTGGTATTGCCTTTTTTATTGGCCGCTCTCATTAAAACGGCTCAAGGTTCTTCCACAGTGGCCATCATCACTGCGGCCTCAATTGTTGCTCCTATGCTTGGCGGTTTAGGGTTAACTTCTGTTATTGATAAAGCCTTGGTGGTTACAGCCATTGGTGCAGGTTCGGCCGTAATTTCTCATGCCAATGACAGTTTTTTTTGGGTGGTCACCCAATTCAGTAATATGAGTATTCCACAAGGCTATAGACTCCACAGCGTCGCTACTTTGTTGCTAGGTCTCACGGCCCTAACTGTTCTTTTGATATTAAAAGCGGTTCTATCTTTTTTAATATAGTTATCTAAACAACTAGAAATTTTTTTGAGTGGGTTGCAATGCAACGTAAAATTTATGAATGATTCACTATCTTGTTGTGATGAAAACGAGTTATTTCAATATTATACTAATGGGTGTTTTATTGGTGTCGTGCCAATCTGTTGAAGTCACCGAAATAGAAAAACTACCCTTACCCAAAACCTATATTGCCCCCTTCATCAATGAACCCATCCAAATAGATGGGGCACATGAATCAGTATGGCAACGGGCTCCATGGTCTGAAGCTTTTATAGATATTGAAGGGCATAAAAAACCGCATTTTAATACCCAAGTCAAGATGCTTTGGGACAATGAATCGCTCTATCTTTTAGCAAAACTTGAGGAGCCTCATATATGGGGAAATCTCAAGCAACGTGACACCGTCATTTTTTACAATAACGATTTTGAAGTTTTTATTGATCCCGATGGCGACACACACGATTATATGGAATTGGAGATAAACGCCCTTAATACCGCTTGGGATTTATTCTTAAACAAACCCTACCTCAACAAAAATAAGGTAGACAACCAATGGGACATTGAGGGAATGCAATCGGCAGTGGCTTATCAAGGCACGCTAAATGACCCCACAGATATAGACCAAGGGTGGCAGCTCGAAATAGCCCTGCCATGGGAAAGTCTTGTGCGAGGTAACCCAGGCAACACGGTTCCAAAAAATCAATTTTGGCGCATCAATTTTTCTCGTGTCAATTGGGATTTTAGTGTAAGAAATGGAGCCTATACCCGAAAAAAGGATGCTTCTGGAAAATTTATGCCAGAGTACAATTGGGTTTGGAGTCCTCAGGGTGTAATCAATATGCATTTACCGGAATTTTGGGGTTTTGTTTATTTTTCAGATTCCGAATCTAAGCAAACGTATACCCCCCCTCAAGACACCGCTTTAATTTTATGGATGTACACCCAATTTCGAGAAATGGCTGCCCGTGAAAGAAAACAGTTGCCAATGCCTAAAATTCCCAATGCCACCTTTTATGGCAAACCCCTGACTTTCGAAAAAAGGGTTGAAAATGATACCCTCTTTTGGACCACCATCAATCCCCATAATCAAAAGACCTATCAAATTCGATATGACGGAAAATTGCGTATAAAAAAAGAAACCAATCGCAACTAAAATTGAGAAGTCGCAGCCACATTTTGTACCGTTTTATTTCGATATTGTGTATATGTAAAACCGTTATGAATACTATATGCACCAATGGCTCCGTCCTTGTTGATGGCTAGATATGCCACCTGAAAATCAGGTTTATTAGGGTGGTTTTTTAAAATTCTATGAATTGCTTCTTCACAAGCTTCTTGTGGAGTTCTGCCCTGGCGCATAAGTTCTACAATCAAAAAACTACCAACAGTTTTGATGACTTCTTCACCCATGCCAGTGGCCACGGCACCACCCACGGTGTTGTCAATAAATAAACCCGAACCAATTACGGGTGAATCACCTACGCGTCCTGCCATTTTATAGGCCAATCCACTGGTGGTACAAGCGCCAGACAAATGGCCCTTTCCATCCATACAAAGCATGCCAATGGTATCGTGGTTCTCAATGTTGATTTCAGGATTATAGTTTCCTTCTTCTAACCATTTTTCCCACCGTTTTTTACTAGCTTCACTCAGTAGATTTTCTTTTACATAACCCTGTTCTAAAGCAAATTTTTGTGCCCCTTTTCCGGCTAAGATTACATGCGGGGTATGGTCCATCACTGCTTTGGCTAGGGCCGCCACATGCACAATGTTTTCTACGGCCATCACCGATCCACATTGGCCTTTGTGATTCATAACACAAGCATCCAAACTCACCGTACCATCGCGATTGGGCGCCCCGCCTTTACCCACGGTGGTGTTTAATACATTGGCTTCTTCTATGGCCACTCCGGCCACTGCGGCATCCAAAGCATTCAGCCCTTTTTCAAGAGCAACACCTGCTGTTTGGGTAGCTTTGGGAACATTCCATGTGCTTAATACATAAGGGCTATGTGAGAGGTCGTTTTCTTGTTTTATTTTAGGAATTGGATTTTTAATTAGACTAGGAGAAACAAGCAAACCACCCACTCCCATTGCACTTTGATCTAAAAATGTTCTTCGTTTCATTGGAATTTATAAAAAACACTTTTTTTAGTGTTTTATGCAAGGAATTAACCTAAATAAAACGCCCTAAAGTTTAATACCCAAACCGATATTCCTAATTTACTATTACACCACCAACATCAACACAGTAAGTAGCATTCCTGCTAGGGTAAAATAAATCGCTTTTTTAAAGATTTCTGTTTGGGGTAAAAACATCCAAAAGGCAGAAAACACAAAAAAGAGCAACGCCACACCAAAAAATAAATTTAAAAAGAAGAGAGGAGAAGAAGAGGTAGCTTTATGCATTTTCTCCATGGCTCCCAAAATGAGTGGTGGTTGTTTTTGAATGTATTTTAATGCCCCAGTTTCGGCATTATAGGAAATGAGTTCATCGCCTCGTCCAAGGGGTGGTTTTTCCAACCCTTTGTCCACGGTTTTTTCGATCAAGGTTTCTTTCTTAAAAACATCGGTAGTGCGGTAAGTTAGCGTAATGCCAGAAAGAGCATAAACAAACATGATGCCGGTCAAAAAGAAGCCTAGATAACGGTGATAAACTCTAAATTTTGTACTGATTTCTCGGTTGTTGAGTGCCATAAATAATTCAATTGATTTCTTGTTTCTTAGAAGTAAATGTAACAAAAAGGTTTAATCCCTTTTCAATATTTTTTTATACGATTGAAACAAATTTGTAATGTTTGCCCTAACTCTTTGATTTTTCAAATTTCATTTTACTTTCTCGTATAACGTCTTAAAATCATCCAAACTCTCTGGGTTTTTCATTGCGCCTTTTTGTAAAATGGTGGTTATTGATTGGCCACTGAATAATTTTTTGATGGGCACTTCCATTTTTTTACCACTGAGGGTATAAGGGATTGCAGCCACCTGAAAAATATGATCGGGAAGATGGCGTGGAGAGCAATGGATTTTAATTTGCTTTTTGATTAAGTTTTCTTTTTCTCTGTCTAGAAGGGTGTTTGGCATTAGAGCTACAAACAACAACAAGGTGCTATGGCCATCATCTTGTGGGCGATCAATCACTAAACAATCATCCACAAAGGAGAGGTTTTCTAGAGCCTCATACAGCTCTGCGGTGCCTATGCGTATTCCATTGCGGTTTAGTGTGGCGTCGGAGCGCCCGTGTATAATTACTCCTTTATTGGGAGTTAGTGTCACCCAATCGCCATGGCACCATACAGATTCAAAGCGATTGAAGTAGGTTTCTTTCAATCGTTGTTTTTCTGGATCATTCCAAAAATAAATCGGCATGGAGGGTAAAGGTTGGGTGAGTACCAATTCACCCATAGTGTTCTGTAACGGTTGTCCTTTTTCGTCATAGGCCTCCACAGCGGCACCTAACAAAGGGCCCTGAATTTCACCAGTATGCACTGGACTTAAGGCGTTGCCCCCCACAAATGCGGTGCATACGTCGGTGCCACCACTCAACGATTGTATATGTACTTCTGGTAATTGGGCTTGCAACCACTCAAATACTTCTGGTGTGAGTGGCGCCCCTGTACTTCCTAAACTTTTTAAATGGGGCCAAGAATGCTTTTTTAAAAAGGGAAGGTTTTCCTTTTTACATAAGGCATAAAAAGGAGCACCGTGCCCAAAATGATTTATTTTTTCCTCTTGAGCAAACTGCCATTGGGCCGATAGATTGGGGTAATGTGGCGCCCCATCATACAAACATAGTGTGGCGCCACAGAGTAGGGCACCCAAGGTATAATTCCACATCATCCAGCCGGTGGTGGTGTGCCAAAAAAACGTTCTCCGGTCTGAACATCTTGATGCAAAGCGAGTGCTTTATATTGTTCTAATAGAATGCCTCCTGTGCTATGAGTGATGGCTTTAGGTTTGCCTGTGGTGCCCGAAGAAAACAATACCCACATAGGATGATCAAAAGGCACTGACTTAAATGTGAGTGATGGCGGCAATAAAGTCTTAAGGGACCAGTCGTCAAAGGAGGAGGATAAAAGACAAACGCCTTGCAGGGTGGGCAGATTTTTTTTGAGGGTTTCTATTTTTTCTTTTAAAACAATGGTTTTACCATTATAGAGATAACTGTCATGGGCAAGTAATACAAGGGGTTTCAACGGAGCCATTCGATCAACAACACTTTGTACACCAAACTCTGGAGCACAACAAGACCAAATAGCACCCAAGCTATTGCACGCCAAAAAAGCAGCCACGGCATCGGGGTGATTGGATAGAAGGGCAGCCACCACACTTCCTTTTTTCACCCCATGTTTGTTAAAAACAGATTGGAAAAATTGAACCCGATGTCCCAAGGCAGCCCATGATATTTCGTTTCGTTCTCCCTTTTCATTTTGGTAAATTATTACAGGGCGTTCTATGGTTGCTTGTTTAAAAATATGAGCAGCATAGTTTAATGTAGCTCCTTCAAACCATTGCGTATCGGCCATGTGATTTCCCCGTTTGAGCACACAACTGTGGGGCGAAGTGAAATCAACTTCAAAAAAATCGGCAACCATTGCCCAAAAGTCTTCCAATGCTTCTACCGACCATTGGTGCAGCTCAAAATAATCTTGAAAAGGGCCCCATCCCTGCTGTTCTAGGGCTCCTTTGAATTGATTTAAAATAGATTTTTCTCGATAGGCTGTAGAGGGTTTCCAAAGCATGGATGATCGTATTTTTTTGAAGGGGCGTTAATTCAATTCATTTTTTATATCTTGTTTAAAGATAAACAGAACCAATTTTATGCGATTTTTTTTAGTTAAGAAAAAAATGTTTTTGGGATTAATGCTTCCTCTTTTTTGGGCATGTGAAACCAAACCTTCTTCCGCTGATACCGAAGTGTGGGAATCCCTTTTTAATGGTAAAAATTTAGACGGCTGGACCATCAAAATTGCCAACAGACCACTGCAAGAAAATTATTTAAACACCTTTCGGGTAGAAGATCAAATGCTGCGTGTTGTTTATGACGATTATGAAAACTTTGATGATAAGTATGGCCATCTTTACTATGAGCAACCCTATTCGTACTACAAACTCCGTTTTGACTATCGTTTTGTGGGGGAACAAACCCCCGGAGGAGAAGATTGGAATGTGCGCAACAGCGGGGTAATGTTTCATTCCCAATCGGCCGCCAGTAATGCCTTTGAACAACATTTTCCCGTATCGGTAGAGATTCAATTGTTGGGTGGCTTGGGCCAGGGCAATAGAACTACAGCCAATATTTGTACCCCTGGCACAGCTGTTGTTTTAAAAGATACAGTAGATTATCGCCATTGTATTTCATCCTCTTCAAAAACCTACCATGGTGACCAATGGGTTCGGGTAGAGGCTGTGGTGTTAGGAAACGAATATGTGGCGCATATTGTGGAGCAAGACACTGTGATAGTCTATAAAAACCCACAAATTGGGGGTGCATTAATCAGCAAAGACCAAAATGGCGAAGATTGGGATCGCATGGGAGTAACTAATAAAGACCAGTGGATTGCGGCAGATGGAAAACAACTTTCAGAAGGCTATATTGCCCTTCAAGCTGAAAGCCATCCCATTGATTTTAAAAACATTGAATTGTTAAATTTATGCGGGTGTACTGATCCAAAAGCAAAAAATTACAAATCCTATTTTGTAAAAAATGATTCCAAAAGTTGTGTGTATTAATTGTATTATATGAATCGAAGAACGCATTTACAATATGTTTTTGGTGGGGCTATGGCACTAACCATTAATCCCATAGCAGTTTGGGCCAAGGTTCATCAATCAACAGCTGCTTCAGGGGCTTTGGGTTTGTCTTTAGAGGCTCTCACAGATTTAATATTAGATGTTTCTGACGCAACAACTAAAGAAATAAACCTATGGGCCAATTTTGTGTATTGTTTTGCTCTGGACTTTGTTTCCTCAGACCAAAAGGAATTATTTTTTGACGGTTTTCAAAAGTTACAATTTTATTGCCAAAACCATTTTAAAACTTCCTTTGATCAACTCAATCGAGAAACACAAAAAGAGGTGCTCCAACAATTTTTTATTGACGCCAACATAGAATCATTTCCTAAAGCCCAACAGTGGGTATCGCAAATAAGAAGTTATGTCCTTTTAGCCTTTTATACCTCTGAACGAGGAGCCACAAAACAACTAGCCTATTTGCCTATTCCTGGAAAATACGAAGGGGAATTGCCCTTGCAACCCAATCAAAAAGCCTGGGCATTATAAGCTATGGAAACACAATTTGATGTTATTGTTATTGGTTCGGGCATCTCAGGCGGATGGGCCGCCAAAGAATTTTGTGAAAAAGGGTTTAAGACTTTAGTAATAGAACGAGGGCGCAACGTAAAACATTTGGAAGATTATCCTACCGCTATGAAACACCCTTGGGAGTTGGAGCAAGGAGGGAGAACCCCCGATCGTATAAAAAGAGAAAATCCGGTGGTGTCTAGGTGCTATGCATTTAATGAAACCACAGCCCATTTTTTTGCCAAAGACCAAGACTATCCATACCAACAAACCCAACCTTTTGATTGGATTCGAGCCTATCAAGTGGGCGGAAAATCGCTATTGTGGGCCCGGCAGGTGCAACGCTGGAGCAACACCGAATTTTTATCCCCTCAGCGCGATGGATATGGGATGAATTGGCCCATTCGCTATAACGATTTGGCGCCGTGGTATAGTCATGTAGAAAAATTTACAGGGGTGAGTGGCAACTTGGATGGATTAAAAGAAATTCCAGATGGTGAATTTTTAAAACCATGGGAAATGAACGCAATGGAAAAACACCTCCAAAAGCAAATTCAAAAGCATTTTCCAGAACGTACTCCAGTGATTGGACGTTGTGCCCATCTCACGGAAATGAATGAAACGTTTCGGGCACAGGGCAGAAATCAATGTCAGGCCCGAACTCTTTGTGAACGGGGCTGCCCCTTTGGAGGCTATTTTAGCAGTAATGCTGCCACCTTGCCTTGGGCAGAAAAAACAGGAAACCTCACCCTTCTCACAGACACGATGGTGGTTTCCTTAGCCTATGACTCAAAATCTCAAAAAGTGAGTGGGGTGAAAACAATCAATCGATTTACTAAGAAGCAACAGCAATTTTCTGCCCGTTGTGTGTTTGTGAATGCCGCCACCATCAATTCTAATGTGATTTTGTTAAATTCTACTTCCCCCCGTTTTCCTAATGGTTTGGGTAACGACAATGGCCGATTAGGAAAATATCTTGCTTTTCACAACTATAGAGGAAACATTACAGCCAAATTTAAGGGGTTGCAAGATTCCTATTATTATGGCAGAAGACCAACGTCTATCATGATGCCTAGCTTTAGAAATAGCAAAAAACAAGACATGCCTTTTAAGGGAGGTTATATGGTTTTTTATAGTGCAGTGCGAGAAGGATGGTCCAAACAAGTAGAAGGGCCTGCTTTTGGAAAAGAACATCGGGCTCAATTGGAAAAACCAGGGCAGTGGTCAATTTATATGATGATGCAAGGGGAAACAATACCTATTGCTCGAAATCAAGTGCGCTTAAGCAAACTAAAGGATAACCTCGGGATGCCTCAGGCCGATTTGGACGTGGTCTACACAGAAAATGACGAGTGGATGTTGGCTGATTTTTTACAAGAAGGAAAAGCCATGCTCGAAAAAGGAGGCTGTGAAAAAATCAATGCCTATGACACCCAACAAGCTCCAGGCTTAGATATTCACGAAATGGGTGGCGTAGCAATGGGAGATAATCCAAACACATCCCTTTTAAATGCTTACAATCAAATGCACCTTTGCTCCAATGTTTTTGTAACCGATGGCGCTTGTATGCCCTCCACGGGAAACAAAAATCCGTCTCTTACATTTATGGCCATTACAGCTCGGGCAGCAAACTATGCCATGGAACAACTTAAAGAAAATAAAATATAGCCTAATGTATGGGCTAGCTTAAAAATATTAATTAAAAGAAATGAAAATAAAAATCTTGCTTACGCTAGCGGGCCTTTTGCTAACGGCTTCTTGTGCCAAAAACACATTGCATGTGATGAGTTATAACATTCGTTACAATAGTCCTAATGATGGAGAAAACCATTGGGATTATCGAAAAGAGACCATTGCCAATTTTATTTTAACGGAACAACCCGATGTTTTTGGCATGCAAGAAGTAACCCACACACAATTGCTTGACCTTATTGAAGAATGGTCTGCTTATGACTATTTGGGTGTTGGGCGTGAGGATGGAATGACTAAAGGAGAATACAGTCCCGTTTTTTATAAAACTGAAAAATATAAAGTGTTGGCTTTTGATACATTTTGGCTTTCTAAAACACCCGATACCATTTCAGTGGGTTGGGATGCTGCCTTGGAACGCATTTGTTCTTATGCCCATTTGGAGGCCTATGAATCCGGCAAACGCTTTTGGATTTTCAACACCCATTTTGATCATCGAGGAGAACAAGCACGCGCCGAAGCGGCTAAACTGTTGATTAAAACCATTGACCAACTTAATGTTGCTCATGATCCAGTGGTGCTAACGGGTGATTTTAATTTAACTCCAGAGACAGCTCCCATAAATCAAATCACTGCCCAATTTGAAGATGTTTATGAGTTTACAAAGGATCCAATAGCTCAGCAAGGAACTTATAATGGGTTTGATGTAAATCAATTTGGCGAGCGGCGAATTGATTATATTTTCACACAGCAATTTTCAGTAAAAGAAGCAACCCATGTGGCACTTAAAACGCCATGGGAAGGCTGGGCTTCAGACCATCATCCGGTGCAAGCCAAGCTCACGTATTAAGAGTAAAAATCCATCATTTTTTAGTACATTGCCCATCTAAAACAAAAAAATATTTTCGATGAAAAACGTATTATTTTTAAGCATGGCTTTGATGCTCATGTCTTTTCAACTTGAAGCACAGGAGTTTAGAGGGTTGGACAAAAGCCCTTTAGATATTATTGAATTTCCAACAGCAAATAATCAGCCTAATAAAGTGGCACGGGTTTTATACAGCCGTCCTCAACTAAACGGGCGCGATTTGGCCGTGTTGGTTCCAGAAGGAAAGGTATGGCGATTGGGTGCCAATGAAGCTACCGAGCTCACTCTTTATGCAGCACAAAAGCTTAATGGAAAAACCATTCCTGCGGGAAGTTATACCCTTTATGCAATTCCCTCAGAAGGTCAAATGACTATAATTGTAAATAGTGCGACCCATGTTTGGGGGGCTTACGGCTATAAAGAAGCTGATGATGTGGCTCGAATCACGGTTCCCCTTCAAGAAGTGGGTGCGTCTTTAGAGGCTTTTTCTATGGCGTTTGAAGCGAAAGATAGTGGTTTTGATCTGCACATGGGCTGGGGTAATTTTAGAGCCAGTGTGCCTTTTAGAAATTAATCCTTAATAAGGAGTAATAAAGCCCCGCTTTTTGGCGGGGTTTTTTTATACCAATACCCTTTTAAAAAGATTCAAAATAATTTGTTTACATTAGACGTAGATCTTACTTGTCCCCAAAAATGTTTAACCTAATCATGTTTAGTGACTGCGATACACCTTCTCTTAATTTGCTGTTAGAGGGTTATTTTTTTGCTGACAGGGGAAATTTAAATTCAATTACGTTTGAAACTTTTGATATAGATTTTTTGAAAATATCGAAAACAAAATTGGTCTTAATAGTACCAGAATGGATTTTGGAATTTAATGATTTAACAAGGCTAAAAAAAAACTATCTCCCGAATATCTAGTTGTAATAGTTAAAAGGGATATTCAAAAAGTCAAAAAAATCATAAAACATATTAACCCAGAGGGTTTGTTTCTACTTGAGGATTGCTACAAAGATTTTTACAATCTTATGAAAAGCACATACAAAATGTGTCCATATTACTCAAAATCTGTCAAAGATATGATACCTTATTTTGATCTAAACCTAACAGGTTTAGAATTCAATTTATTACAAATTCTTCCATTAGGATTTACTAATAGTTTAATGGCCAAAAAATTAAAAACTTCAATTTCTAATATCGAACGCATAAAAAGAAAATTAAAATATTTATTCAATTTAAACTCGAATTCTGATGTCTTATTGGTTGAAAAAGCTAAAACTTTAGGGTTTGTGTCAAAATAATAAGGGAAACAACATTTTTTTGTAAGCATAACATTAGATGTTTTTAAAAAATGTACTATTACCTTGTGTTCATTATTAATCCTAAATCTTATAACATGAAAAAAAGACTTGTATTTATGTGTTTATCTCTATTTGGTTTAGGATCTTTTTTAGGGAATTGTAAGGAAAGAGTCAAAGCAAATGACGAATCTTCAACATGTGTTCCAGTGACTCTTAGCTGCGGAAAAAAAGCTACAGCGTGCGGGGCAACAGCAGAGGAAATTCTTTTAGTTGTTTTGGAGTTGGAAAGGCTGGGTTGTGGTTACTAGTTTTTTAAAAATTGAACAAATCGCAGTGGATTTATTTGCTGCGATTTGTATTTTTTATGTCATATGAGATTTTTATTAGTTATCTCTTTGTTGATTTTATTGAATGTTGGCTATGCCCAAGAAAAAGAGTTGATGGTTGTTGATAGCTTATATTTAAAATTGACTTATCTGCAAACGTATCTCCCTGACTCAGTAAATGTTAATTATGTGCGACAGGAAGAAATGCTACTGTTTTTGGGTAAAAATAGATCGATCTTCATTCCAAAAAATGAATATTTGAGAGATTCTATTTTCAAAGATTTCAAGAAAAAAGGAATTTCTCCAGACATTCAATTGATGATGGGGTTAAATAAAACCTTGGTAGATGAAGTGATTGTAAAAAACTATCCGCGAACAGGCGAGATTACTGTTGCTAACAACATGCTTGAAAAATATATGTATTTGGATAAAATGATTTCTCCTAGTGTTTGGAAATTAGAAGAAAAGGAAAAGGAGATTTTAGGATTTCTTTGTCAAGGTGCCTCAATTCAATATAGGGGGAGGAATTACCTCGCATGGTTTTCTCCAGAAATCAGCGCCAGTGATGGCCCCTATAAGTTCAGTGGTTTACCAGGGTTGATTTTTAATATAGAAGACAGTAAAGGACACTATCGTTTTGAATTATTATCGATTAAAAAAATGAATAATTCAGATAAAGTTACTTATTCAAAAGAACCATATACAAAAACATCAAGGGCAGATTTTTTCAATTTTCGCCAGAATTATTCTAAAAACCTGATTCGAATTATGGAAAATAGCGGAAATAAAATATTGTTTGATAATAAGGCTGATGAAAAAAGGACTTTAAAAAGAATTAAAAGCAAATATAACAATGCAATTGAGATTGAAATGGAATGATAATAGCTAAAAGTCGTTTGTTTTTTTTGCTATTACTATTGAGTTTCCAAAACATAAACGCACAGCAAAGTGTTTTTGGAAAAATAACAGATAGTTCAGGTGAGCCTATTTTTGGAGTTTCGGTATATGTCTCAGATGAGATAACAAATAAGATGATTTATTTCTCAGTAACTGATGAGAATGGTTTTTATCAATTGAATATTCCAAAAAAGCATGAAAAATTGATTTTAAATATTCGTTCGATTGGCTACAAAGAAATTGTTAAATTATTAACAAACAAACATTTATCTCAACAAGATTTTGTTTTGAAAGAAGATATAATCGAATTAAATGAGGTTGTTGTTGAAAATACTCCAATTGAAAAAAAGGGAGATACACTGGTTTATAACGTTTCTTCATTCTCAAGTAAAAAGGACAGGGTTTTAGCTGATGTGCTGTCAAAAATGCCAGGAATTGAACTTTCACCGCAAGGTCATATTTTATATCAGGGGAAGTCTATTATTAAATTTTATGTTGAGGGATTAGATTTATTGAATGGAAAATATAACCTTATTAACAATAATTTGCCTTTTGATCAGGTAAGAAGTGTTCAAATAATTGAAAATCATCAGCCCATAAAGATTTTGGATGGTTTAACTTACTCAGATCGTGCAGCAATTAATATTAAGTTAAAAAACAAATTCACGAAGACGGAGGCATTTCAATTGGGCATAGGAGCTACTCCATTGATATGGGAGAATAATTTAACTACAATTTTATTTTTTGAGAGATTGCAAAATCTAAATTCTTATCAAAACAATAATACTGGAAAAAATATAGATTTAGAGTTAAAAACTTTGACAATTGAAGATTTGTTGGAAAAAGTTGAACTTAAAAATGAAAAAAAAGACTGGCTTTCTCTTAAACAAATAACTCCACCTGATTTTTTGAAAAAAAAATGGTTAGATAATAATGTTCATTTGATAACTTCTAATTATCTAAAAGAAAATAAAAATGAGGTGCAATTTCGATTAAATGTTTCATATCTCAATGATTATCAGAAGCAAGAAGGCTCAACAAAATCTTTTTACTTTACTCAAAATGACACTATATCCATCATAGAAACAATTAATAACAGACTTTTTAAAGAAGAATTAAAAACCGATTTAAATATTTCAAAAAACACTAAAAAAACTTTTTTTAAAAATAATTTTCAATTTAGAGGAAATTGGGATAGACAAAAAGGATTAATTAATCCAAAAAATAATCCTATTGATCAAAAATTAGAAAATCACTATTTTTCTGCAACTAATAGATTTGTAAAGATTTTCAATTATGGTAAGCATTTAATTAATTTCAATTCAATTTTAAACTTTAACAAAACGCCACAGAGTTTAATTGTAAATAAGAAAACTTTTGGAGGTGCATTCTTGCCGCTTAGAAGAGAATTTAAATTTGTTAAACAAATAGTAGATTTAAAAGATTTTGACTCATATCATTCCATAGACTTAAATAAAAGTATTGGTCTTATCAAGATTAAACCAAAAATTGGGTTTCAGTTGTCGCACAAAATTTTATCAACAAGTATTTATAAAGACAATCAGGAGGTTTTATTGGAAAATTATTTAAATCAATTAAAATGGCTCAATGGCGTAGCATTTACCGAGCTTTTATTTCAATATAAAAAGGACAAGTGGTTTGTAGAATTAAACACACCATTACGTTTTAATTACTTTAATACTTATGATCCTAATGTTGATAGAACAAGATATTATAGCAAGACAACGTTTGAGCCAAGTTTAAGTTTGATTAATAGATTAAACACTTCTTGGAAAATTATTAATTCAATGGGCGTTAGAAATTATTTTGGATCTATCGAAAGCTATTATGAGGGCTACATTCTTAAAAATTACAGAACCATTCAAAGAAATGAATCTATTCTCCCAAATTATATTTCCTACCACTACAGAACGGATGTTAACTATCAAAACCTTATTAAATTGTTTTTTTTAGACTTTTCATATAAAGTTTCGCATTCGATTCATAATACGATATTGAATACTCAACTAGAAGAAAATGGTGAAATTCAATATAAGACAATTGAAAAAAAGAATTTCAGAAATAATAATTCCTTTTCAATTAATGTTAGTCAAATATTACCCAAAATTGATTCAAATTTTTCTTTAAACCTAGAATATTCAATCAACTCTCTTAACCAAATTATAAATAAAGAGATAACACCATTGAAGTTTGAGAGAATGGGGGCAAGCATAAAACTGGATACAGAATTAAAATCTTGGTTTGAGATTGTTTATGAGGCAAGTTTTAATGGCACTAAAAATCAAATTAATAAACAAAAAAATCAATTAATATTCAACAAAAACCATCAAATTGATCTAAACTTTTTCCCTGTTGAAAATCATTTTTTTGGAATAAAAACTGAATTTATTTCAAATGACTTGATATCAAAAAGGAAAAATTTATTTTTCAATGACTTGGTTTATGTTTATACTTTAAATGATAAAAAAATTGATTTTGAAATCAGTTACAATAATATTTCTAATATCAAAAATTATCCATTAGTAATGGTGACCGATTCTAGTTATTTTGTAACTGATTTTACATTACGTCCATCACAATTATTATTAAAAACTAAATTTTCATTTTGAATGAAACCTTTAGTTTCAGTAATAATGCCAGTTTATAACAGTCAAAATTATCTTAACGAAGCAATTAATTCAGTTTTAAATCAAGCATTTAAAAAAATTGAATTGATAATCATTAATGATGCTTCTTCAGACAAAAGTTTAGAAATAATAAATGATTATGTTACTGAAGATAATCGAATTAGGCTTATCAACCTAAGAAAGAATACAGGGCCAGGATCTTGTCGAAATAGAGCCCTCAAAAAAGCTTTAGGTGATTATATAATGTTTCTAGATGCTGATGATTTTTTAGAGCTTGATGCCATCCAAATTTTGTATGACATTATTTCAAAAAGAAAAGTTGATATAATATTGTTTGGTTACAAAATGTTTTGGGAAGATCTCAATCGGGATGCAATTATAGTTACTCCAAGTATTGACGAAATAGAGGAGGCAAATTTCTATCATTTATTTATTTTAAATAGAAAGGGATTTGGTCCTTACCCTTGGTCTTACATATACAAGAGGAATTTCATTTTGAAAAATAAAATAGATTTTTTTAGTGGTAGTTGCTGCGTTGATGTTCCGTTCACAGCTAAAGCCCTCTTAAAATGTAAAAGTTTTAAAACGTTTAACTTAAAATATCTTTATAATTACAGGCGACATCCTTTATCTATTACTTATAGCAATTCGGAAATAAAAATTGTAGATCGTTTAGCAGCTTATGAAAAGTTTAAAAATATCTTAATAAAAGAAAAAATGTATTTGATGTACAAAGAGATATTTCAAGTAAGATATTTGGTCTATTGTATTTATAACTGCTTCAAAATATATTTTGATATCCCCAAAAAGAATCGAAATTTATCAACAGTTCATTTGATGAGAAAATTGAGAAAAGACACCCTACTTTTTGAAGGACTCGAACTCATTGAAAAGCAAATAAAATTACTTGAATTAAATGAAAATTTAAGTTATCAAGATTTCTCAATATCACTTTGGAGTCTAAGAAACATAAAAAAC
This sequence comes from uncultured Flavobacteriaceae bacterium, assembly GCA_964617385.1. Classification (GTDB taxonomy): domain Bacteria; phylum Bacteroidota; class Bacteroidia; order Flavobacteriales; family Flavobacteriaceae; genus JADHMP01. The sequence continues at coordinate 2,853 of CAZTYX010000017.1, read as the reverse complement.
AATTACACGAAGTACATAATTTATAAATCAATTTTGAAATTCTTTAAATCTAAAATATTGATTTGTTGAAATTATTTTCCTAATAAGTATTGAAGTGGAATCCGAGCAAAATAAATTCCATTTTGATCCCGTTCATAAAAAAGCCCTAGGGTATGGGCGTCTATTTGAACCAAGTCCGAATAGGCTGCAGTACCTGAATAAATTTCTTTTTCTATGGGCCAAGATTGTCCAAGATCAAAGCTGGCTTTTACCGTCATTTGTACTCTTTTTTCTGTGCTGTTAGGCCCCGAATAAAGCAATAAAGTGTCTTGTTTTCCTTTAAAAAGCAACACGCTCGATTGGCACACGGGGCTGATTAAAGCCGGATCAAAATGGGTGGATTTCCAGTGGCCACCACCATCATCACTCAAGGCCACCAAACGTTTTTTGGTTTTGCCGTTTTGTTCTCTAATGTTGAGCATAAGTTGCCCGTTGGGCAATTCTACTCCAATGGCTTCGTTAGAAGAAGGCACTGGCACATCGGAGCTTACTGCCCATGTTTGTCCGTGGTCATCAGAATAAAAACCGTAAGCCCGATATTCATTAAACCCTTCTTGTGGAGGCCCTTGCGAATGATTGGCTGGTATATATATCCTCCCTTTAAAAGGTCCTTCTTGAAATTGAAGGGCATGACCGGGTGTGGTGGCATTTGTACGCCAATCTTTTTCTGGCTGGGTTGAATTTTTGTTAAAATGCACCCAAGGAGTTATATCTGTGGGTGCAGACCAAGATGCTCCTGCGTCGGTGGAGGTAATATAAAAAACTTGTCTAGTGCCCTTGCCTAATCGCATTTGATGTTCGGAAACGTCACCGGTGTTGTAGAATAAAAACAAACGCCCTTTAGGAAAACGGGGATCGGCTGTGTCCCACACGGGAGCTGGGTTTCCGGCTTGCAAACGCTCAAATTGAGCCACTACAATTGGGGGAGACCATTGCCGTCCACCATCGGTGCTTTGGGTCATCAAAATATCAACATCACCAAAATCATTACAATTGGAGGTGCGGCCCTCGGCAAAAGCAAAAAGGGTACCTTGGGGGCCAGCCACCACTGCTGGAATTCGATAACAGGCATAAAGACCTT
>CAZTYX010000017.1:0-1723 GCA_964617385.1 uncultured Flavobacteriaceae bacterium | reverse complement strand
AATTTTAGGTCTAGACTGACAGGCCCAAAAAAGACTAATTAGAGCAATGAAGCCTCGGGTGTATGGCATTATTCTAAAACTGTGTTTATGGCTTTTTCAACAAGGGGTTCCAAAACTTTATAGCCTTCTAGGGTGAGGTGCACCCCATCGTAGCTATGAACCTCTGCCAATCCATTTTCACCATCATTAAGCGCTCTGAAATAATCCAAATAATAAACACCGGCCTGTGCGGCATAGGCCTTAATCATCGCGTTGAGTTTAGGAATTTTTATGTGTGGATCTTTTCCTGGGCGCCAAGGATAGTCTTTGGCTGGCAGCACAGAACACAAAACTACTTTCACGCCGTTGGCTTGAGAAATTTCTGTCATTGATTTAATGTTGTCTAAAATCATCTCTAGAGTCATGGGACCTGTATTTCCAGCGATGTCATTAGTGCCGGCCAAAATAACTACAGCCTTAGCCCCTATGTTGAGTACATCGGCTCTAAAACGAACCAACATTTGAGGTGTGGTTTGTCCGCTAATACCTCTGTTGACATAGGGTTTGCCTTCAAAAAATTCGGGGTGTGTATTCAACCAACCAATGGTAATGGAATTGCCCATAAACACCACTCTATTGGGTTGGTTGTTTATAGCAGGAAGGGCAGCATTATCAGCTTTAAATTGTTCAAAATTGGCCCAATCTTGAGCTGTTGACATGAGTGTTGTTAAAAAGCAGAAGCTAAGAAAATATAGTTGTTTTTTCATGATGGTACTAATTGTAATTCCCTAAAGATAAAGAAAGATAAATGACTTTTTAATATATTTAATAATAGAAACAACAAGCAAAATGAAAACAAACCTATTAGGGCTCTTGCTTTGGAGCCTATTGTGGATTACCTCTCCCCAACTCAAAGCACAAGAATATGTTCCATCAAAAGAAAATTTGGAGGCTCGGGTATGGTTTGAACAAGCCAAATTTGGTCTTTTTGTGCACTGGGGTGTATACAGTCTTTTGGGCGATGGTGAATGGGTAATGAACAATCAAAACATTTCCATTTCAGAATATGAGAAATTACCCTCTTTTTTTAACCCCATTGACTTTAATCCCAAAGAATGGGTGGCTTTGGTGAAAGCTGCCGGCATGAAATACATTACCATCACAAGTCGTCATCACGACGGGTTTTCGATGTTTGATACAAAAGCCTCAGACTATAATATTGTGAAGGCGACCCCCTATGGAAAAGATGTTCTGAAAGCTTTGGCAGAAGAGTGTCGACAGCAAGGCATTAAATTGTTTTTTTATTATTCACTTCTCGATTGGCGTCGAGACGACTACTTTCCTAGGGGAAGAACGGGCACAGGTATTCCTGGAAGGGGTGAAGGGGCTTGGGAAGATTATATAGCTTTTATGAAAACCCAACTTCGAGAATTGCTCACCAACTATGGTGAAATTGGTGGCATTTGGTTTGATGGTCATTGGGATCAAAAAGAATGGGATGGAAAGCAGTTTGGCAAACTTAAGATAGATTGGCATTATGATGAACTCTATGGGTTAATTCATGAATTACAACCACAGGCATTGATTGGAAACAATCATCACATTGGGGTACTCCCAGGAGAAGATTTTCAGATGTTTGAAAAAGACCTGCCCGGAAAAAACACTACCGGTTGGGGTACAGCCGCCGACCAAATTGGCGACGTGCCTCTAGAAGTTTGCGAAACCATTAACGGCTCTTGGGGCT
>CAZTYX010000016.1:4655-28534 GCA_964617385.1 uncultured Flavobacteriaceae bacterium | reverse complement strand
ATAACGAATGTTTTGAACCCTACACATCTAACATCTACACCCGACGGGTGCTTTCCGGAGAATTTATTGTGGTGAACAAACACCTCTTGGAAGACCTCGTGCGATTGGGCTTGTGGAATGAAGATATGAAACAAGAATTGATGCGCAACAATGGTTCTATTCAGGCTATTGAAGGAATTCCGGAAGACATCAAAGAATTGTATCGCACCGTTTGGGAAATGAGCATGAAAGACATTATAGACATGTCGCGCCAACGAGGCTATTTTATTGACCAATCGCAATCGCTAAACCTCTTTATGGAGGGTGCTACCATGGCCAAACTCACCTCCATGCATTTTTATGCTTGGAAATCGGGACTTAAAACAGGAATGTATTATCTCCGAACCAAATCAGCAGTTGATGCAATTAAGTTTACGTTAGACAACAAAGCCAAGGCAGAGAAACCACCCGTGGTGGCAGCCGCTGCCGCTGCGCAACCGGTAGCTTCTGGAGCGGTGGCCGTGGAGCCCCTCACGCCAGAAGAACTCAAGCAAATGCTAGCACAATCTAAAGAAAGTGAAGACGATGATTGCTTGATGTGCGGGTCATAAGCCTATAATTCTTTACGAATTTGAATAAAACCCTTCCCTGGAAGGGTTTTTATTTACTTGATAACCAGTGTTGTAGCATTTTTATGTTAAATTAATGTTACCAAAATGTTTCCAAAACATAAAAATATATGTAGATTTGTTAAGAGAACATTAAAAACTGTTTATTATGAGACACGCTATTTTATTTATTTTCTTCTTAAGCTTCTCCCTTGTGGCTCAAGAAAATACTTCTCAAAAAGAATTAGTTAAAACGGGAAAGTCTTATGAATATACCCTTTATCATGACAATGGTCAAATTGCTCAAAAAGGTACTATTATTAACCAACAGTTAGAAGGCGTATGGGTTCGTTTTTCACCCGAAGGAAAAAAAATATCTCAAGGAACCTTCACTAAAGGTAAAAAAACTGGGAAATGGTTTTTTTGGAATGAACAAGGTTTAATTGAAGCTGATTTTAAAGACAATAAATTAGTATCAGCAGTTTCTTGGGATAAGGGTCAAACACTGGCAGAAAATTAAATTTTCTATTCTTTAGATATTTTTTACGACTTTATAAAAATTTTCAATCAGTTCAAATTGATGCTTCATCAAGTCTCTTGAACGCAAGAGGATGTTGAAATACAAAGTTGTGTTTTTTGGACTTGTTTCTTCCAAACGTGTTCGTTCAATTTGAGTGGTAATTTTATTTTCAAGTAATGTCATAAAGGTTTCTTTTTCCAATAAGACATCTTCAAATTCTTTGATATTATTTTTCTTACTAAGGGCTTCCAAAATCTCTTTTTTCAATTTTTTGAAAGCCAAACGAATTTCTTCCAAATCTCTAATTTGAGAAAGTTTTAATTTTCGGTGGTTGTTGTCTACATGAGCTTCCCCGATTTTGGTCAAGTAGAGGAGGTCTTCAGAAACATCATGTAGAATGCCTAAAAGTTCAATATAAAAGGCGCTGGCAGAAATACTTTTTTCTTCTAAATTTCGAATAAAAAAGAAAACTTGATCTCGAAGTTCTTCAATTTGTCCACTCAAACGTTTGGCTTCTTTTTTTGATTTTTGCAGGCCATTAAGTTTGTTTTTTGAAAGGCTGTCTACCAGCTTAGAGTAAATGCCATAGGCACTTTCAAATAAGGTGGCAATAGAAGTTGCACTATCGTCAATGACCCCTAAAAAGGAATTGCTTTCCATCTGAAAGGCGCGTTGTACGGCTTTTTCCTCTTTGGTTTGTTGGCGTTGCTTAATAAAATTTCGACCTATAATCAAAACGATCAAAAACAGAATTATGGCCACAACCGAGGCTCCACCTAGGTGAATAAGATAAACGATAAGCCCACTCACCATAAAGGCCATAAAAGCAGTAAAAAACCATCCTCCAATCACATTAAGCACACCAGCCACACGATAAACGGCACTGTCTGCCCCCCAGGCTCTGTCAGCTAGAGAACTGCCCATTGTAACCATAAATGTTACATAGGTGGTAGATAATGGTAATTTTAATGATGTGGCCCAAGAAATTAGTAAGGCAGCCACCACTAGATTTATACTTGCCCTTAAAGTATCAAAGGCAGGAAGTTTTCCTTGAGCATCTTTGGTTAAGGGGATGGGAGTGAATCTCTGGCTGAGTTTTTCTTTTTGCTTTTCAGACAATGCTTTTGCGCTCCAATCACTCATAATCATAAACCCACGAACAATACTTCTTGAAATCCAATTGGGTTTAAAACGTTCTTTTGTGAGCGACTGATTGGAAAGATCTAATGACGTTTTAACTACTCTTTTAGCTTTAGATGAAAACCAGAGTGTTAGAATCATGATCAGCCCAGAACCCAAAAGAAAAACGGATGGTGTGGGCACCTTTTGCGCGAGCACATCCATGGTGAACGAAGAGGCAGAAAGGTTACTTGCCGCCCAAGCTTCATAGGATTGATATGCTGCAATTGGCACCCCAATAAAGTTAACCAAATCGTTGCCCGCAAAAGCTAGGGCGAGAGCAAAAGTGCCTACTCCAATAATTACCTTATATATATTAATCTTAAAAAAACGGATCAGTAAAAATGAAAAAAGGAGCCAAAAAACAAAACCAACCAAATAGACCAATAGGCTATTTTGGTCTATGAAATTTGATATGGTTTGTTGTTCTAAAAAAGCAAAGGTTTGGTCGGCAAAAGGCGTTCCTTTAATGCCTTTGATTAAAATAAAATTGGTAATGGAAGATAATGCTAAGCCACCAATTATAATGTTTGAAGTTTCTTTTTCGGTAAACCTATAACCTATCATAAGGCGACAAAGCCATTGCACTGCAGCTCCAATAGTAAAGGCAATAAACACAGATAAAACAATACCAAAGATGATTTGTGTGGCTTTATCGGTGTTGATGTAAGAAGAAATATTGACAATGGACTCGCCGCTGGAAACCAATTTAATTAAGGCCGTTATTACTGCTGCACCCAACAATTCAAAAACAATAGAAACTGTGGTGGAGGTGGGCATTCCCAAGGTGTTAAAAAAATCTAACAACAAAATATCGGTGAGCATCACGGCAGTGAAGATGAATATGATTTCATCAAAATAAAAAGCACTAGGATTAAATATTCCCTTTCGAGCCACTTCCATCATTCCGCTTGAAAAAACAGCGCCACAGGCAATGCCTATGCTAGCAAAAATCATAATGTTACGAAAGGAAAATACTCGGGAACCAATAGCCGAGTTTAAAAAATTAACTGCATCATTGCTCACCCCAACAATTAAGTCTCCTATGGCTAGAAGACTTAATAAAAGGATTAGAAATAAATAGATGTTATCCAAGGCGTGATTAAAATTTTAAATTATAACTCAATGAAAAAGTTCTGCCTAGGTTACGGTATTGAAAAAGTTGGGTTGCAATATCGAAATGCTCATATTGAGATTCTCGTTTGTCGTTCATCAAATTGTTTATTTTAAAACGAAGCGTTTTTTGGATTCCATTTTCATTGGCAATTTTCTTTTCAAAAGTATAATTTAAGGAATTGAATGGAACAGTAAACACATCAGGCACGTCATCATTTCCAACAATTTGGAGTGTTTTTCCTTGCCGATTAAAAAATAATCCCATGTCGATATTTTTATCCAAACTTACATAATTAATTCCAGCATTAAGTATGTATGGTGCCTGACCTTGAAGTTTTCTGTAGTCTTTAAAGGTTTCTCCTTCAGGTAATCTAAATAGTCGGCTTTCTTTTTCGAGTGATCCCATTACTTGTCTTGATTCAATAAAAGACAAATTGGTGTTCACAAACAAACGATGTTGATCGTTGAATATTAGATTTTTACGTTTTTCAAGTTCAATCCCAAACACATTGGCTTTAGGATTGTTTCGTGCAATGAAAATATCAGGTGTACTACGGTCAAAAAGTACGATTTCGATAGGATTTTTAAAGTTTTTATAAAATCCACTAACAGCTGTAAATTCTCCATTATCACTGTAGTTTTCAAACCTTAAGTCAAAGTTATTTATAATGGATGGTTTTAGATTAACGTTTCCATAAAATCGAGTTAGGGTGATGGGGTCTAAAATTACAGCCGTAGAACTTTCTTTAAAAGAAGGACGGGCTGTGGTAGTATAACCAGAGAGTCTAATTTTACTTTCTTCATTCACAGAATACACTAGATTTGCCGAAGGAAAGAAATCGGTACGATTGATAAAATTGGCGTTATCATATGGGGTTTTATCAATGGATTGGCCCGTGTAAAACAATTTGTAATTTTCAACACGAACCCCAACTATCCCTTTCATTTTTTCACTTAAATTGATTTCACTAGAAGCATAATAACTGTACTTTTCTATTGTAGAATCAAATTGGTTTTCTTCTTGAAAATTCCCATATACATAAGAACCTGTCCCACCGGTGAATGTCCACAAATTTTCTTCTTTTAAAATATTGTTGGGTTGTCCGTTCAAATAAAGGTTAGACCCCACGTGGTTTAAGGTGTAGAAATCTGTTCCAAACACCCTGTTTTTGAAAAGATAGGCCGCGCCCAAATCAACTTTTAAAGTAGTTGCGCCTAGGCTTATATCGGTGCTGTAGTCTAATCGAACATTGAATACATCCTCCTCCAAATCTCTCCAAAGACGTTGCGGAAAACCAGCACCGTTAGGGGATAATTTATAGGAATTATCATCACCAAAAATTTCAAATACAGTTACTTTAAAGTCTTTGTCCTCAACGAGGGCTTTAGTCACATTACCTTTTAATTCTAAATTACTTTTTCCTTCATTGAGTAAAAGCTTATATGAAAAAGGAGCTGTCACTATGGTGCGTTGTGTATAGGTCATAAAACTCCCTTCTCCAAAGAAGTCGTCACTCACAAATTCAGAAAATCCACCTTGTCTTACGTTAGATTCTCCATTTTGAATGAGTAAAAAATTAAGTTTGAATTTAGAGGCTGTGGTACTGAAGGTGAGCCCAGTAAGAAAATTTAAAAAGCGTTCTTCAGTTCCCAAAAATCCTTCGTTAAGGCTGTTCAATTTCAATTGATCATTTTTCAGAAAAATATAAGTGCTATTTAAAAAGTCATCATAAAAACTAGTGTTGCTTCTATAATTTAAACTGGCGATATAGCCAATTTTTTTATTATTCGACAAATTAAATTTATTGGAGGTGTTAATTCCAAAGTTGTAATTCATAAAACTTGTAGACTGTATGGGTTCCAAATTTTTATTTAGTAAACGAGTATAATTGGTAATAACAGTTGTTTCTGGTTTGGAGCGTGAGGGTTGAGGAATGGAAGCAGATCTGCTAATACGCAAATTTCTATAATTTGTATCAAACCCTAAAAAATCAGTTTCAGAACGTTCATCACGAATATAGTTGGTATTGAAGTGCATATTCGGATTAAATGAAACACCAAAAGAGACGCTATATTCTGGGTTGTTCGAAAAATCCTTTAATTGAATATTAACAATACCTCCAGTAAAATCAGCATCTAATTTTGCTGCTGCCGATTTTACTACCTGAATATTTTCAATCAAATTGGTAGGAAAAATATCCATTTGAAGAGTGTTTCGGTCAGGGTCTAAACCAGGGACTTCAAGTCCGTTAAGTAGGGTTTTGCTGTAGCGATCTCCAAGTCCTCTAACATATACATATTTGCCTGACTCAATCGAAATTCCAGGCACTCGTCGAATGGCTGATGCAATGTCATTGTCTCCAGCTTTTCTGATTGATTGAAGGGACAATCCATCAATGAGAACAGCGGATTTTTTTTGGATGTTTAAAACGGAATTAACCGTATTGTTCTGAGCTGAGGTGGTCACAATCACTTCCTCTAATTCAGATGCCGCTGAAGCCAACACAATTTCAACAATAGAATTGGGGTTATTGCTTCCAACGATAATATCTGTGATGCGTTTTGTTTCATAGCCCACAAATGAAAATTCAAGTTCATATTGCCCGACTGGAAGATCTTCAAAAATAAATTTACCATCAAAATCAGAGGTGGTTCCGCCGTAATTTACAGCTGATCCATTAGAAATTTGGATTAATTGAATATTGGCAAACGGCAAAACATCATTAAAGTCACCGTCAATCACTTTTCCTTCAACAGAAAATTGAGCCATCAGCCCAATTGAAGAAAAACTAAATAATAAGAGTAAAATTTTTTTCATGTAATTAAATGCAAAAATCACCTATCTAAGGATAGGTGATTTTATATTGGTTAAAATTTATTTTAGAGATTTTTAGAGCCCCACCAAGTCCAACTGAATGCAGCCGTATCGGCACCTTGATCTGCCTCGGGAGATGTTCCGATGATTGCCCAATTCGAAAAGGACGTATTTATATCTCTTGCATCTGCGTTATTGGCTGTGTTTTTTCCTACAATTGTAGTTTGATCAAATGCGCCATTAAAATACCAATCTGAGAAAATAATATCTTCTGCGCCAGATGGGTCTGTACCAAATGTTTTAGAGGTTGCGCCATCAGTAAAGCTACCATCATTTAGTTGAAAGCCTTCCAATTTAGAGGCTTCTGCTTTTCCACCAGTATAGTGGGCATTTAAAATTTTGATTTGGATGTTTTCACGAATACGCCCCAGTTGATCAGAATCAGCAGCATCTTCAGTATAACGACCATACACAGTTAAACCATCAATGGTACATTGGGCTTCGTATGTAGTTACTTTAGCACCATCTATTTCAAAGGCACCGTCTGAATCAGCAGCATACTCAACAACAGCATTTTTGATTGTTCCGCTGTAGGCCATGTCAATGTCAATGCCATCGTCAAAGTGATTCCAAATTAAAAGGTTAGTCACATTAACAGACCCACCAAAAAACTCAACGCCATCGTCATCACTACCTACAATTTCAATATTTTCTAAAACGGTTCCGTTACCTACTCCGCCTAGTGTTAGTCCCTGAAGTTCTTCATCGGGTTTTACTGATATACCAGAGTGTCTGATAGAAACATAAGTAATAGAACCAGAATTATCTACATTATCATCACCACCATAATACATCCATGTTTCACCTTCAATACCTAAAATGCCTTCCACTGCTTTTTCAGGTGTGGAGTTAGAGATTTTTGCTTTTCCTAAAACTATAAGTCCACCCCACTTTCCTCGGTCCATAGGCGTTCTATTGGAAGAAGCTGAGGTATAAGTAATATCATCATTGATGTCGGTCATAATTATGGGAGCATCTTCTGTTCCATTCATAAAAATTTGACCGCCACGAGCAACCACAAGCGCAGTAGCATCATTTAGCGTTCCTTCACCCGCTTTAATAATGGTGCCAGGTCCAACAGTAAGAGTTGCACCATCAGTAACAACCACTTTTCCTCTAATGATAATCGTTTGTTCGTTGGTCCACTCATTTTCGCCTGTTAGTTTAGTGATTCCACCATCAGTTCCTACGGTTAGGGTTTCTGGCGTGGCTTCCACTTCCACCTCAACGGTTTCAGTGACTTTCTCAACAACAGTCTCAGTTACAGTTATGTATTCAATAATAGGATCTTCCTCTGTACAAGCAGCAAAGAATGCTACAGCAGAAAATAGTGCAATAAATTGTAGTTTTTTCATCTTTTTGAAATTGATAATTTATTTTTGTTACAAATGTATTGGGGTTGAGGATTTAAAATTTTAGCGAAACGTTAAGGAATCAATGAAGCGTTTTAATAAAATATTATCAATCCCTTTTTTTCATAACATTTTAGTAATATACCACCTATGGAATGGGAATCATTATTATCACTCAAACGGTTTGGAGATAGGGGCAAACGCCTTCGAATAGAGCAAGATGACTTGCGTTTGGGTTTTGAAGTGGATTATGATCGCATCATATTTTCAAACGCCTTTCGGAGTTTGCAAGACAAAACCCAAGTCATCCCTTTTTCAAAAACCGATTTTGTACACACCCGCCTTACACACAGTTTGGAAGTGTCTGTGGTGGCACGCAGTTTAGGGCGTTTGGCCGGAAAGGCACTCATAAAAAAGCACCCTCATTTGCAAGCCACCTTGGGCTATCAGGCGCAAGATTTTGGTGCCATCACTGCTGCAGCAGCTTTGGCTCACGATATTGGTAATCCACCCTTTGGACACAGCGGCGAAAAAGCCATTGGTCATTTTTTTAAAAAAGGCGCCGGCACAGCGTTCCAAAAACAACTAACACCCACTCAATATGAAGACCTCTGTTCTTTTGAAGGTAATGCCAATGGGTTTAAGATATTGACTGCCTCTAGCCCTGGCACACCCGGAGGGCTGCGATTGAGCTATGCCACCTTGGGTGCCTTTATCAAATATCCCAAAGCCAGTTTGCCGATCAAACCAACCCCTCATGTGGCACATAAAAAATTTGGGTTTTTTCAATCGGAGGCCCCTTTTTTTGAGGCGCTTATGGAAGAATTGTCACTCCTAGAAAACAACGAATATCGGCGCCATCCTTTGGCCTATTTGGTTGAAGCAGCAGATGATATATGCTATACTATTATCGATTTTGAAGATGGGATTAACTTGGGGTGGATCGAAGAAGAATATGCTTTGGAGTATTTAATCAACTTGGTGCGGGATAATTTAGACACCCAAAAATATGCCCAACTTCAATATAAAAGCCAACGCCTGGCCTATTTAAGAGCCCTTGCCATCAATAAGTTGATTGGTGATGCTGTGTCGCTTTTTATGACCCATGAAGATCAAATTTTGAAAGGGGAATTTGCCCATGCGTTAATGGATAAAAGTCTATACAAAGCGCAAATGGAAGACATTATTAAAATCAGTATTCAGAAAATTTATGAATCACCTGAAGTAATACAAAAAGAAATTGTGGGCTACAAAGTCATTAGTACCCTCTTAGAAGCCTACGCCATGGCAGCCTACAGAACCTATCAAAACCAAGCCGACACCTATGACAAACTTTTGCTTAAGAATGTACCTCCTGGTGCGCTCTCAACCCAAGAATCGGTTTATGAAACCTTGCTCAGCGCCAGTGCATATGTGGCTAGTTTGTCAGATGGCAAAGCATTGGCTTTAGCAAAGGACATAGGATTTTAAACCCCCACTTTCTTTTAGTAGCTTTGTGAAAAATTTGCTATGCGTTGGATTTTTTTTATTGTGTTCTTCGCCGCCCTAGAATGGTATGCTTTTCAAGCCATAAAGGCCAGTACCAATCAACGGCTTTGGTGGTGGCTCTATTTGGGCGTGGCCACACTCTTGTTGTTCAATTTTGTGTTTAACCTTCTCCAATTTGACCGTAGTCAAGGAATTACAACCTATCAATCGTATAGTTTCGGATTGTACTTTGCCGTTTTTATTTTCCAACTTATGGTGGGTGGCTTGCTATTGGTTGAAGATGTTTTTAGAGTTCTTAAAGGAGTTGTTCATTATCTCACACAAACCACCACTGGAGAGCAACGCTATTTGCCCACCAGAAGAAAATTCTTTTCACAATTAGCCATAGCAATTGGAATGCTTCCTTCAGGGGCGTTGATCTATGGGATGTTGCGTGGCAAATACAACTATCAAGTGCTGCGCTATACCCTCAACTATGATGATTTACCTGAAGCCTTTGATGGTTTCCAAATCACCCAAATTTCTGACATTCATAGCGGTAGTTTTGACAATGCCGAAAAAGTGCGCTATGGAATTGAATTAATCAACCAACAACAATCTGATATCATTCTTTTTACCGGCGACTTGGTAAACAATGTAGCAGATGAAATGCTGCCTTGGCAAAAGCATTTTGCCACCCTCAGCGCCCCACAAGGGGTGTTTTCCGTTTTGGGTAATCACGATTATGGAGACTATTATCAATGGCCTTCAGAGCAAGACAAAACCCAGAACTTAGAAAAACTTTTCAAATTGCAACAGGCTATGGGTTGGACGCTTTTGCGTAATGAAAACCATTTTATAGAAAAAGGCAATGATCGTTTAGCCCTTATTGGTGTTGAAAATTGGGGAAAAGGGTTTAAGCGTGCCGGCGATTTAGAAAAAGCATTAACCCGGATAAAGAAAGAAGATTTTAAAATATTGATGTCTCACGATCCCTCCCATTGGGAAGCTGAGGTGTTGCCGCATCGCTTTCCCATTCACCTCACCCTTAGTGGACATACCCACGGGATGCAATTTGGGATAGACATTCCAGGGTGGATCAAATGGAGCCCTGTAAAATGGCGCTATAAGCAATGGGCCGGAATTTATGAATCCGACCAACAAAAAATCAATGTGAACCGAGGCTTTGGATTTTTAGGTTATCCGGGTCGTTTTGGGATGTGGCCAGAAATTAGCGTCATCACTTTAAGACGGTCAAAAACAACGGTTTAGACAATTTCTTTTACATTTGCGCTAACAAGCATTGATTTAAAGCCTACAATTATGTCAAAATTTGGTGAATTATTAGACGATAAACAACCCCTGTTGTTGGTTTTTTATAGCCAAGAAGACCAAGTGTCTGAAGAAATGCATCCTATATTAAAAGATGTGGCTGCTGCGTTGGGTGACAAAGGCAAAGTAATCAAAATTGATATTGATAAAAACCCCAAATTATCTAATGCTTTGCGTGTTAAAGTGTTGCCCACTCTGATGATCTATAAGCACAGTGAAATGGTTTGGCGTCAAAGTGGGGAACAAGATGCCAATACCCTTTTAGGGCTCTTACAAGACTATTTCTAGACTATTCTACTTCGACGGAAAACAGAGCTTTTGTGGATTCATAGCTTTTTTGGAGGCTATCTAACAATGCTTCAGATCCCTTTTCTGCAACAATGGAGAGCAAAAAGCGATAATCTAAAAATTCACTTTTGATGGGTTGTAGATACATCTCTTGATTTTCGGGCGAGACTTGGCTGTATAATGTAAGTCGTTTTTTAATTTCAGAATTTACACGTAATACTAACGTTTCTGCTTTTTGATTGGCACCTGCCATATAATAGCCTTCTGCAAATTCACTTAACAATGAATAGTAATCATAGTCGCCATAGAGATAAATAAACGGTTGTGATGCGGCCAAAAAGGCATCAATGGCAGATTCAAGGATAGCTGCATCAGCATTGGCATGAGTGGCTTCTACCAAGGTTCTATAGCGTTCAATTTCGGTGATGATTTCTTCGCCCAATTCATATTGAAAAGGGGCTTCGAGGGATGCAAAATAAGCCAATCTACTTTGGTATTTATGGGCTACCGCCTGAAAGAGGGATTGTGCTTTTTCCGCTTTGTCCATACGATAATAACCATCCACAAAGGGCACTAAAAGACTGTAATAACCAAAATAATCAAGCGGCATTTTTTCTAATGCTAGGTCAATTACTTTTTCTGCTTTTTCAAACTTATTTTCGTTGATCAAACTTTCAGCCAATCGGGCCAGGTTGCTGCGATAGGAAATACTGTTTTTTCGTGTCTCTGGGTCGTGATAAATGTCGGGACTATCAGCGTTCCCCCATTCCCATTGCATCACAATGTTATACATACTATCGGTATCAATACGCCCCATGAGATAAGGATTATTTTTGCCTAAATCACTTTTTATGGGAACCAGCTTATAGACAAGTCCCTCTAGTTGGAGGTAATTTTTCATCCAAATATATTCTGACTCGGCATAGCTTCCTCCCGTAAAGTAGAGGGGGCGTTTCCAATCATTGTTGGCTAAGATGTCGAGCATCATAAGTTGATTTTTAGTGATGCCTGTTTCGGGGAGGTCAATATCAATATATGGCACAATTAAATCGGCATCTTTGGCGGCCACCAAGCCACTTTCCAACACGTTTTTTTTGTTGACGGGCACACGAATTTTATTGGTGGGATAGAACACTGATTCTTGTTGGCTTTTGGGCAATTGATTAGGATCTTCACCAGAACTTTGCAATAAGTTTTTCAACTTGGTTCTGGGATGGTCACTTGCCACCCAATTCACAAAATCTTTGATATCCCACCGCAGCGAATCAGCCAGAGGCTGGTAGCGAATATAATCGCGAACGCCATAGGCATAAAGCGGGTGGGTGAGTTGTGAAGGAATGGGTTCACTCTCATAGGTTTTGCGTTTCATTTGATCGATATACCAATCGGTGGCTAGAAGACTGGTGTTGATGGTGCGAACATCTGTACGGAAACCCTCAATTTCTTGGGCATACCAAAGGGCAAAAGTATCGTTGTCTCCAATGGTAAAAATCATAGCCCCACGGTCTTTTTGAATGGATAGCAAATAGGATTTTGCAATCGATTGAGCTGTGTAGCGTTCAGAACGGTCGTGGTCATCCCAATTTTGATAGGCCATTAAAACAGGAACAGCTAAAAAGCATAGCACTATAACAACGGGTTGAAGAAGTGCAGCGCGTTTCATTTTTTGCAGTTGTTGAAATAGTGCTTGTACACCCAATCCGATCCAAAGGGCAAACATATAAAATGAACCAACAAGGGCATAGTCACGCTCACGTGGTTCAAAAGGGCGTTCGTTTAAATATACTTTTAAAGCTAAGCCCGTAAACAAAAACAAAAGAAGCAACACCCAGAATCGTTTTGGGTCTTGTTGGTAGAGAAAATAAAGACCTAAAAGCCCCAATAAAAAGGGTAAAAAGAAATAGGTGTTTCGGGCTTTGTTGTTTTTGGCGTCTTCATCTAAGGCGTTCTGATTGCCCAATCGCAAGGCATCTAGAAAAGGAATGCCACTAATCCAGTTGCCGTTGAGTAAATCATAATTGCCTTGAAGATCATTTTGGCGGCCCACAAAATTCCACATCAAATACCGCCAATACATATACCCCATTTGAAATTCAAACATAAACCGCAAATTGCTCCAAAAAGAGGGTTTTTCTATGGTTAAGTAGTTGGCATAGGTTTTAAAAAAATTGTGGTAGTCTTCCCCTGAAACACCACCTTCGGCAATGTCGCGTTGAAATTCGTTTATACGGTCTTGCAGTTGGGGAATGGAACGATAGGCTGGTGCAATGGAAAAAGACAAAGGCCCAGTAAAGTTCATGTAGTTGGCAGCATATTCGGCATTGTGCATGCGAGGTAATAAGCCTTTATGATCTTGATGGGTGTTGTAGCGCGCATTTTCCCAATGGTTTACGATAATGTATTTCCCCGATTTTGGATCTCTTTCGTATTTGGGTTTATCATCAACGTAGGGGGTTTCAGGGTCTTGCCCAGCATACATGTCACTATACATGGGTCCATAAAAGAGATGGGTGTCAGGATATTGTTCCAAATTATAATAAGCCAAAAGCAAACGCGCATCAGAGGGTGCATTTTCATTGATAACCGTGTTGGCATTGGCTCTGATAGGAATCATGATCCAAGAGGAAAATCCGAGCAATACAAAAAGGACACACAAAATGGCCGTATTGAGATTCACCCAATTTTTTTTACGGGTGTAGCGTAAACCAATGTAGAAAAAGGTGATGAAAACTAAAGCGGCAATTAATGTACCACTGTTAAAAGGAAGGCCAAAAGTATTTACAAAAAATACTTCAGCATTTCCAAAAAAGGCTAGCGTGAGCGGCAGTAATAATTTAAAAATAAACAAGAGTACAGCCACAGAAAGCACATTGGCGACTATAAACCCCTTAAAGGAAATTTTTTTGGTGTTTTTAAAATAATAAAGCATGCCCAAAGAAGGAATGGTCAAAAGCGCCATAAAATGAACGCCAAAGCAAAGCCCAATCACAAAGGCCATGAGCAATAACCAACGATCGCCTCGAGCAGTGTTCATTTCTTGTTCCCAGCGCAACCCCATCCAAAACAACAACGCCAATAAAAACATGGCCATAGCATAAACTTCCGCTTCTACCGCATTGAACCAAAAACTATCAGAAAAACAAAAGGCTAAGGCGCCCACGGCTGCACTACCAAAAAATCCAAGTTGTTGTGTTTTTGTTTCAAGACCTGAAAAAGAGGGTAGTTTTTTCATGATAAGCGTGAGGCTCCAAAAGAGAAATAAAATGGTGAATGCACTGGAGAAAACAGACATATAATTCACCATGAGCGCTATTTTTTCTGGCGTTGAAGCAAAGAGGGCAAAAAAGGCGCCCATCATTTGAAAAAAGGGTGCTCCTGGAGGGTGCCCTACCTGCAATTTAGCAGAGGTAGAAATGTATTCAGCACAATCCCAATAGCTGGCGGTGGGCTCAACGGTGGCTCCAAAGGTAAATAGTGCAATAGCAAAAACAAGCCAACCGGTGAGGTTGTTCCAAAAACGATAGGTTTTATCTGTCATATCTTTTTAAAGGCGATACGAAAATAAGCATAAATAAAGGAAGAGAAAATCTTTTTTACTCGTTTAGAAAAGCTTTAACGCAAGGGAAGTGAGTTTTGGTTTTTGGCGAATTAATTTCAGATGATGAAATCCTGAAATCTACTGTCGTATATTATAAATTTTTCTAAATTTGCATCGCTTTTGGCCTATGGTGTAACTGGCAACACGTCTGATTTTGGTTCAGAAGAGTCTAGGTTCGAGCCCTAGTAGGCCAACAAAGTAAGAAAAGGGATTACAAATAGGTAGTCCCTTTTTTTTATGCTATGGGCTAAAAACCTTCAGTATAAATGCGTTTAAAAAGTTTTGTTTTATTAAGATTTTATTTAGATTATACTATGATTAAGCATTATTTGGCGATATAACATTTAATTTAGAAACAAATTCATGCAAAGCTATTTTAAACTCACCCCCAAAAACTTTTTTATAACCACACTATTTTTACTTTGTTTTTTACCGGTTCATGCACAGCAAAAACCCTTACCCATTATAGACGTTCACGTGCATGCGATGAATATTCGAGAGGGCGGTTCTTCTTCCATGTGTCCATGGTTTTTGAGTGATATGCCTGGGGCAGATCCGCATGGCACCCCCCCCAATTTTTTAAATAAAAACTGTGCCGATCCACTGCAAAGTGCCACTTCCAGTGCCGATTATGAGGCCCAATTGTTGGCAGAAGCTGATCGACTTAACGTAACTTATGTGGTGAGTGGTGATGCTAAAATGATTCACAGCATGAAAAAAAAGAGCCCAAAGCGAATCATCCCCTCCTTGGCCATTAGCAATGCCAATGCTATGTCCGTGGCCGCTTTTCGTGATTCTTTAACCTCAGGTTTTTATAAAGTGATGGGCGAGGTGGCGCCGCAATATCAAGGAATGTCTCCCAGTGATGTGAGTTTAGATGCCTATTTTGCAGTAGCCGAAGAATTAAAAATTCCTGTAGGAATTCATATGGGAACTGGCGGCAATGGGATGATAAACATCACCAACCCCAAATACAGAGCTTCCTTGGGGCGGCCTTTTCTTTTGGAAGAAATGTTAGCGAAACACCCCAAGCTAAAAATTTGGGTGATGCATGCCGGCTATCCCATGATTGATGAAATGATCGCGTTGATGGGAGCCAATGCCTATGTTTATGTAGACTTGGCCGGATTTATTTGGAGTTATCCACTTGAAGAAATACACGCTTATCTTAAGCGTTTGGTACAGGCTGGTTTTGGAAAACGAATTTTATATGGTACCGATTTATTGGTTTGGCCAGGATTATTAAAAGTTTCCATTGACGTCATTCAAAACGCCGAGTACTTGTCTGAAGATCAAAAAAGGGATATTTTATTTAACAATGCCCTTAGGTTCTTTAATTTAGACGCTGCAGACTTCGAATAAAAACAAAAAATAAATTACTGCTTTTACCTCTCTATGTTATCCCACTAGCGGTTTATCGGTAATAAAGGGTTGATTGTAATAGCGTCTTCCCGTGGCGCGATAAAGTGCATTGGCCAAGGCCCCAATTACAGGTGGAAACGTGGGTTCTCCGAGGCCAGTGGGCGCAATCTCATTTTGCACAAAATCTACCTGAATGTGTTTGGGCGCTTCTTTATGGCGAATTAAACGATAGGTGTCAAAATTTTGTTGTTGAGGCACACCTTCTTTAAAATTCATTGCACTATATAGCGCATGGCCAATGCCATCCACCAAACCACCTTCAGATAAATTGACCGCTGCATCAGGATTTACCACAATGCCACAATCTACGGCACAAAAGACTTTTTCCACCACTGGCGTACCATTTTCTACAACAACATCTAAGACGTTGGCCACATAGGAATTATGACAGAAATAAGCAGCTACCCCTCGGTGAACACCTTCGGCGGTGTTGTTCCAGTTGGCTTTATCGCGCACCAATTCTAATACACCGGCATAGCGTGCGGCATCATAATCATTATTTTCTCCAACGGGGTTGTTTTGTGCTCGATGCAAAAGATCTAATCGAAATTGAATGGGATCTTTTCCGACGGCTTCAGCCACTTCATCCAAAAAGGCTTGTTCAGCTCCAGCAATAAAATTGGAACGAGGTGCCCGAAATGCCCCTACAGAAATGTTGGATTTGAGTTCCCAAGATTCAGCCATATAGTGGTCTAATGCACCAGCAGGAAACCGGTTAGCGGCCAATGGGCTTTCTGGAATTCCACCCGCTTTGACATGAAACGCAATTAAGTTATTTTCCTCGTCCAATGCCGCTCTATAAACCGCTCTGTAGGTGGGTCGATAGGTTCCTTGGGTCATGTCGTCTTCCCGAGTGTAAATCAGTTTAATGGGTGCTTTCATTTCTTTGGAAATAACGGCGGCTTCCACTAAAAAGTGTCCATAGAGCCTACGACCAAAACCACCACCCATACGGGTCATTTTAATGTCAATTTTTTCTAAGGGCAAGCCCAAACGGTTGGAAACACTTTGTTCCATTGCTTCTGGCGTTTGTATGGGCCCCACCAAAGTGGCTTGCTCATCGGTTACGTCTGCAAAGAAATTCATGGGTTCCATGGTGTTGTGCGCCAAATATGGACAAGTGTATGTCCGTTCTATAATTTTGGCAGCCTTTTTAAATTGGGCTTCTGGATTACCATCTCTTCGAACTACACTAGCTTTCTTTTGATCCATAGCGGCCATCCACTGTTGATGATCTTCACTATTTTCTAGCCCAGCAGGAATTTCTACGGTGGAATCGCCCCCCCAACCTTTTATTTTTTCTGTTTTATCAGGTGCTTTTTCCCACTCCGCTTGAAGTGCTTTTTTGGCTTGCATTACTTCCCAAGTAGAAGTTCCAACCACAACGGCAATTTCATTAAAAGCATCATTGTCACACCATTGCTTAGCATATTCATCCAATAAATGCGTTTGCATTGGAAAGACAGATTTTATACCCGGCATGTTTTCAGCAGCAGCCGTGTTTAATGATTTTAATTGCATGCCAAAGGCTGGTGGATGAACAATCATGGCCACCAACATTCCTTCTTTTTTATAATCCAATCCAAAAAGGGGTTTTCCGGTCACAATTTTAGGACCGTCCACATTTTTTCGAGAGGTTCCAATAATTTTGAAATCTTTAAGATCTTTTAACGCTACACTTTCTGGCACTTCAACTTGTGCGGCGGCAGCGGCCATCTCCCCATATCCTGCTTTTTTACCCGTTGCTTGATGCAAAAGCATACCGGCTTCGGTTGTGATTTCTGAGATGTCAACACCCCAGGTTTTTGCAGCAGCTTCTCTTAACATATGCCGAGCTGTGGCACCGGCCATACGCAAACTTTCCCATCCTTGTCGAATAGATTGGCTACCTCCGGCCAATTGACGTCTAAAAAGAGCCGTATTTAAGGGGGCTTGTTCCACAATAACGTCATCCCAGAGAGCATCTAACTCCTCGGCTACAATCATGGGCATAGAGGTTTTGATGTTTTGCCCAATTTCTGGATTGGGAGACATAATGGTAATTAAACCGTTATCACCAATTTTTAAAAACCCGTTCAACTCAAACCACTCTTTAGGTAATGCTTTCACTTTAGCGGTCGACATTTCACAGGAGGCTAACCAAGGAAAACCAAGCATGAGGCCACCGCCTACCAAGCTGCTTTTTTGGATGAATGAACGTCTACCGTATGCTATTTTTGCTCTTGCCATGATCGTTTATTTTTTAATTAAGCGTTTGAAGCTGTTTTTACAGCCGCTTTTATTCGTGTGTAAGTGCCGCATCGACAAATGTTCCCATGCATTGCATTCTCAATTTCTTCATCCGAAGGATTGGGATTGTCTTTTAAAAAAGCGGCAGCTGTCATTATTTGCCCTGCTTGGCAATAGCCACATTGAGGCACATCATGGGCAATCCACGCTTTTTGAACGGGATGTTCGCCATTTTCAGATAGCCCCTCTATGGTTGTAATTGCTTGATTGCCTACAGCAGACACGGGCAACTGACAGGAGCGAACCGCTATGCCATTAAGATGCACTGTGCAAGCACCGCATTGGGCAATGCCACAACCATATTTTGTGCCAGGAAGGTCTAGATGATCTCGTAATACCCAGAGAATTGGTGTGCTCGGATCCACCTCCAGTTGGTGTGTTTTTCCATTAACGTTTAAAGTGAAAGTTTCCATCGGTTATTGAAGTTATAATATTTTAAAAATATAAAAATTTAATGATATCATACAATAACTTGATCATGCCTCATGTTATTGAGACCATGCTGTGGGCGTTCTGTCCCAACGGTGTTTTTTTAAGGTGGCTTGCAAAGCGGAATCTAAATAATGGCCATCACTACACCCCACATTGGACAGCACATTTTTATGTTTTCGCATCCCTGGTATAATGGTGTGCACACTATCGTTTTTTAAAATAAACCGCAGCGCCATTTCAGCCATTGTCATGCCTGCAGGCACTAGAGGCCGAAGTTGATCGGCTCGATCGGCACTGGCGGTCAAATTTTCAGGCACAAAATAAGTGCCGCGCCAGTCGCCCTCTGGAAACACGGTCTCTCTAGTGATGGCTCCCGTTAGGGTGCCTTCATCAAAGGGCACACGAGCGATGATGCCAATATTATGCTGGTCGCAAAAGGGAAATAACACATCTTCGGGCGCTTGATCAAAAATGTTGTAGATCACTTGAACGGCATCAATCTGCCCTGTTTTTAGGGCTTCAATTCCATTTTCAGGCTCCCAGCGGTTCATGCTTATGCCCATGGCTGCAATTTTTCCATCGGCTTTTAGGTCTTCCACAGCCCTTTGCCATTCTTCCCGGTCTGCCCAGCCGTCATCCCAAGTGTGAAATTGCATCAAGTCTATTTGTTCCATCCCGAGATTTTTTAAGGTCTTTTCGGTATAGATTTTTATGTGTTCGGTAGGATATGAGTCTTCAAAACGATAGTGGGGTTTGGCTGGCCATTGAAAGTTTTTGGGAGGAATTTTACTAGCAGTATATAATTTTTGATGGGGATGTCTTCGTATAAGTTTTCCCAACAATCGTTCACTATGGCCTTCCCCATAGCCCCAAGCGGTATCAAAAAAATTAACCCCGTTTTCTACGGCCAAGTCCAAGGCCTTTTCTGATTCTTTGTCGTCAGACTCTTTCCAGCCGCCCATGCCCCACATGCCATAACCAATTTCGCTCACAGACCATTGGGTGCGTCCAAAGGTTCTATTATTCATTTGTGTTTATGTTTAAATAATTCATAAGAGCCTGTTCAGACACTTTCTCGTTTTGGGGTCTTTGGTTGTTTGGAAAAATCCGAAGTTTATCAGCAGCTAATAACACAATGTCTTCCTCATTCCATGCATTGCCTTTAGCGTCCGTTGGTTTTAAGTGGAGGTGTTGGGCCAAAAAGGTATAGGCCGCTTTGCGTTTAGATGGACCATAATCGTGTTTTTCATCTTCAAAATGAGCGTTTTCAACCCGTTTTTCTTCTCCCCATTGTGCATAAACTTTTTGGAGGTAGGGGAATTCTACGATAGGGGTGTTTTTGGTCCAATCGGCACCATCTGAAATTATCAATTGTGGTTTGGGTGCAAATGCAGCTGCAATTTCTACATTATTGGTTTGAAAACCCTCGTTCTTATGGATGGGCATACCACTTTCGCAAGCACAGCCACCAAAAAAATGAGCCGAAACTTGAACCACAGGCACACTCACTTGAATGCGCTCGTCTAGGGCTGATAACACAAAGGTTTGTGTGCCACCTCCCGAGGCGCCAGTCATACCAATGCGTTGTGGATCAATGTCTTCTCTAGTCAACAAATAGTCTAGAGCCACTTTGCTGTTCCATGTTTGCAATAACAGTGCAATGGGCATTTTATGGTTTATGGGAGTACTTTCAGTATACCCAACCATATCATACATAAACACTACAGCACCCATTTTAGCCAATTGTGCACAGCGAATTTGAACATCTTTACTAAACCGAGCTTCTTGAAAATGGCCATGAGGACTCAAAATACCAGCAAATGGTTTTGTGCTGTTAGTTGGCAGATAAAGATTGCCGGTTAGATAAAAGCCTGGTAAACTCTCTATGGCAAGGCTTTGGACTGTGTAGCCTTCCAACGCAATAGGGGTGCTAATTCGAACGTTGCGATTCCATTTTTCATTTTTTATACGATCCCATTGCAAGCCCTTTTTCATTTGGCTCACAATTTGTTTTTTTCGGTTTTCCCAGTCTTTTTTAGACGACCATGTTTGCGCCAGAGAATCCATCACAAAAGCGGCTTCAGCTTCGGTCCAATAGGCACCCTGACAAAGATTTTGTTGCCCTTGAAGTTGAGCAAGACTCAGCCAGAGTCCTAAGAGAAGTATTATTTTTTTCAACCTAAAGAATTTTATAGGCTGAAGATACTATAAAATATTGATTTTGATTTGGCGTTTTTCTATCACTAACAGAAGAAAGATACCCTCTCTAGACAACAGGAGCGGTTTCTTTTTCAAACCCTTGTACCCCTTGTACAGTGGTGTATTTCATGGTGAATTTTTTGTCAGGATTAATTATTTTATAAGCCGATTGCACAGCTAATGTAGCCTCATGAAAACCACACAAAATCAGTTTTAATTTTCCAGGATAAGTATTCACATCACCTACGGCAAAAATGCCTGGGAGATTGGTTTGATAATCTAAGGTGTGATTGACTTTGATGGCATTTTTTTCAATGTCAAGGCCCCAATGGGCAATGGGACCCAATTTGGGAGAGAGTCCAAATAAGGGCAGCCAAACGTCTACTGGAAGGGATTTTGGCGTATTGTCTTTTTGATGCAGTTCAACGCCTTCTAATTGGTCGTCTCCCCAAACTTTTTTTACCTCAGCATGGGTATAGAGTTTAATTTTTCCGGCTTGTTGAAGGGCATGCACTTTATCTACAGAATCTTTATGGGCTCTAAATTGGTCCGAACGATGCACCAAACCAATAGGAGTGGTTCCTTTTTCAGCAAAATAAATGGCCCAATCTAAGGCAGAATCACCTCCACCGGAAATCAAAATTTGTTGATTTATAAATTGCTCTGGTTCACGCACCATATAATGTATGCCCTTGTTTTCGAATTGCTGCAATCCTTCTACTAGGGGTTTTCGCGGCTCAAAACTGCCCAATCCACCTGCAATAATAACTACCGGGGCATGGTGTTTGGTACCCAAATTGGTGGTTACTATAAAACTATTGTCTGCCTGTTTTTCAATGGTTTCTGCGCGTTCGCCCAATGTAAAACCAGGTTGAAATGGAGCCGCTTGTTCTAAAAGGTTGTCTATCAAATCACCTGCTAAAACACTCGGAAAACCAGGAATGTCATAAATAGGTTTTTTGGGATAAATTTCTTTAAGTTGTCCACCTGCCTGTGGAATGGCGTCAATCAAATGGCAACGGAGTTTCATTAATCCCGCTTCAAAAATAGTGAAGAGCCCCACCGGGCCCGCCCCGATAATAATTATGTCTGTTCGAATCATTGTTTTTCAATAAGTTGTTGGGTTATTTTTTCCATGGTTTTCACCTTGGTTTCAAAATCAGATTTAAGGGTATCTCGATAGCTTTTGAGCAAAACCAAGAGGGCATCAATTTCGTCCGGCAAAATATGTTCTAGCCATTGTCGTAGGCGTTTTGCCACCGTTGGCGATTGTCCATTGGTGGATATGGCAATTTTTAGGTTTCCTTTGGTAACAATGCCCCCCATATAAAAGTCACAGCGTTCTGGCACATCAGCCACATTAACTAAAATATTGCGCGCCTTACAGTCTTCATACACTTCTTGGTTAACTTGGGGAATATTGGTGGTGGCAATAACAAGATGAACCCCTTTTAAAAAGGAAGCATCATAGGGGGTAGAGATGTATTTCACATTTTTATCTTCAATATATACAGCGGTTTCGGGCCGCAATTCTGGGCTCACCAAAGTTACTTGTGCATTGGGGCTGGATTTAAATAGAAAATGCAATTTTTCTAGGGCCACATAACCTCCGCCAACCACCAATAGGTTGAGCTCGGCTGCCTTTAGGAAAATTGGATATAGGGGGTTTATAGAGCCCATGCGGTGGGTTTAATTAATTTTTGATAACGGGTTACTGCAGCCGTAACATTGGGGCCTAAAAAAATGACGGCGGGATTTCCGATCTTATTTTTCTCAACATCCTCCACAATTTGATCCAGTTGTGAAACGAGGCTAACTGTTGCCTTGGTGGTTCCATTTTGGACAATAGCCACAGGATAATCGACGGGTTTATGTTGTGCAAAAACAGCCATAATTTCCTTTAAAAAACGCATACCCATTAATATAACTATGGTGGCAGACGATTGCGCCGCTAGGGCAATGTCTTCTGAAAGAGTGCCTGAGGCAGTGTGGCCTGTAAGTACCCAAAAACTTTGACTTTTATTTCTTTGTGTTAGTGGAATTTGGTGTTGTGCGGCGATGCCAGCATAGGAAGAAATGCCTGGAATTACTTCAGTGGGAATGTCGAAAAGTTGAGCCGCTTTCAATTCCTCACAGGCTCTTCCAAAAACCAATGGATCACCCCCCTTTAAACGCACCACTCGTTTGTCTGCTGCTGCGCGCTCCACCAAAAGTTGATTGATTTCCACTTGGCTCATTTGCTGGAAACCCCTACGTTTCCCCACAAATATTTTTTCCGCTTGAGTGTTGTGCTCCAACAGTGCGGGATTGATTAAGGCATCGTAGCAAATCACATCGGCCAATTGAATGGCACGTAATCCTTTAATTGTTAAAAGTTCTGGATCGCCTGGACCAGCCCCCACCAAACTTATTTTACTATTTTTCCACATGAGCTAAAGGGAGGTTTTGTTGTATCCATTGAATGAGTTTGGCTGTTCGGGCAACAAAAGTTTGAATAAAATCGAGTGTGGGTGTTTTAGTCTGATATGTTTTTGTGTCTTCCTGAAAGCGAATGCCAAAGTTTTGTTCAAACTGCGGATAATGGCTGTCAAAGCCTGTGAGTATGGTTGCATGGCTATTGGTTTTTGCCTCAACGGCAGTAAGGGCTGCTTTTGCCGCTCTAATCCGTGCGTTATAAGCATGTGCTAGGGCGTCTTTCGGATGCCTATCTTCCAAAGCTTCCAGCGCTTGATGATAGGTTTCTTGGGCATCAAACAACAAGGTGGCCACTAAATCTATGGTCACTCCAGCGCATTCACCAATTCCAATGGCTTTTTCGTAAACAGTGTCATTTCCAAAATCAATAAAATCAAGGGCAGACAGGGTTTCGTTTTGTCCAAAATGTTTTAGATTTTGATAAAAGTAGTCTTTGGTTTTTCGATCGTAATAATCTAAAAAAGATTCATTGGTTAAACCATTTTTATCAAAATCTGTTAAAATCCAACGCAAAACATCTGGCGTTTTTCGTGCGGGCACTTTTAGAACTTTATCAGCAAAACGACCGCGACCATTTTTTAGCGTAGCACCACCCAAAAGCACTTGGGTGGCTGGAGCAATCTTGTCTCCTTGTTTGAGGGTCATGCCCTGAAAGCCAATGGGTGCAATGCTGTGTTGCCCACAAGCATTCATGCATCCACTGATTTTAATTTGTAAATCTTTTCGGGCTATGAAAGCAGCAAATTCT
>CAZTYX010000016.1:0-4645 GCA_964617385.1 uncultured Flavobacteriaceae bacterium | reverse complement strand
GTAGTTCTTTGGCAAGACCCATGCTGCTGGCAATGCCCAAATTACAAGTGTCGGTGCCAGGACAAGCCACTATGTCGTTGATGCGGTGAAATCCTACCCGATCCAAACCGAGCGTTTTCAATTCAAGATAGAGCGCCGGCAACAAAGCGGTGGGCACGTCGCGCAAGAACAAACTTTGACTGGGCGTAAAGCGATTATCATCACCGGTAAATTTTTCGAGGAGTGCTGCTATTTGATAAGCCATTTTGGTATTAATATCTCCCAATGGAACGGGTATGCCAACAGCGTGATAGCCCTTTTGTTTTTGTTTAAAAGTGTTGGCGGCTTTCCATGCGGGAAAGGCATCGGGTAGGCTATCGGGTGGTGTTCCCTCATGGGTAGGTTTTTTGATTTGTCTAGATTTTGATTCAATTGGAAAGCTTTTGTGAAATAGTACTTTTCTCTCTTCCTCCACCCAGTTTAAAAAAGTGTCAATGCCCACTTCTTTAATTAAAAATTTGAGCCGTGCTTTATTGCGTCTGTTGCGTTCTCCTTCTCTGTCAAAGACACGCAAGGTAGCTTCGCTAAAAGGGATTATTTGATCGGTGGGCAGAAAGTCAAAGACTATGTGTGCTGCAACAGGTTGTGACCCTATGCCACCACCCAGCATTACTTGAAAGCCTTTTTTCCCGTCCTTTATTTTGGGAATAAAACCCAAATCGTGTATAAAGGTTAGGGCTTCATCTTCTTCAGCACATGAAAAAGCGACTTTAATTTTCCGGCCCATATCCTGGCAAATGGGATTGCGTAAAAAATATTGAGAAAAAGCTTCGGCATAGGGCGTGGGATCAAAGGCTTCGTTGGGGTCAATGCCCGCTTTAATGGAAGTGGTCACGTTGCGTACCGTATTGCCACAGGCCTCTCTTAAGGTGATGGCGTCTTTTTCTAAAGCGCTCCAAAGGGCGGGGGTATGATCAAGCAAAACATGGTGCAACTGAATATCTTGACGGGTGGTGATGTGCAAATTGCCACTAGCAAATTCATCAGATACAGCGGCCATACGCCGGAGTTGTTTTGCCGTAAACCGCCCCATTGGTAGTTTGATACGAATCATTTGTACTCCGTTTTGACGTTGGCCATATACGCCTCTGGCAAGGCGCAAACTTCTAAATTGTTCTTCGTCAATTTGTCGGTTTTTGAATTGAAAAATCTTTTTTTCTAATTCAATAATGTCCCTTTCGACAACAGGATTTTCTATTTCTGTTCTAAAACTTTTCATCTTATTGTATAAAGCCTACACCGGCGGTGTTATGGGTTTGAGGGTCTATCAAAACAAAAGCACCCAATGCTTTATTTTGCGCAAACGAGGTTTTTAATAGGGGTTGAGCCAACCGTAAACGTGCCGTTCCAATATCATTGCATTTTAGTGTTGCTGTGGTCTCTTCTTTTTGGGTGTCAAAATGAATTTTTTTCTCAATGGATTCGACTTGGCTTAACACACAGAGTGCCCCCTTTTGAAGCCAAAATTTTTTTCGAGTTTCGAGTGCTTCTGTTTGCATCCAACAAAGTTGGGCTTCAATATGTTGGGTGTTTTCTAAAGATTCACTTTGGGTGTGAATGGTGCTACCACGTGAAGCATCAATAGCATCTGCAAGAAGCAAAGTCGCGTTTTCGCCACTTTTTACGTGGGCCACTTCTACTCCATATTTTTCAATACGTTCAATTTTGGTTTTTTGCCCAGAGGGTGCCACCCAAACGGTGTCTCCCACACTAAAGTGACCACTATTTACTTTACCAGCAAAGCCTCTATAGTCATGATATGCTGTTTGTTGTGGGCGAATCACATATTGCACCTGCAAGACATTTTCGGTGGATTCTTGAATGTCTAAGGGAAGGTTTTCAATCAATGTAATTAAAGGGGTTCCCGTATACCAAGGGGTGTTTTTGCTCAGTGCTGTAATGTTGTCTCCTTGTAGGGCTGAAATGGGTATGAAGGCAACCGAACGAGGCGATTTTGATTGTTTTTGGAGCAGGTCTTTTATATTGTTTACAATAGCATTAAAAACCGTTTGGTCATACTCCATTAAGTCCATTTTGTTGATGGCAAAAATCAAATGATCTGTAGCCAAAAGATGGGTCACAAAAAAATGTCTTAAGGTTTGTTCAACAACACCTTTACGCGCATCCAGCAGGATGATGGCAGCATTGGCCGTTGATGCTCCAGTGACCATATTGCGAGTATATTCTACGTGTCCCGGTGCGTCTGCAATTATAAATCTACGTTTAGGGGTATTAAAATATATATGAGACACATCAATGGTTATGCCCTGTTCTCTTTCGGTTAATAGGCCATCTGTGGCCAAAGAGAAGTCCAAATAGTCAAAACCTTTAGCTTTACTTTTTTCTACTATATGCGCTAATTGATCTTCTTTTAAAGAGTGTGTTTCATATAGTAAACGCCCAATTAGCGTGCTTTTTCCGTCATCAACACTACCTGCGGTAGCTATTCGAAATAGTTCCATATTCAATTAAAAATAACCTACTTTTTTACGTTCTTCCATGGCTCCTTCGGAGCGTTTGTCATCCATTCTTGCGCCTCTTTCGGAGAGGGATGAGGCTTTGATTTCTTCAATAATAATGTCTAGAGAAGTAGCTTCCGATAGCACGGCGGCGGTACAACTCATATCGCCCACAGTTCTAAAGCGAACGCTTTTAACAAAAATGTCTTCATCGGCCACTTTCACAAAAGGACTCACGGGCATCCATTGACCTTGCCATTGATATACGGGTCGGGAGTGGGCAAAATAGAGCGAAGGGATTTCCAACCCTTCGGCCCTAATATATTCCCAAACATCGAGCTCAGTCCAATTGCTTATGGGAAAAACGCGTACATTTTCGCCAGGATGAATTTTGCCGTTGAGAATATCAAAGAGTTCGGGTCGTTGTAATTTTTCATTCCATTGGCCAAAGGCATCACGAACTGAAAAAATACGTTCTTTGGCTCGGGCTTTTTCTTCGTCACGCCGCGCACCACCCATGCAAGCATCCAATTGGAGCGCCTCTATGGTTTCCAATAATGTGACGGATTGCAGGGCATTGCGACTTGGGTTTTTTCCTGCTTCTTCTTTGGCTGTGCCTTGGTCAATACTGTTCTGCACGCTGCCCACATGCAACTGCACTCCATACTGATCCATGAGTTTGTCTCTGAGGCTGAGCGTTTCTGGGAAATTATGTCCTGTGTCTATATGTACTAACGGAAAAGGAATTTTTGCCGGTGCAAAAGCTTTGTGGCAAAGATGCAAGAGCACGATGGAATCTTTTCCTCCCGAAAACAAAAGTGCCGGACGGTCAAATTGGCCTGCCACCTCGCGAATAATGTAGATGGCTTCTTCTTCAAGTTGTTGTAAAATATCCATAAATTTTTTAGGCATTGGCGGTTTGATGCAACCCGCATTCTTTTTTACTGGTTTCCCACCACCACCTGCCGGCACGAATGTCTTCGCCGGGGGTTATGGCTCTTGTGCACGGAGCGCAACCAATGCTGACATAACCCTTTTGATGGAGTTTGTTTTGGGGCACTTTGTTGTCATTTATGTAGGCCTTAACCGCCTCTAAAGTCCAGTGGGCAAGGGGGTTAAATTTGATTAATCCAAAGGCATCATCATATTGAAATAAGGAAAGTGCTTGGCGGGCATTGCTTTGTTCGGCGCGTAAGCCCGTTATCCATAAATCAACACCCTGAAGGGAACGCTGTAAAGGTTTCACCTTACGCAAGTGACAACATTCTTTTCGGTCTTCTACACTGTTGTAAAAACTAAATGGGCCTTTTGCGGTTAGCAATTGTTCAATGTCTCGAGCTTCAGGGAAATACGTAACAATGGGAGTGTCGTATTTTTTCTGGGTAGCGTGAAAGACTTCATAGGTTTCTTCAAAAAGCCGACCAGTATCTAGTGTAAATACTTTGATGGGGTGTTTATGACTAAAAATATGATGTGTTAGTACCTGATCTTCTAATCCAAAAGAGGTCGAAAAAGCGGGCGTTTTAAAATTTTCAGTGGCTAGTGTTTCAAAGGCTTCTTCTAAATTAAGTCCAGCAAATTTTTGGTTGAGATGTGTGATGTATTCGGTCATAACGGTTTTATTTTTTGCCCCATTGAATTTGGTTCCAGGCGCGTTCATGAAAAAAGTATAAGATCATTTTAGTGCCCCATTCGATGAGTCCAATGGACAGGGCTTGCTGCACCTTTCCAGTAATAAAATAGGCAATAATGATTGTATCTAAAGTGCCCACCACCCGCCATGAAATGGCCTTGAGCAGACTTCTTAGGCTCATTTCATGGTGTTTTTTGGGGCTTTTGGTGGGGGGCGTTTTTTTAAGTAGTAAATCGAGCAACATGGTATTTTTTTATTTTGCGCTACAAACATATAGAAACAAAACCTATAAACAAAATAAAACCTATAAAGTTTATAGGAATTAAAGGAAATTATTTTTTTCTATTTTTGTTTATTCAATTATAACTATGATTTCTAAAAAATGTAAATATGCGATTAAGGCCTTGCTTTATCTAGCCGATCGCCAATCGGAAGACCGTGCCATCTTTTCTTCTGAAATTGCAGAAAACGAACGAATTCCTAAAAAATTTTTAGAAACCATTTTACGTGAATT
>CAZTYX010000015.1:5019-29232 GCA_964617385.1 uncultured Flavobacteriaceae bacterium | reverse complement strand
AAAGGGCTTTTTGGTTCACAGTAGTTTTTTAACTCCAATTTTAAGATATTAAAACACTGCTTGAGATTGGTTATATTTGATCAAGTTGATTTTAAAAAAGTGATATGACTGAATGGCATCATTATAAAGAAGAAGACAAGGTTTTAGTGGCTGTTGATTGTATCATTTTTGGCGTTGACAAAGAGGGGCTTAAAATTTTGCTCATCAAAAGAGGTTTTGCCCCTGAAAAAGGACAGTGGTCTTTAATGGGTGGTTTTTTAAAACGTGATGAAACCCTTCATGAAGCAGCCAACCGTGTGCTTTTTTCACTCACTGGCTTGTCCAATATTTATATGGAACAACTGCATTCCTACAGCAAAGTGCATAGAGATCCCAAAGAGCGTACGGTTTCGGTGGCCTATTTTGCCCTGATCAACAAAAAAGAACGCAACCTAAAATTGAGCAAAGAAAACGAAGCACAATGGTTTACCTTAAACGAAGCACCAAAGCCCATTTTCGACCATCAAAGCATGATTGATCGTGCGCTTAAAACATTGCAAAGTCGAATTTTTTCAACCCCAATCGGTTTTGAATTGCTCCCCAAAAAATTTACCATGCGTCAATTGCAAACGGTCTATGAATCCATTTTAGATCAACCGTTAGACAAACGAAATTTTATCAAAAAATTTAACGCCATGGATGTCTTGATTCGATTGGAAGAGAAAGATCGGTCTACTTCAAAAAAAGGAGCGTATTTATATAAATTTCATGAAGATAAATTGACTTTAAAGAAAGAACATTTAGGTTTTGACAAATGATCTTAGCTTATGGATTTAACCAATAATTGATCTTAAATGTTAAATTCCAACCTCTAGAAAAGGTGGGTACATTTACCTCATTGCTATTAAACACAATAAAAATATCAGAGGCCGGTTTATAGCGCCATTGAAACCTAGAATTGAAATTCCAGACGCCCAATTGCTCATTATATTGAAACAAATTGGAAAAGAAGAGCGTATTCGTTAATGTTAAATTGGCTTTTAGCCCCAACAACCAAAAAGGGTTGGTGTTCCATGGAGCAGGCAAGGTAATGCGATTGTAATTCACAATAGAGTTCAATTCTAAAAAGGGTTGAAAACGGTAACTCAATTCACCCAAAAAAGCACTGCGACTTCCGTTTTCATAATAGCCTCCTGAAAGGGCTTCTAGGGCATAGGTGAAACGGTTTTGTGGTTTTGAGTTATAGGTAAGTTCCCAGCTTGTCCACTGATGGTTGGTGCCCGCCGAAAGGCTTGCCACTTGGGTTCGCAGCGGATCAAAATCGGAAAGCAATGTGATGGATTGGGCGTTTATTCCAGCACTCAACTGACTTCGGTTTTTAAAATTAAAACGATAGGAAAATTGATTGATCTGATCTTTTTGATCAAAATCGGTGTCAAAAAAATAGACCCTTGAAAAAAGGGGGCCGTGAGACAACAAAGGCGTGGGCCCATCGGTATAGAAAAGATGTCCTAGGCTGGACTCTAGCTTAAAATAATCGGTGCGGGGCACATAACCCACTTCGGCGCTGTAATTGCCCGACACAAATTCTTGTTGCAATAAGGCATTCCAACGCGTGGACTGATAGCTGATATGAGAGGCAAACACGCCTCCTTTTTTGCTCTGCTCTGGACTAAATGATTGTAAATAGAGCAGCTTACCGTTCCACAAATTATCAGCTGAAAAATAATTGTATTCAATACCCGCATTTCGATTGGGATCTTCCATAGCTACATTTTTGTCTTGCCCGGGCTGTTTATTGATAAAAATAAAGTTGATATTGGAACGATCTAAGACCTTTCGCTGCAGTGTAATTACACCAAAATTAGCGGCGTTTATCCCTTGTGCTTCATCTTTTTGGGTTTGCACATCAAGCAGCCCCAGCCGCCAATTTTCATCCACATTGCCGCTCAAACGAACACCACCCACAATGGGCACTTGCAATCCAATACGCCGGGAAAAAAAAGGGCGAATGGTAGCATAACCAAAGTTGGTGAATAAATCGGCGTTTTCTAAAAAAAACTGCCGCCGCTCTGGAAAAAACAATTCAAAACGGTCTAGGTTGGTGATTTGTTGATCGACTTCTGCCTGAGAAAAATCGGGATTGATAGTGAGGTCTAGATTGAGTGCTGACGTTATATTATACTTTACATCGCCTCCCACCTTCAACGCATTTAATGCCTTTTGGTCATGCTGTTGACTGAGGTTATTAGAAACATAGGGAATCACAGACACATTACTTCCTTGCTGGGGAGGTGGGGTGTTCCAAACCAACGTTCCAGCATAGGAAAGCGTAACTGAAGGAAACTGCCGAGGCACGGGTGCCCAACTTGATTTTTCGCTGGCTTTTAAATCCAAACGACTAAAATTGATGCCCCATTCTTTGATGTCTGCTTCATAGCGAATGGATTTAAAAGGAATGGCCATTTCACCCACCCATTTTTCATCATCAAATTTCACCTCTGAATACCATTTGGCATCCCAATTGAGATCTACTCTACGGCCATCATACATGGTACCATCCCATTGGGCACCATAGGCGTTTAAACCAAAAGCAAAGCCAGTGCTCCGGTTATTAAAAGGGTCAATCGCCACAAGAAAATTATCGTTTTTACCAAATGAAAAATCCCGCTTTAGAGATTCAACCACATAATCGCCCTGCACCTCATTGTTGAAAAAAATAACTGCAATGTAGAGATAGGTTTCATCATAGCTTAGACGCACTTCGGAAAATTGGGTTGCCTTTCCCGTATCAACTGGGGTAATCATAAAAAAATCTTTAGCCACTTGGGTATTTTGCCAAGTGCGCTCGTCTAATACACCATCTATTTTGATAATTTCTTCTGTTTTTTCAATGGGGAGTCGATATTGCTGGGCATTGATTTGTGCATTTGATTGATGACTCATCAAATTGAAAACAAAAAACAAAATGCTTAATGCATTGTAATAAGAGGGAATTGCTTTTGAGAAGTCTACTTTCTTAGCTTGGGGAGGAACAGTTCTTGTTTTCATAATTTGAACGGGAAATTAGTCAATTCCATTGGTTTATATAACACTTTTTTGAAATTTTGAGGGGTCTCGGTTTTCGTTTCATTTTTTTAAAGGCAAAGCCATTTTAACAAACACTGTATGTTTTTTTCGTTGTACCTTCGCAGAGTGATTTTTTAATGAACTATTTGATTTGAAACACCACACCCTTCGATTTCTATTTTTGCTGTTTTGTTTTCTATTTTTCCCTTCAAAAAGATTGTTAGGACAAGACATCCTCTATGGTGCCTTTACATTTAACATGCCTTTTCAAGAGGCCTTGTTAGAGCTTAAACAAAATAAAAAAAAGTATCAAAATATTGTTTTAGGTGGCGGCACTTCCTATGCCATTCGGAGGGCTTCCTTCAAACGAAAAAACGATCGTGTTTATTCGTTAACCTTAACCAGTAAAAAGACGTTGAATCTCAATCAAGCTAGTGGTTATTTAAATAAAAGCCGCAGTTATTTTGAAAAGGCTGGATATACAGTGGTTTATGCCGATAAACATTGGTCCGAACCTCTTTTGAGGGACCCTCAAAAACCCTGCATTCGATTGGTCAATGAAGATAAAAACCTTTTGATAGAAATGGAACCCATTGGTCAAGGTGCTATATATAACATCTATGTTACCTATTATAGTTATGACTGGTTTGTGGCAAAAGTGACCGGAAATTCCGCCTTATAAATCCATATTAAAACCGGCACCAAAAAGCTCTCGAAGTTGCAGTTTTTGTATTAAATCATCATCATATAAGAAATGGATTACAAGATTTACAGAAACTCGATCATTAACTTTCATTCGAAGATTGGTATTGAGGTCCACATCAATATTTTGGGTTTTTTCTAGGTAGTTGACATAAAAATTATATTTGTTTTCAAGAGTGATATTGGACATCAATTCCGTTTTTATATAACCCGAAAGGGAAGCCCCAAAAAAGAACTTGCTGTTGGCGCCGGCATCCACTCCAAAATATTTTTTTCCAGGAGCCAAATCTCTAGTAAACTCATTAGACACCAAAAGCAATCGCGCAGCCAAAGGAGACAAGTTGGCCCAAAGATTTTTGCCTTTTTTGAGATACCAGCCCACACCCCCCTGCACATAAGCCGGTGAAAACATTCGCGAAATGCGTTCGCGTAGTTCTTCTCCTTCTTCACTATAATAGCGATAGCCTGGCAGAAGTTGTGTTTTAAGATTAAAAAATGCAGAATAATTCCAATATTGATTGATTTGCTCTCCAATGAGCGAATTGATTTCAAATCGGTCATCTGCTTTTCTAACAAATCGGTTTCCTGAAATGTATGTGGAACCCAGTGAAAGCAGCAAATTATTGTCCCAAACCAGTCCCTTTCGATTCGAAAGATTTAAATTATAATCAAGTGCAAATAGAGTGGTGATGGCACTTTCTCCTCCAGATATCCAATTGGAAAAATAGGCTTGATTGAGTGTAAAACGTGTATTTCCATAAAACTTGGTGAGCAACCCTTGTCGCTCTTCTTGGATCACCGCATCAAAGGGTATGGAATCTTTGGGCGATTCTTCTTGTGCCCAATTGACAAAAAATAAAAGTAAAGTGAAGAAGGTGAAAATTGGTTTTTTCATTGTATTAGTTTTGGGGTTGTATATTTCCGTCGTGTTGAATTTCCCTTGCAAAGGGATTTAATAAAGCGTCTAGAAGAACGGCAAACTCACCTCGGGTGATTGTTGTATTGTTTTTTAGAGCCATAAGGTTTAATTTCTTTTTAGTATCCTCTAAACGGTGCAGCCAGGGAGGCGTTTGCTTGCCCATTAGTTCCATAAACCAAGAGATTACATTTTTGACTGTGGTGCTTTGAGGAAACGGTGGATGAGGTGTCTTTAGCCATGGGGCTAAAAAAACTTCGTCACTTTTTAAGGGCTCATCGGCATAAAACCACGTTTGATTTTCCCAGCCCACATTTTTTCCGGTTCCCCTTAAAATACCAGTTACACCAATTCGCTGATAGGCTTTAAAATGGGGATGGTCTTTGGGTACATCTAAATAAGGTAACAAATAGGTGCCTTGTGTTAAAAGTTGGTTTTGTACTTTTCGAACACTCACATCTTTTGGACTCTTATTTTCTTTAACCGCCAATGCAGCTAACACTCCAGCGGCTTGGCCCAACTGTAAAACTACCGGTTGCAAGCGCGTGGTGCCGTTGGCAATGTTAGACACCGAAATCGATTTTTCGGTAACAATAAAATGGTCTTGTTGTTTCGGCAGCAAACTGCCCATTGGCACGCTATAGGAAGGCACTGGATAAAAGTGTAATTCGGGTAGGTCTGCCGCTTGAGGATGTGCGGCATGATGATGATCTACAGGATAGTCGCCCACAGCTATGGCGGTTCTGTAAAGGGGTTGAGGCTGATCATAGGGCTTAGCAATATGATTTACGGTGAGGGTCACTTCGCCCTCAATGCGTCTGGATTCACGATGATAGGGAATGAGCGGCAACCCGTCAGGTGTAGGAAATTCATCTCGAGAAAGACCCAAATGGTCAAAACCCAGTTCGGTTTGCAAATAATATAGAAATTGTAACGATTTAAGCTTGGCTGCATCAAAGGCAATTTTTCGTTCTGCCATAGACATTTCGATGCTGTTAACATAAAAATCATTTCCATTGATAGGCCAATTGATCATGTATTTTTGATGAGGCAATTTTCCATAGCTTATCAATTGCTCTTTGGGCCACAGCACCCGGTTCATAGTAGCACTGTCTTTACATTTTGGATTGGCTGAAGCACAATAAAACACAGCAGCGTCGTATCCAAGAGGTTTTTTTATGGGTACCGGTTTTTCATATTCTTTTAGGATGAGAACATAGGTAAGGTCTTGAATTATAGTATTGGCTTGAGAAGGGGCAATAGCCTCACCATACCGTTCTTTGGAATCCATGCCTACGTGATAGGGAATACCAACAGCAGCGGCCACATCACCTAATTCTGTGGCGTCAACAAGTTGTTTGGTTGCAATGGTTATGGTTTCGTCACCTTTTTTGAAGGTTACATGCCACCCCTTGTCTTGTTTTTTTTCAGTTATCCATTGGGTTTTCAAAAAAAACACCAGCTGTTTTTCTGCAAGGGTCATATTGTGAAAAATGGTTGCGCCTACCTTAGGTTCAAAAAGGTGATTGCTTACCCAGCCCGTTTTTAATGCTTCGGCATTTCCATAACGAAGGATGAGACTGTCTCTAAATTCACCCCAAAAGCCACTGGGGAGTTTGGTGTTTCCATCCACAGCACTAACCCCTGCTGCGGTGAGCATGCCGCCCAACCAAGGCCCCGATTCTACTAAGAGTGTTTTAACACCCATTCGAGCACTTGATATTGCGGCAGCCGTGCCGGCAGTGCCTCCGCCTATAATCAAAACATCGGTTTGTATTTTGCTGGCCGGCTGGGTACAAGAAAAGATACCAAAAAGCGAGATCCATAAAATGGATTTGATAGGCTTATACATAAGAATGGTTTCTTTCTGGTTCTTTTAATTACGTTATAAGTGAATCGATAAATTACATCACCAAGATTTAGTTGGTTTTGTACACTTTAGGACTATCGTTATTTCTACTGAAAATTAAATATTCATCTCCATGAGCCGAAACCAATTTTTGAATATCTCGAACTTCTCCAGCTATTAATAGACCTGTTTTTGAAGCATCTTCATAGCTGAACTGTCCTTTTCCATTCCCTAAAAAACAAACCCCTCTTATGGCATCATAATGTCCAAACTTTACCCTCGAAGCTGTAAAATTTCCACCCATCACAATGTCAAGATGGCCGTCATTATTAAAATCGCCCGTATTGAGTCCATAAATTGGAGCAAGTTGTGCCTCTTGTGGAAGGGCCGAAACGGAAAACTGTCCATTGCCTAAGTTTTCAATATAGCTGGTCTCAAAATTTTTGGCATGCAAAACTTTAGCCCCTTCCAATTCTTCTGGCGTAAAAATTTGATTGAGGGTTAAACTAGCATATTCACTATACCTAACAAACCTGTTTTTTAGCATGGCCAATTGTTGTTGAATATCGTCTTTGGAAAAAACAGGATAATTCTTTCCTTGGTCATAGCAGGATAAGATTGGATCAACCGAACCATTGTTGTCAAAATCTTTCGCATATATGCCCACCGGTTGCGCTACAGAGGTTTTTAATTGTGAGTTTAATCCAAAATTTCCGGCAACATAGTCCATATCACCATCTTGGTCAAAATCTCCTTGTGTTATGACATTCCACCATCCCTCAGAATTTTGAAAGCCTACTTGTTCTGAAACATTTTGAAAGGTGCCATTTTGATTTAAAAACAGTGTAATAGGCATCCACTCACCCACTAGAAGCAAGTCTTGAAAGCCGTCATTATTAGCA
This sequence comes from uncultured Flavobacteriaceae bacterium, assembly GCA_964617385.1. Classification (GTDB taxonomy): domain Bacteria; phylum Bacteroidota; class Bacteroidia; order Flavobacteriales; family Flavobacteriaceae; genus JADHMP01. Next base: position 21,815 of record CAZTYX010000015.1, on the reverse strand, counting down.
TCTGTCCAAAGCGCGTCTGTAACCATTCCAATATTTTTTAAACCCTCGGCTTTGCTTTCCGTTACCTCTTGAAATATGCCTTTACCGTTGTTTTCCAATAAATGGCTTGTGGGTGAAAGAGGATATTTGTTAGGTAAAACTCGACCGCCCACAAATAGATCTTGGTCGCCATCATTATCAAAATCTTGAGCTTTAACCACAGAGCCACTTGAAATAAAATCAGGTAAATGTCCTTTTGATTTTACAAAATTTCCTTTTCCACGATTGATGTAAAGCCGGTCTTGTAGAGCGGGATCGGTGTGCTCAAATTCATTTCCACCACTAACCACATATAAATCTAAATCATTGTCCCCGTCTGCAACAAAAAACACCGCCCCAAAATCTTCTGCTTCAGAATCTGATTTAAAATTGGATTTTTTACAATAAAAAAAACGACCCGAATTGGTTTGTAAAAAAATACTTCCAGGAGAATCTTTGGCACCGCCAATAAAAACATCTTCTAAACCATCACCATTCACATCTCCCACAGCCAGCTTGGGCCCCAACGTAGAGAGCATATGGGGCAGCATAATCTCACGTTTAAAATCGATATAATTATTTTCCTTATGTGTATAGGCAATAGAACTGGCCTCCTCAAAAAGAAATGGCCTTTCATTTTGCTTTTGATCGAGGGTTTGCGACGCTTCATTTTGATGCAATGTGATTTTTTGATTGGGGGCTATATTGAGAAGGGTTTGCTTTTTTTGATTGGGCCATATCACCTCAATTTTATCTATTTGTGTTTCTGTTCCAATTCCAAAGTTTAAATTAAAATCGACAGAGGATTGATAGCCTCGTGTATTGATCATTTCTTGTTTTTGCGTTATTCCTCCTGCCGTGACCATGACCTTTGCACCAATGCCAAATTTATTCAGATCTGACCCTGCTAATGCAATTTTTATATAGTTGTTTTGAGTAAATTTTTCAGCGTTGTTTCTATATACAAATGCTTTTTCGTCAATATTGTTAACCACCAAATCCATGTCCCCATCATTGTCTAAATCTGCATATGCAGCCCCATTTGAGAGTGTTTTTTGATTGAGCCCCCATGTGGTATTCATTTTAGTAAATGTGAGGTCACCATTGTTTTTATAGGTGTAGTTTTCCTCATAAGTAGAAGGAATTTTATCTATCAGGTCAAGCAGTTGGATTTTTTCTTTTGTTTTTCGTTCATTAATTTTTTCCTGAACCACATAGTTCATAAAGTCCATATTGGTGTAATCTTTTCGATATCCATTAGATATAAAAAGATCTTTATATCCATCATTATCAAGATCGGTAAACAAGCTTGCCCAGCTCCAATCGGTGTTGGAAACACCAGAAAATTGACCGATTTCTGAAAAATAATTACCCCCCCTATTGAGTTGTAACATATTTCTCATGGTTTGGTGGTAAAAACCATTTTTTTTGAGGTGCGTTAGTTTTTCATAATTATCGGGACCTGAGGTCATTTTAATTCTGTAATTCCCTTCAGGGAGCATGTCTAGGGTCATAATGTCAGTATACCCATCGTTATTAATATCGGCAATATCTGAGCCCATAGAATAGAGTGAAACATGGCCTATATATTTATCTAAACCTTCTGTAAAGGTTCCATCGCCATTATTGATGTAAAGATAGTCTTGTTCATTATAATCATTTGAAATATAGAGGTCTAACCAGTGATCGTTGTTTAGGTCAGAAATGCTCACCCCAAGACCAAAACCTAAAATGTTTGAAATTAATCCAGCTTGGTCGGTTACGTTAACAAATTTGCCACCGTCGTTTCGCATCAGTTTGTCGGAAAAGGCTTCGTTTTTTTGTTTTTTATAGTGTTGAGATATTTTTGCGAGCCCAGAATATTCTTGCGAAGAGTGGTTGAGTATATAGAGGTCTAAATCGCCATCATTATCATAGTCAAAAAAAGTGCCTTGGGTGGTATATCCAGGGTCATCAACCCCATATTCTTTTCCTTTTTCGGTGAAGGTGAGGTCTCCATTATTAATAAATAAAAGATTTCTCCTTTTGGCTGGGTTTTTTGCCGCTGATCGACATACATAAATATCTAGAAACCCATCGCCATTAACATCGGCCATAGTGGTTCCCGTATTCCACAAGCCTGCGGCAAAAACACCTGCTTGTTGTGCAATCTCCTCAAATTCAAAATTGCCTTTATTAATATACAGCCTGCTGCCCACCATATTGCCTGTAAAATAGATGTCTGAAAGACCATCGTTGTTGACATCGCCAATGGCCACACCTCCTCCATTATAGAGATAGCCATAGTTCAATACATTAAATTGTTCTGTTTCTTGCAAAGGATTTTGAAAATTAATACCCGTAATTCTGGAGGGCATTAAAGTGAACATTTGGTCTGCCGAAGGTGTGCAAGAAAGCGAAAGGAACAATGCTAAAAATAAGAGGTTTTTTAAGGTAAAGACTTTTCTCATATAGGCAGCGTTTAAAATATTGGTTTTACGCAATTTAATAAAAAAAAAGCCTGTAATCAGATTACAGGCTTTTATTCAAAGGCTTTCTAAATTTTTAGATTTAGAAATTAGATCCTCCTGTGTCCCACCAGAGACGAGTGCCAATTTCATCGGGCCCGCCCAGTGCAGAAACACCAGAAGAATATCCGGAAGGATTACTCGTTTTTTCACCAACAGGAAATACCATACGCTTCATGAAATCATCATCAGCAATAACTCCAAAATCAGAGTTACTATCGTTTTGATAATTGTAAGGAAGTTTAGGATATCCTGTGCGGCGATGATCTACCCATGCCTCAATCGAGTTAGTATAGGCCGCAATCCATTTTTGAGTAATGATTTTTTCGAGTTTTTCTTCATTCGAACCTGCTTCATTCCAAGCAACTGTTGCGGTAATTCTACTCGTAAAGTCATTAACATCTCCCGTTTCAACTACGTCGTCATAGTCGAAAGGAGTGGATGTATTGTTTGCTAAATAAGCATCAACACCTCCTGCGCCCCAAAACTGGAACGATTGCTTAACGCCCTCTTCATAGTGCTCTTTGGCAGAAAGTGGCGTTGACCATCCTCTTAAGTTTGCTTCTGCTAAAATCAAGTGTGTTTCAGCAGCATCAAATAGTTTTCTATTGGTTGCTGTCTTGAAATCTTGACTGATTGTAGAATAAGGCAAGTGAAGGTCTTTAGAGGCCAAGAACGCTCCGTTTCGAATTCCTTTGTATGGGAAACCGGGGTGATCGGCCACCAAGCTAGCATCGGCTACAGGCGCCCAATATTTGGCAGCTCTAGGATCATCATAACCACCTAAAATGGATTCCATAGAAGCACTCATTCGAGTGTCATTCCATGAGAAACATATAGTTACTTCATGGAACGGTTGTCCATAGAGTGATAACATAAAGTTGTCTCCATTAGAAGTGATTAATCCCGCAGGATCATTAATTGCTTTTTCACCTTGAGTTTTTGCCAAACCAGGAGCAACTTTTGAAATTCGCATGGCTAAGCGCAAACGTAAAGAATTAGCAAATTTGAGCCACCCTTCTACATCGCCTCCATAACTTTCATCAAAAGCTTTAAAACCTTGATAATTTTTGTTGGCAGAAAATGTGGATATAATTTGATCCAATTCACTAAACCAGGTGTTGTACAACTGTTCTTCACTGTCATAGTTCACGTCGCCCTGAGTTCCATAGTTGGAATAAATTAGGGGGCCGTGGTATGCCGACAGACGAGATACACCAAAAATCTGAATCAATTTTGCCCATTGAACAAACATGTCATATCCGTCCTCCTCGGCAATTTTGATCACTTGATTTCCAGGAGCCATTATGCTTCCATAAATACGATTCCAATATTGGTGAATCCATCTTGGATAATAAGTCGTATTGTTTACACCACCCACAAAAGGAGTTGGCGTAGCATAATGTCTTACCCACGAATCATTATTGAGGTTATGCATCACCTGATTCCCGCTAATTGCATTAAGCATGGAAGGAAAATAAGCCCCAATATGATTAAAGTTTTGCTTTAAAGATTCGTCGGTTATTTGATTCGGGTTGGTGTTTAATTCGGCAAAATCATCCGTACATGAATTTAACCCCACCAATCCGATAAGTAATAAGTAAAATATATTTTTTCTCATCTTTTCTAAATTAGAAAGTTAGTCTTAGGTTCATACCAATTGTTCTCGTAGAGGGAAGATTAAAGTTATCTAACCCCTGAGCATTTCTATTAGTACTCATGGCCAATTCTGGATCGAATGGAGCCTTAGCAGTGTACCATAGATTATTTCCTATTAAGGACAATGTAGCACTTTCAACAGGAATACCTAGACTTTCAGCATCAATATTATAGCCTAAAGACATTTGAGTTAGTCTAATATTGGTTCGATCGTAGATATAGGCTTCGCCAATTCCATTTCGATCTCCAATAGCTCTATACCACAACTGAGCGTCTGCTTTCGTAACGGCTGCACCATTTTCGTCTACACCGTTAATAGTAACGCCTCCATTGTCTCTAGCTTCTCCTGTGCGTAAGGAAACACCTGCACCATCCAACATAGATTCTGTTTGAGAGAATACTTCTCCACCAAACTTACCATTGATAATGAATCCAGCAGAAATTCTTTTGCCTAAAGTAAAGTTGTTAGACCAACCAATACTAAAGTCAGGCTCTGCGTTTCCACCAAGTTCATAATCTGGCGTTCTGAGTGGCTTTCCATTTTCCATCATAATTCTACCCTGGGCATCTCTTCGATACAAGAAGGTATAAAAATCACCAATGGATCCACCTTCACGAATTTGTGAAATAAAACCTTCACTTGCTCCGGTGTTAAGCCCTGCAATATCGGGGTGAATGGAAACAATTTCGTTGTTGTTCTTTGTGAAGTTAACAACCGTTGTCCAAGAAGTGTTCTCCTTTTCAACAATATTTCCAGTCAAGCTTAGCTCAACCCCTTTATTAACAATTTCTCCAGCATTAACAAAGTATGTTGTATACCCTGATCCTGAAGGTGCTGCCAACTGTAGGAACTGATCTGTACTCTTAATGTTATATAAGGCAAGATCTAGACCTATTCTATTATTTAAAAATCTTAGGTCAATTCCAAATTCAGTGGTTTCAATTAATTCAGGCTTAAGATCGGTAAATGGCTTTTGTGTATTTCTATTTACCCCTCCTGAAGCTGTGATGGTGTTGGCCGGATTAATTCTGTTAAAAGGCACTTCATTACCAACCGTAGCGGAAGAAGCACGCACTTTAGCAAAACTAATTACCTCAGGCAAAGTAACCATTTGAGAAATAATGGCAGACAATCCATAAGATGGATAGAAATAGGATTCATTTCCAGTCAATGCCAAAGTAGAAGCCCAGTCGTTTCGTCCAGATACGTCTAAGAATAAGAAGTTCTTAAAGCCTAGCACCACGTTTCCGAACAAAGCTTGTTTTTCCACTCTACTACTCAAAGTTGATAATACTTGAACATTGGTGGGCAAGTTTTGGAAATTAAATTCGTTGGCATAAAAAAGCTTCCCATCATTTCCAGAACTAACACTCACACCATCTCCAAAAGTAGTTCTTTGAATACTTGCTCCTGCAATGGCGGTCACACTCAAATTGTCACCAAACTCGTCATTAAACGTGAAGATCCCATCAGAATAGAACAATTCATCGTTAAATCGCTTATAGTCCCATCTACCATTAGCACCAGTGTTGGTGGCATTAGAGGTAGCTGCATGACGTTGCTCATAAGACTTGTTGGAGAAATCATAACTTGCTCTTGCTTGGAAAGAAAGTTTTTCAGTAATCTGATATTCCAATTTTAAGCTTGATATGGCTCTTCTAATGCGATCCTCCTTAGGTTGGTTGTTCAAAATCCAATAAGGATTGGATTGATGGTGGTCATTAACAAACCAATTTTGAACATACATGTTTGTGGCATCATCAAATAATTGATAATTGGTTCTAAAGGAGTTGAAATCCTTTTGTCTTGGGAACATATATAAACCGGTCAATGGATTGAGATAATATCCAGAAGGTCCACGGTTATCTGTTTGCTCATCCGTAAGAATCATATTTGAAGAAATTGTCATTTTATCATTTAACAATTTTGTGGATTGCTTAAATGTGACATTATTCTTCTGATACTTAAAATTCGGAATAATTCCATCAGAGGTTGAATTGTAATAAGAGAAATAAGCCGAAGTCTTTTTTCCTCCACCACTAACAGATACAGAATTCACATAATTGGCACCGGTTTGGAAGAAATCTTCAACAAAACCACTGTCATAGTTGCCTCGAGTGGGAGACCAACTTTCTTTGGCGGCGTCAATGGCACCATAGCTGTATTGCAGCTCAGGCAAATTGATCACACTTTCAAAAGTAATACCGGAGTTAACCGTCACCTTTGCAGGCCCTTCAGATCCTGATTTTGTAGTAATCAATACTACTCCATTAGCACCCTGGCTACCATAAAGTATGGAAGCGTTAGCCCCTTTAAGAATGTTGATGCTCTCGATATCATCAGGGTTGATTTGAGAAAGTCCATCACCTTCATCAATACCACCCCACATACCAGGTTGTCCGCCTTTATTGTTAACAATTGGCACCCCATCAATTACGATTAAAGGCTCACTGTTCCCATTTAAAGACTTGTTTCCCCGCAACACAATTCGTGTAGAACCACCGGCACCAGAACTACTTTTTCTGATTTCTACTCCGGCCACTCTACCCGACAAACTGTTGGCAAAACTCATGTCACGCGCTTGGGTCATTTCCTCTGCTTGCACCGTTTGGCTAGCATAGGTTAGGGTTTTTTCATCCCTTTTAATTCCCAGTGCGGTAACAACAATTTCATCTAGAGCATTCCCAGATTGCAGGCTCACATTATAACTTGATGCGCTGCCCACAGCCACTTCCTGTGTGGTGTATCCCACAAAACTAATGGCTAAGGTTTGCCCTTCTGCAACTTCAACGGAATAATTACCATCAAAGTCTGTTGTAGTTCCGTTTCCGGTTTCAACCACCAAAACGGTGGCTCCAGGAAGCGGAACTCCTTGGTCATCGCTAACGAGACCAGTTACCGTCTTTTGCTGCGCAAGACCCACACTAAATGTGATAAGCGCAACAAATACGAAAAATTGATTCATTTTTTTCATAAAAGATCTGTTTAAAAAAACTAAATTATAAAAAATTAACTTAATTTTAAGAAAATCTTTAAAATTATTTTTAAGTGAAAAATTATCTATTTCCCCTTGCCTTATTGGTTCTCTTTTTTGGTTTAGCGCAGGACACACCGCTTCAGTCAAAATCACAAAAAATCCCTACCTATGCGTTTGGAGACCCCAACCCTATGCCCGCATTGGCCTTTAACCCCAAAATTTATCCATATCATAAATGGGAGGGCTACAGCACCACCAAAAGCCCACAATCCTTTCAAGTAGTGCGCTTAGAAAACAAATTTATTGTAGTTGAAGTTTTACCTGATGTGGGAGGTAAAGTGTGGGGCGCCATAGACAAAAGCAACGGCAACGAATTTATTTACAAAAACGAGGTCGTTAAATTTAGAGACATTGCTATGCGAGGGCCTTGGACATCGGGAGGAATAGAATTTAATTTTGGGATTATTGGTCACCACCCAGGCACCGCCACCCCTGTAGACTATGTTACTGAAACCCTTGCCGATGGCACTCAAGTTTGCGTGGTGGGCACCATAGACCTCCCCTCCCGAACCCAATGGCGGGTGCGCATAGAACTGCCCCCAAACAAAGGCGCCTTCACAACCAAAGCTACCTGGTATAACCCCACCGCCACCGAAAAAGCCTACTACAACTGGATGACCGCCGCCGCCGAAGCAAAACAAGATTTGGTTTTTGCTACACCGGGCAATGCCTATCTCAAACATGATGGCACCGCATTGCCTTGGCCACAAGACGGACAAAATAGAAACCTGGCGCGCTATGCCGAAAACAATTTTGGCAGCAGTAAATCCTATCATGTAGTGGGCACTTACAATGATTTTTTTGGAGGATATTATGAACAAGATCAAGTTGGTTTTGGGCATTGGGGGCGCTATGATGAAATTCCTGGCCAAAAGCTATGGCTCTGGGATCTATCGCGTTTTGGCGGCATTTGGGAAGACCTCCTCACCGACACCGATGGACAATATATCGAATACCAAGCCGGACGTCTTTTTGTGCAATATTTCCCAGGAGCCGAAAACCCCATTTCCCAAGCTACCTTTGAGCCGCATCAAACCGACCATTGGACTGAGGTTTGGTTTCCTCTTAAAAACACGCGCGGTCTTAGCGAAGCCTCTTCCCAGGGAGCACTCCATGTGGTTTCATCAGAAAATGCGGTAGATGTTTATGTGAATCCCTTTGTTAACGCACAAGGACAAATTGTTTTTAAACAAGGGGCAAATGACCAAACACAACATTCTGTTTTTAACGCCAATGACAATCATCATTTTAAGTTTTCCACACCCCATCCAGATCAACCCTTTTCAATACAAATTGCGGCCCTAGAATTAGAATATGAAAGCGAACCAAAAATCTTAAAAAGACCTTTTGCTACCCCAGAAAATCTAGTTGGCTATGACTCCAACACAGTGCGGTTTGAAAAAGGAATAAATGCACAACGCTTTAGAGTATTTGACGAAGCCGAACAACACCTTTTGGAGGTCCTAGAAAACGATGCTGCCCACCTTGATGCACGAGCCGCTTTAGGCACCCTGCTCTATGACAACGGTCGCCATGAGCAAGCCCTAGAGATCATCCAAAAAGGATTGGGTCTAGACACTTATCATGCTGGATTGAATTATGCTGCAGGCATCAATTATTTGGCCCTTTCCGATTATGTTAACGCCAAAGAAAGCTTGGGATGGGCGGCACGCTCTTTAGAATACAGATCAAGTGCACAGGCTCAAATGAGTCAAATTGCTTTATTGGAAAAAAGGTTTGCAGAAGCACTTCATTATGCTGATCAGGCACTTTCCTATAACACCCAAAACATAACTGCATTATGTTACCGTTATTTAGCGCTTAAATCTTTGGGTGAGATTGAAAATGCTACACAGGCTTTAAATGACATTAAATCCACAGACCCCCTGCACCATTTGACCTCTTTTGAGGCCTTTCGGAAGGGCGAAATCACAGAAGAACAATTACAAAACAACCACCGCTCTGAATTTCCTTATCAAACTTTTTTAGAATTGGCCTTATTATATCATAACGCAGGCTTCACCCATGAAGCAACACAGGTTTTAGAGGCTAGCCCAAAACACATGCTCATTGCCCTTTGGCAAGCATATATCTCCCAAAAACCTGAACTGTTGAACACTATTTTTGATGCTTCGGTTGATTATGTTTTTCCCTTTCGCAGGGAGTCCCACCAAATGCTTCAATGGGTCACTGCGCAATCGGATCATTGGAAGGGAAATTATTTACTCGCCTTAAATGAAATGGCGCTTAACCAAAAAGATAAAGGGCTAACCCTTCTTAAAAATCTAGGCAACCGTCCCAACACAGCAAATTTCTATTGGATACGTTCCCAACTCACCCCATCAATCCAAATGGAAAACGGGCATGCCGATCTAGTTATGGCTTATCAAAAAGACCCTAAAAATTGGCGTATAGCTTTAGATTATGCCGCCCTTTTTGAAGCAGAAAATCAATGGGACAAAGCCCTTAAGGTGTTGAAGAAAAGCTATCATTTACATCCTCAGAATTTTAGAATTGGATTGCGGTTGGCCCATGCCTTTAACGCTACAAATCAACACGAGAAAGCTATTGAACTTTTGGGTCAATTAGAGGTATTGCCCTATGAACACGCCACGGGCTCAAGAAATATTTATACCAAAGCCTATTTGGGAAGTGCACTTAATGCACTTCAAAAAAACAAATGGAGTCGCGCTTCCTCCTTGCTCAATCAGGCACTGAACTGGCCCGAGAGATTGGGCGTGGGAAAACCTTTTGATCCAGAAGAACGACTCACCCTAATGCTTTTGGCTTTGGCTGAAAAACAACAAAATAAAGACGCCCAAAAATACTTAGAAAACATCGTTAGGTATTCTAAAAAACACCTTGACAAAGGAGGTAAAAATGGGTTGGTTGGACTTTATGCCATTCAGTTTTTGGAAGGTTCATCAGCGGCTAAAGCCCATGCAGAACAGTTACAACAACTCAACCCAAAACAGCCATCTATTCAGGAGGCTATTCAATTTTATTTTGAACATCCAACAACTGAATTGTCTTTGTCCCTTGTTAAAAAAATGGTTGACTTTATTCAATAGCTTTTTTTGTCAAACGAGCAAATGACAAACCCGGGTCTGACACCCGAAAAGTTTCAATATACCCCCTGTCTTGCAGGGTAACATAGGCCGTTTTCCCATCTTTTCCACCAAAGGCAATATTGGAAGCTTTTTTTCCTTGCAATTTAATTTCTTGCAAAACAACCCCTGTTGGAGAAATTTTCACAACCGTGCCCTTTCCATAGCGGGTGATGTACAAATTGCCTTTGATATCAGCACGCATACCATCCATACCAAAGTCTTCAAAAGAAATGAGAAGGCGCTTGTTTTGCAATTTCTTTTCTGGACCAATGTCAAAAGCCCACACCTTGCGTTGGGCACTTTCGTTCACATAGAGTATTTTGCCATCTGGGCTAATTTCGATACCGTTGGTGGTGCCCATTTGTTCAGCTGCTAGCTCAAATTTTCCTGGGGTTACTCTCCAAATGTTTCCGGTACTGGCACTCCAATTTGGGTCTGAAGCAAACAATAATCCCGCTGTTCCAAGGGTCAAATCGTTGGGCTGATTGGCCATGGGCTCGTGCGCAAAAACAGTAACCTCTTTGGTCGTTGGATTTACTTCTAAAACGTTGTGTCCCGTATAATCTGCCAATAACAATTGACCTTCATCTGTGACACGAATACCATTGGCTGTACTTCCTTCTGGCAATTGCATAATAAATACAGAAAAATTTCCTTCGGCATCCACTTTTCCAATTGAACCGCTATGATGTGGATTCACAAAATACAGTTGGCCATTTGCATCCACCGCAGGACCCTCTAGGCCCGATGTAAAATCTCCCACAAAAACATAATCTGATGCGACATAAAGAGGCTGGGGAGGAGTGCATCCCGATGATAATAAATAAATAGTGCAGAGGAATAAGCTTATTTTTTTCATTTTAAAGCATGTTTTCTTAAATTTCCTCTAAGGTACCGTAATTTTTTTTGTACTTTTCAGAATGATTCGATTTCATTATTTGGCACTATTTTTTGTAATTATGTGTTGTGCAACACCAGAAAACAACTCCTTAGTAATCAAAAAAGTGGATACCCCTGTGGCATTGAATTTTTCTTCCATTTCAGAACAGCTAGAATCGCAGGTTACTAAAATTGCTGTAGATCACGCCAATTGGGAAGCGTTTCCTTATAGCCCCGAGGTCTCCCTTAGAATGGCCCACGATAATAGTCACATATATCTAAAATTTTATGTTTCTGAGGCGCATATTTTAGCCCAGCATAATCAACCCAATTCACCCACACATAGAGACAGTTGTGTTGAGTTTTTTATAGATCCTGACCAAACGGGTGGCTATTACAATTTTGAATTTAATTGCATCGGCACCACACATCTGGCCTATGGTCCAGACCGTTCTAGCCGTACCTTTATAGATCCCGAAAAAATTAAGTCATCCCTTTTTATTGAATCCACTTTAGGCAATGAGCCCTTTGCAGAAAAATCTGGTCATTTTCAATGGGAAATGGTAGTGGCTATTCCAAGCTCCCTTTTCACCTACCATCCTAATTTGAGTTTTGACGGACTGCAATCTAAAGCCAATTTCTTTAAATGTGGTGATGACACACAGCAGCCTCATTATTTGAGTTGGCAGCCCATTAGTACATCACGCCCTGATTTTCACCGCCCAGAATTTTTTGGGACTCTATTATTTGAAAATGAAAAATGAAGCGATGATTATTAATTTATGAAGACCAACTTAAACCTCTTTTTCGATTTAAAAAATTGCATCCATTTAATTGTATGCTGTTTCCTTTTTTGGCAATGCCAAGACACCCCTAAAAACACTTCTGAATTAGTTCTTCCAGACGGTTTTGAATCGACTGTTTTTGTAGACTCAATTGCTGAAACAACACGTCATATTACTGTATCTCCAGAAGGTGTCGTATATACAAAATTCAAAAAAACCTCTAAGGAAGGAGCCTTAGCTGCGCTTAAAGATACGGATGGAGATGGACAAGCCGATGAGGTTGTGAAATTCGCCAACGACAGCACTATTATGGGAAGAGGCTATGCCACGGCAGCTCGTATTTATAAAGGCTATCTATATTTTAGCAGTGAATTAGCCGTTTATCGATACAAATTAGACCCCAACTATTTGGTACCCCAAGGGCCGCTTGAAACTGTGGTAATAGACGATCACCCTCATGGCATGCATGAGCACATTGGAAAACCCATAGCCTTTGATAATAAAGGACGCTTATATGTGCCTTTTGGAGCGCCTTCCAACGCTTGTCAAAACCCAAAAAGAACACCTCTTATGCCCGGCATGGACCCTTGCCCGCAATTAGAAAACCACGGAGGTATTTGGGTGTTTGATGCTGAAAAATTAAATCAAACCCAAGCCGATGGAAAAAAATATGCCACCGGCATAAGAAGTATTGTTGGCTTGGATTGGAACCCCCAAGACGAAACCCTCTATGCCGTGGTGCATGGTAGAGATGATCTGTTTCGGCTTTGGCCAGACCGCTACACACATTGGCAAAGTGCCGTATTACCCTCCGAAGAGTTTTTAAAAATTGAAGAAGGAGACAACTTTGGATGGCCGTATTGTTATTATGACCAAATGCAAGAAAAGAGAGTTTTATCGCCAGAATATGGCGGTGACGGCAACACCATTGGGCGATGTGAAGATTTTAAAGCACCCATTATGGGGTTTCCAGGGCATTGGGCACCCAACGATTTGGTTTTTTATCAAGGCGACGCTTTTCCAGAGTATTATAAAAACGGTGCTTTCATCGCTTTTCATGGTTCTACCAATAGAGCCCCCTATCCACAATCGGGTTATTTTATTGGTTTCATTCCATTTAAAAACGGAAAACCCACCGGTGACTTTGATGTTTTTGCCGATGGATTTGCTCAGGTAGACCCCATCGTAAACGTGCGTGATGCGGTCTACAGGCCCATGGGCATTGCATTTGCTCCCGATGGTTCAATGTATATTGGAGATACTGAAAAAGGGCGGATTTGGCGCGTGCAATTTATGGGAAACAAAACTTCATTTGGAGCTGCAGAGCGCGCCAAAATGGAAGCTAGAAAACAACTGTCGCACATTAGAACACCCGATGTTGATAAAGACAACCTTAGTGAAAAAAACATTTCAGAAGGCCAAAAAATATACAATACCTATTGTATGGCTTGCCATCAATCAGATGGAAAAGGGGCCTCTGGACGGTTTCCTCCACTAAACGAAACCGATTGGGTGGTAGGCAATAAAGAACGGCTAGTGCACCTCATTCTTAATGGTATGGAAGGTCCCATAAAAGTGAATGGTGAGGACTATAACAGTTTGATGCCGCAACACGCCTTTTTGGAAGACAATCAAATTGCAAAAGTGTTGACCTACATAAGAACAAACTTTGGCAATACTGCATCACCTATCAGCACAGAAGAAGTTAAAAAATATCGGGGTACCAATCCTAAAAACAAAACACAATAACAACACTTATGAAAACTATTTTTTATACCCTTTCGCTTTGCCTTGGACTCTTCTTAAGTCCATCCCTTGAAGCACAAGAATACGATTTGCTCATTGCCAATGGACACCTTATTGATGCCAAGAACGAGCTGGATCAAAAAATGGATATTGCCATTAAAGAAGGAAAAATTGCTGCGGTAGCAAAGAAAATTGATCCTGCAAAGGCCAAAAAAGTAGTTAATGCCTCAGGCATAATTGTTAGTCCCGGCTTAATTGATATTCACAGCCATAATTTTCATGGCACCGAACCCAATAGCTACTTAAGCAATAGCTTTACGGCCCTTCCGCCAGATGGCTTCACCTTTGAAAGTGGCATCACCACCATTGTGGATGTGGGCGGTGCTGGCTGGCGCAACTTTAGACAATTCAAATCTCAAACCATTGATCGTTCTAAAACTAGGGTGTTATCTTTTTTAAACATTGTTGGACACGGGATGAAGGGGGGCGCCATAGAGCAAAATATAGACGATATGAACCCCAAACTCACGGCACTTGTGGCCAAGCAATTTAAAAACGAGGTGGTAGGCATCAAACTGGCACACTACAGTGGCTTTGACTGGACCCCAACAGATCGGGTGGTTGAAGCCGGTCGATTGGCCGGAGTGCCTGTTATGATTGATTTTGGCGGTAGCCAACCCGAATTATCACTTGAAAAACTGCTTCTAGAAAAATTGCGCCCTGGCGATATTTTTACGCACACTTATGCTCATGTTAACGGCAGAACACCCATAGTAGACGAAAATGGAAAAGTGCGTCCCTATATTTTTGAGGCCCAAAAAAAAGGAATTGTTTTTGACGTTGGTCATGGTGGTGGTAGTTTCGTTTTTGAACAAGCCGTTCCGGCGCTAAAACAAGGTTTATTTCCAAATTCCATTAGCACCGATCTACATACAGGTAGCATGAATGGCGGCATGAAAGACATTTTGAATGTGATGTCAAAATTCTTAAATTTAAACATGGCTTTAAAAGATGTGATTGCCGCCACCACGTGGAACCCAGCCAACTATATACAAAGATCGGATTTAGGGCATTTGAGTGTGGGAGCCGTAGCCGACATTACGTTGCTTAGTCTCCAAAAAGGGGAATTCGGTTTTATAGATACAAAAGGAAAAAAAATGGCAGGGGATCAAAAATTAGTTTGTGAAATGACCCTTCGAGAAGGATCAATCGTTTACGATTTAAACGGCTTAGGAAACCCTTTCTGGAATGAATAAAATAGCTAAAATCTATCAATTGGCTTTCCTGCTCTGCTTGCTTTGCGCATTAGGAAGCCTTTATCTGATGGCTACCGGACAAGGGGCTCAAGCGGGCCTTTGGGTTGTTGGATTTTTTCTGTTTCTAGCCTTAGGGTTTCGGGGTAGTAAATCTTTACGTGGATTGTCTTTTACTATATTGGTTTTTGCCGCCGTGAGTGTATCGATGTACTTCCCTCAACCTTTCATTCAATTAGGTTCTTTTAAAATGAAAACACTAATAGTGCCCTTACTTCAAATCATCATGTTTGGGATGGGCACCGCCATGAGTATCAAAGATTTTTATGGTGTGATCAAAATGCCCAAGGGTGTGTTTGTGGGGCTAGTATGCCAATTTACCATTATGCCAAGTGTAGGGTTTGGCCTCGCCACACTGTTTCAATTTCCTCCAGAAATAGCTGCCGGAGTTGTACTTATTGGTTCCTCACCGAGTGGTCTAGCTTCCAATGTGATGGCCTATTTGGCAAAAGCCAACGTGGCTCTTTCGGTAACCCTCACCGCAGTGGCCACAGTCTTAGCCCCTTTAATGACACCCCTCCTAATGGAGTTTTTTGCCGGTGCATTTGTACCAATCGATTTTTGGGGTATGATGCTCAGCATTGTTAAAATTGTAATCTTACCCATTGCATTAGGTTTAGTATTTAACCATTTTTTTCACGGCAAAACCCCTTGGCTCGACAATGCCATGCCAATTGTTTCTATGGGTGCCATAGCATTAATAATTACAGTAATCACGGCCGCCGGAAGAGATAATTTATTGACCATTGGTGCCTTACTCATAGTGGCGGCAATTGTCCATAATTTATTAGGGTACTTTTTTGGATATTGGGGTTGCCGAATTTTAAAAATGAAAGAACAAGATTGTCGAACCATTGCCCTAGAGGTAGGGATGCAAAATGGCGGACTGGCCTCAGGCATTGCCCTTGAAATGGGAAAAGTGGCCACAGTGGGCCTAGCGCCAGCCGTTTTTGGCCCTTGGATGAATATTTCAGGATCTTCATTGGCCTCATGGTGGAGAGACAAAAAAATAAAATAAACATGAAAAAAACATATTTTAACAAACTGCTCATTTGGTTGTTTTTTACAGCCTCAATCACTTGGGCACAAGACCTTTCTGTAACACAAATGCAGTTTCTTACTCCACATTGGAAAGGCGAACGTTTTGAAGACGGAAGACCCAAAGTGGCCGATGATATTTTGGTGCGTATGAAAAAAGTGACCATTGAGGAAGCTTGGGGCGTTTTGCGAAATGAAGGCTATCACAATCAATTTGAAGGGGGTTGGCAACCCCTACATGATGATGTGCCCCTAGTGGGCAGAGCCCTCACCGTACAATACATGCCCAACAGACCCGATTTGGCCGATCAAGTCCTTAAAAAAGGAAGAGCCAATGGCGCCATTGGGAACACAAATTCATGGCCCATTGATCGGTTGGTTGAGGGCGATATTTATGTGGCAGACGGTTTTGGAAAAATTGTAGATGGCACCCTCATCGGTGATAATCTGGGCAATGCTATTTATGCCAATTCTAAAAACGGGGTGGTCTTTAATGCCTCCAGTAGAGACATGGAGGGGCTTTCGGAAATTGAGGGTTTCAATGCCTTTGTGCGGGGTTGGCATCCTTCCTTTTTAACCGAAGTAATGCTTCTCAGCATAAACTATCCTATCCGAATGGGTGCAGCTACAGTTATGCCGGGCGATATAGTATTAGCCAAAAAAGAAGGGGTTGTTTTTATTCCCGCCCATTTGGCAGAAAAAG
>CAZTYX010000015.1:0-4919 GCA_964617385.1 uncultured Flavobacteriaceae bacterium | reverse complement strand
GTATTAGCCAAAAAAGAAGGGGTTGTTTTTATTCCCGCCCATTTGGCAGAAAAAGTGGTGGTTACATCTGAAATAGTGCGCCTTCGCGATCTTTTTGGCATCACCCGCTTGAAAGAAGGAAAATATACCCCCGGTCAAATTGACAACAAATGGTCTGCTGCCATTGAAAAGGACTTTTCTGAATGGCTCAAAGCACATATGGATGAACTCCCCGTGCCTAAAGAACAAATTCAAGAATTATTAAATAAAAGAACCTGGTAAATTTAACTTAACACAAAACACAATACTATGGAATCAAAAACCACAAGACGTGCTTCCCTAAAAAAAATAGGGCTTGCCTTCACAGGATTATTGGGACTTAGCAGCGCTAAAGCAGCTCCCTCCCACACAACAAAAAAACAGGCGTCAAACATTAATACCGACCAAGACATACCCCTTTTTTCGGGAGCCGTTCGACACGGAAACACGCTATATATTGCAGGTAAAGGTGCTCATTTTGAAGGCGATATCAAAGCCCATACCGATCATGTGCTAAAAGAACTTCAAAAAGAATTAGAGCGCAATGGATCATCTATGGAACAGGTACTTAAAGTGAATGTCTACTTGGCCGATTTGGCCGACTATAAAGGCATGAATGAAGTGTTTCGTGGACGTTTTGGGAAAAATCCTCCTGTGCGAACCACTGTGGCCACCTATGGCGGTGTGCCCGGTAATTCATTAGTAGAAATGGACTGCATAGCTGCAGTAGAATAATATAAAACAATACATCATGAATAAAAGAAGAAAAGTTTTAAAAGCCCTAACCAGCCTTCCCTTTGTAGGCGCATTTATGGGTGCAAACGCAATCAACAATCCAATAGTTGAAACCGCTGGTCAAATTGCTAGCCGTGATTTTTTTAAAGAACTAGGGTTGCGCACCTTCATCAATGCTGCTGGAACCTACACCTCCATGACAGGCTCGCTCATGCCCAAAGAAGTAACCGACGCAATTAACTATGGTGCTTCTCAATATGTGAACCTAGACGACCTCCAAGACAAAGTGGGCGAACGTATTGCAGAATTATTGGAATGTGAATATGCTACCGTATCTTCTGGGTGCTTTGGAGCTATGTCTATTGCAATGGCGGGTATTTTATGTGGTAAAGATCCCGAAAAAGTAAAACAATTGCCCCGTACAGAGGGATGGGCTAATGAGGTTATTATTCAAGAAGGACATCAAATTGGCTACGCGCAAGCGCTAACCAATGTGGGTGCAAAAGTGGTTTTGGTTAAAACTGCTAAAGACCTTGAAAAAGCTATTTCTAAAAAAACAGTATTATTATGGTTCTTAAATGCCAATGTTGAAAATGGCGAAATTAAATGGGAAGAATTTGTGGCCTTGGGTAAAAAACACAACATTCCTACCTTCATTGATTGCGCCGCTGATGTACCACCAGTATCCAACCTGTTTCGTTTCACCAAAATGGGATTTGATCTTGTTGCTTTTTCAGGCGGTAAAGGGCTTCGAGGACCACAAAGCGCCGGACTGTTATTGGGAAAAAGAAAATATATTGAAGCTGCTAGAATGCATACACCGCCCCGAGGAGAGACCATTGGCCGAGGGATGAAAGTCAATAAGGAAGAAGTATTAGGCATGTTGGTGGCCTTAGAATTATATTTAAATAAAGACCATCAAAAAGAATGGCAACTTTGGGAAGAACAAATTGAATTAATCAGCAACAGCGCCAAAGTTGTGGATGGTGTAACCACAGAAATTCACGTGCCCCCCCATGCAAATCACGTGCCTAGTCTCCGAATTCGGTGGGACGAAAGTAAAGTGAAAATAACAGCAAATGAAGTGCGAAAGCAGTTGCGCGAAGGACACCCCTCCATACAAACCGTTGGCGATGCTAAAACCGTTGGTATCACCACTTGGATGATGGTGCCTGGCCAAGAACGCATTGTTGCCAAAAGACTTCACGATATTTTAAAAAATGCCGTTTGATGTTGAATACGAATAGAAAAAATGTTTTTGCAATATTGCTTTCGGGATTATTTTTATTTAGTGCCTGTGCGCAACAAACGGATAAAGAAATGAGGCCATCACCCGAAGCACAGCTAGAGCAATTAGGAATTATTCTTCCGGAAGCCTCAAGTCCAGTGGCCAACTATGTGAATGGGGTACAAACGGGTAATCTCATTTTTCTTTCCGGCAAAGGACCCCTCAAACCTGATGGAACCAACATCACTGGAAAAGTAGGAGCTTCGCTTTCTATTGAAGAGGGTTATGCCGCTGCACGGCTCACCGCCATCAATCAATTGGCCGTGCTCAAAGCCATGCTCGGTAATTTAAAGCGTGTAAAACGGATCGTAAAAGTGCTTGGTATGGTCAATGCCAGTCCCGATTTTGAAGAACATCCAAAAGTGATTAACGGCTATTCAGATTTGATGGTAGCCGTTTTTGGAGATCGAGGAAAGCATGCTCGTGCAGCTGTAGGTATGGGTTCTTTACCTGGAAATATTGCGGTGGAAATTGAAATGATTGTTGAAGTAGAATAGCACCTTTTCCAGAAAAATGGATTATTGCCGCACCTTACGTTCTCCTGTGTGATCAATACCTTGGGCGCGTTCTATAGCAACCATGGCTTGGGGTCTAAAATTTAATATTAAAGCTCGTCTGTTTTGGGCGGTAACGTTGCCTTTGCTAAAATGCAATGTAAATCCATCATGAAAGGTGCAATCACCTGGTCGAAGGGGCACACAAAAAGCTTCATCCAAAGAAGCATCACAATAAAGTGCACCGCCCTTGGTGGCTGGTTGATGGGGTCTTATGGTTTCATCAGTTCGGGGAATAAACCACATGCAGCCATTTTCTTCAATCGCATCTTCCAATGCAATCCAACAACTCACTGCACGTTTGTCGGGAAGATCAATCCAATAAGCAGCGTCTTGATGCCACGGCGTTGGGGTATCGGTATATGGTCTTTTATTGATAAGCATATCAAAATCTAAAATCATATCATTTCCAAGCAGTGCTTGTGCCTTTGAAGCTGCATTTTTATAAGCTGCGGTGGTGGCCAAATCGGGGATTAGAGAACTGGGGCGCATGATTTGAGTGATTTTTTCTTCACCCGGCTTACCATCTCCTCCTAAATCACTCCGCAAATGAGCTGCTTTTGACACATCGGCCAATAAAGCATCGTAATATTCTTTTACCTGATCCACAGTTTCGGGTGTGATTAAGTTTTCACATTTCACAAAGCCTTGTGATAAAAATTTTGCTTTCATGGGTTTTGAATTTGTAGGTTAAATTTAAATATTTATTCTGATACACGTCCCACCGGACGTACCTCTCGGCCTTTGGTATTGGTTAAACGATCGCCCAAAACAAGACGAATGGAATCGGCAATTTTAGTGATATGCGCAACCATTTCAGGATGCTTTTGAGCCACGTCAATTTGTTCTTCCGGATCGGTTTGCAAGTCAAAAAGTGCAGGGGTGGCAATCGTATTCATTTCATAAGGTATGGGGTGGCCATCGTTGGTGCCCACCCGTCCATTTAGCGATCTGTAAGTGTGTGGCACATAGAGTTTCCAGTCCTTATGGCGCACAGCATGTAATTCATTGGTACGATAATAAAAAAAGAAGTTTTGGTGCGGCGCAAGGGTGGTTTTACCGGTTAATAGAGGAACTAAAGAAGCCCCATCAATTTTGCGTTCAGGCAATTGGCTTTGGGTCCATTCGGCTATGGTGGGCAGCCAATCAATTCCCATTGCAGGAGCCTTAATAAGCGTATTGGGCGCAATGGTTTTAGGGAATTTCACCAGGGCTGGCACACGGTGGCCACCCTCCCAATTCGTGCCTTTGCCTTCTCTAAACATACCTGGAGAACCCGAATGGCCTCCATAAGACAACCATGGGCCATTGTCAGAAGTAAATATTACAAGTGTGTTTTCTTCCAATCCATTTTTCTTGAGAGTGGCCATGATTTGCCCCACACCATGATCAATTTCATGAATCACGTCACCATAAAGACCACGCTCTTGTGTGCCCATAAAATCTTTTCCGGCAAATAAAGGCACGTGTGGTTGCGGATGGGGAAGATAGATAAAGAAAGGTTCGTTTTTATGATTCTCAATAAACGAAATGGCTTTATTGGTGAGGGCTTGTGTCAAAAAAGATTGTTCCTCTAATTTTTGTATCGGGGTCTCATTTTCGTATAAATAAATATCTGGAAAATTGAATACTGGTCCTTGCTGCGGATGCTTGGGCCACATATCATTAGAATATAAAATACCATAAAACGCATCAAAACCATGTTTTCTTGGCATAAATTGGGGCGCATCGCCCAAGTGCCATTTGCCAAAAATAGCGGTGGCATATCCACGAGCTTTGAGCATTTCAGCTAGGGTGGTTTCATCGGGATTAATTCCCACCTTAGCGCCGGGACTATAGGCATTGTGTATTCCGATACGGTCTGAATAGCAGCCCGTGAGTATAGAAGCTCTTGAAGCCGAGCAAACAGGCTGCGTGGCATAGTATGAGGTGAATTGTGCTCCCTCCTGCGCCATAGCATCTAAATGAGGAGTGGTAAATCCTTTTGCGCCATAAACACCCAAATCGGCATAGCCTTGATCGTCGGTTAAAATAAAAATTACGTTGGGTAGTCGTTTGTTTGTTTCTGTATTACACCCCAATAGCAAAGCGATAAGAGGTAAAAATATATAGGCAAGGTACTTATACCGTAACATTTTGTTTTGTTTATAATTCATTCTAAATTACTTAAAAAACAATACATTAGTAATCAATAGCTTCAATTAAATTTCGCCTTATGAAAAAAATAATAGGATGTTTTTTTATGGTTGCCCAAAGTCTTTTAGCACAAAACTTAAGCTTAAATTCTAATGAATTAATGGCCAAAGTAGATTCATTGATGGCTG
>CAZTYX010000014.1:0-29488 GCA_964617385.1 uncultured Flavobacteriaceae bacterium | reverse complement strand
TAAGAGGACCTTACTCAAAAAGGTGGCTGTGTTGTCTGTTTGATAGTTTATGGCACCATAAAGACCAATAACGATGGTGGGTAATATAACGAGCATGGCAAAGGTGCCAACTGCTACAGCCATTCTCCGTAGGGCGGCATAATCTTTCATAATCACCAAACGGGTAGAAAGTTGTGGTTGGGTGATCGGAATCATTGCAATGGCAATGCAAGAGGCAATTAAAAATTGAGGGGTTAAAAGGCCCTTTGGCCCTGGTGTGGCTAATAAAGCCTCTTGTGTGGCAGCTGTTTTTTCAAATAAGGCCTGCCATCCGCCCACAGCGTCTAAACAAGAAATGGCGATAAACCACACAACCAAAAGAAGTAAAGTGCCTTGCATAAAATCGGCATAAATGATGGCTTTTAAACCGCCCAGTTCAGAATAAATGAGCATAAAAATCACAATGAGTGCCGACCAGCCCCAAGCGGGCAGTATTTCCGGAAATGCGGCTACTAAAAAAATGGCAACGCCTCTAATTTGAATTGCCACATAGGGAATTAAAAAGAGGAAAACAGTAATAAAATAGAGATAGCCAGCCGTTTTGTTACCATAGGCTTCTTGTAAAAGGGCCGACATGCCGTTGAAGTTTCTTTGGCCCACGCGTTGGCGCAAATAATACCCAAAGCCAATGACAACAAAAACCATGATGGCATCAGAGAAGGCTAAAAAGATCCAAGCTCCCACACCATGTGTTCTTGAAAAATCGGGCATTCCCATGAGGGTGAAAGTGCTAAATAAGGTGGCAGCAAACGTCATAAACCCAAGCACTAGTCCAATTTTTGTTCCACCGGTCATAAAATCATCACCTGAGGTGATGGTTTTTTTGGAACGTATCGACAAATAGATTAGCACTCCAGCATAGCAAACACCAATAATTAATAACCAACTACTCATGTACTTTCTATTTTAATTTTTGTTTTCGACTAAAAACGATGCCCCCCAATCCTGTGAGTATAATAATTAGCAACGTGAACAAGATGGAGCTCCAAAGCGCAAAAGGCATTCCTAGCCAATAGGGTTCTATTTTGTGGGGAGAAATAACCCAAGGGGAAACCGAAGCAACACCCAATAAAAGGACTGCAATAACAATAAGTTTCCATTGCCGTTCATAGCGTTGTTGTGCGTTTTGTTTTTCCATAGATTATAGCTTTTGTTGGGTTAGACCACCATCCACTTGAATCACTTGTCCAGTGGCATAGGGCAAACTTCCTTCTGCCATGGCTAAGGCCACAGCGCCAATATCTTCAGGTTTTCCCCATCGCTTTTCAAGGGTGAGCCCTTCTTTAATCAATCGGTCGTATTTTTCAACCACGCCTGCTGTCATGTCGGTTTTAATTATACCGGGCTGAATTTCGTATACGGGAATTTCAAATTCAGCCAAACGAACGGCCCACAATTTAGTGGCCATTGCCACCCCTGCTTTAGACAGGCAATATTCCCCTCGATTCACGGAAGGTACTGTTGCAGAAACAGAGGACACATTGATGATAGTGGTGGCACAATCGGGATATTTTTGTTTTTGCTCAATCATCAAATTGGCAAAAGCTTGTGTCAAAAAATAGGGTCCTTTGAGGTTGATTTCAAGCACTTTGTCATAGCTGCTTTCTGTAGCTTCCAAAATATCATTGCGCTCAGGGGGGGCAATTCCAGCATTGTTTACTAAAACATGGAGGGCTCCAAATTTTGAAGTAATGCATTCTACCATTTTAATGCGGTCTTTGGAGTCTCCAACATTTCCCTGACAATAGACCACCGGGCCACCATATTGTTCAAGTTCTTCGAGGGTTTCCTTTACTTCACTTTCTGGGCGCACACCATTAATGGCAACAGCATAGCCGGCTTTTAAAAAGGCTATTGCAATGCCCTTTCCAATGCCTCGTGACCCTCCGGTAATCAATGCTTTTTTTTGCATGATTTATTCAATTTCAGGTAAATTAACCCATGTTTTTTTGGCCCAGCTTTCCAATCCCAATTCGGCCAATTGAACCCCTTTAGCTCCTTCTTTCAAATTCCAAGGGAAGGGACTGTCGGTTACGATATGTTTTAGGAATAATTCCCATTGCGCCTTAAAGGCGTTGTCAAAGGATTCTTGTTCGGGTAATTTGCTCCAACCTTCATAAAAATTTATTGGGTTTGGGATATCGGGATTCCACACAGGCTTTGGAGTGGCATTGTAGGGCTGAATCCAACAATCTCTTAGTCCAGCCACAGCAGAGCCTTTGGTGCCATCTACTTGCAAGGTGAGTAAATCATCTCTTCGCACTCGAGTGGTCCAAGAGGAATTGAACTGTGCCACAATATTTCCTTCCAATTCAAAGGTAGCATAGGCAGCATCATCTGCGGTACATTTATAAGGTTTTCCAGCTTCGTCTATTCGTTCGCCAATATGGGTGGCTCCAAGGCAAAACACCCCTTTCACAGCACCAAAGAGTCCTTCTAAAACATAGCGCCAATGGCAGAGCATGTCCACAATAATGCCGCCATCGTCTTCTTTTCGATAGTTCCAACTGGGGCGTTGGGCCGGTACAGAGTGCCCTTCAAAAACCCAGTAGCCAAAATCGCCTTTGACGGAAAGTATTTCTCCGAAAAAGTCATTTTCCATCAGGCGTTTGAGTTTGAGCATGCCTGGCAACCAAAGTTTGTCTTGCACTACGCCGTTTTTAAGCCCCGCTTTTTCACACAGATGAAACAGTTCTAACGCTTCTTGGGTGGAGGTAGACACAGGTTTTTCACAATAAATATGTTTTCCAGCCGCCACAGCTTTTTTGATAGCATCGGCTCTTCTTCCAGTGGTTTGAGCATCAAAATAAACGCTGTATTTTTTATCGGCTAGCACGGCATCTAAATCACAACTCCATGAGGAAATTCCCGATTTTTCAGCCAAAGCTTTTAGTTTATTTTCGTTACGGCCCACCAATACTACTTCTGGCATGATGCGTTCTTGGCTGTTTAAGACCACGCCGCCCTGTTGAATGATGGCTACAATGGAACGCATCAAGTGTTGATTTGTGCCCATACGCCCGGTGACCCCGTTCATTATAATTCCTACCGTGTGTGTTTTCATTGCTATAAATTAAGTGTGTTGTAAATATGCGTTTTTAATTTTTTTTAGGTAGGCTTTTTGATCCATTTTCCAGTATTTATCTGAAAAAACTTCAACTTCTATGGGGCCATTAAATCCAGCTTCTTCTACCCAATGGCGAATTTGTTTTACAGGAATACAGCCATCTCCCATCAACCCTCTGTCGGTTAAAAAATCGGTGGTGGGCACATTCCAGTCGCATACATGAAAGGCGAGTAGGTTATTGTTTGCGCCACAACGTGCAATTTCTTGTTGGAGTTGTTTGTCCCACCAAAGATGATAAACATCTACAGCCACGCCAACCCAATCAGACTGAATGCTTTCTGCCATATCGTTGGCTTGCCCTAGAGAGACAACAGCCGATTTATCTCCGGCATACATAGGGTGCAGTGGTTCTATGGCCAATTGAACGCCCGCATTTTTTGCATGAGGTACAAGGCTTCGAATGCCTTCTTCAATTTGTTCGCGAGAGGCAGCCAAACTTTGCCGGCCATCGGCGCCACAAACCAAAACCACTTGTGGGGCTCCAATGGCTTCCGCTTGAGCAATGGCATTTAGATTGTCTTGCAAAGCAGCTTTTCGTTCTTGGGCTTCCACCGATGGAAAAAAACCACCCCGAACCAAGGCAGTTACTTGTAGTCCGGCATCCCTTATTTGTTGTTTTACCTGCGAAAGGTTTTGTTTTTCAAGAAGGTGTCTCCAAACAGAAAGATATGGAATTTCTGCCGCAGCATAGTGTTCAATACACTGCGAAATTGACCAGGGTTTAGTGGTTTGTGTGTGCACACAAAGCCGCGAAAAATCTGTTAATGTATTACTCAAAAATAAATATTTTAATTATTTGTTTAACAAACAATTAGTAAACTTATAATAAGGCTCTTTACGAATCCATTTTGTGAGGTAAATAGCCACTTCCCTCATGTGGTAATCACCCCACATAGAAGATTCACCATTGGCAATTTTTTGACCCTTTGCCACATGATCCCAACCGTTGGGTTGATGATAGATGCTGTGAAGCAAAATACCATGATGCTTTGGGTCTTCACTCAAATAAGGTGTTTTCAATAAGCTTTGTACTACTGTAAGACCGGCTTGCCAATATTTATTTCCGGCTTCGGTTTCTCCTTTGTTAATCAAATATTGCCCTAAGCGGAGCAAACCTTGCGCACCAATGGCAGCCGCAGAACTATCCACAGGTTCATAGTCATTATAGGGATCTGCTGGGCGGTCGAGATAATCGCCTAACTTATGGAGTTGAGGCGCTCCTGTGTCCCAATAAGGGACGCCGCAAGTGGGCGTGTGTTCAATATAAAAATCACAAGTGGCTCTTGCGGCTTTAAGCATCATTTTTTCTAGGGCTTCAAAACCACCATAGGGGGTTAAAACCGACTTGTTGAGCGCTGCAAAGGCTTCCAACTGTTCTGCAAATCCAGTCATGGCCCACGCCAACCCTCTGGTCCAGGTGCTAAATCCGGTGTAACCTTGTTGCGCATTTGGGCAGCGAAACTGACCGTCTTTAGTATTGAAAATTGATTCGTGGGCAGTGCGTCCCCATAGGTCGTATTGATCTCTGCCCTCTCCATAAAAAATGGCATAGTTGGCTGTTGCGTCAAGATGTTGAATGGTGCGTTCTAGCAAAGATATTTTTTTATCGCCCTCTCCTTGAAACACATGCCCCAGCAAATGACTAACCACTAAAATGCGGCAACTGCGCACAGTATCTACAAAGAGTGAATGCGGTCCATTAAACGAATGAATAAACCCTTTGTTATTGGGGAGCTCAGTCCATCGAGCGGCTTGTACGGCTCCCGATATTTTTAGGGCTAATTCATAAAAATGTTGTTCCCATTCATTATAAGAAATTTTATTTTCATGCATTAGGCGAAGCAAATTTCCATATGTGCTCAGGTTGTTAAAGCCATGGTCATGCACTCCAATATGGCTGATGTGTGGCGCCATTTTTTCAACAATTTCCTGACGTGTTCTTTCTAACAGCGCTTGGTCTGCATTGGCATCAAATTGAAATAATGCCGATCCCAATTGAAATCCTTGGGTCCATTCGGTCCATCCGCGGGTGGTATATTTACCCTCCACGGTGAACACGGGGGTACCCTTAGTAGCATCATATTCTTTTGAAAGGGTTTCAATTTTTTGGCCTGAAAGTTCCCAAAATTGGGTTAAATCTTTTTCTAAATCGTGAGGCTTTAGCGCAGTATTGATCGAAATCATAAGAGGAAAAAACGATTTTTCGTTAACGTTAACGAATATACACATAAATCCCAAAAAGCCGCTGAAAAAAAAGATTTGTTTGTTATGTTATTAAACGTGGTGGCGAAATGATTTAAAAGACCTTTGCGCTTCGGTGAAGTTTTGTATCTTTTACCAAAGAGATTTTAGGATTTTATGGCTTTAATCACGATTTGCCTTGCTATTGTATCGTTATTTATATTCATTATCGTTTTTCGGTGGCATGCTTTTTTATCTTTTTTAATTGTTTCTATCGGGGTGGGGCTCTCCCAGGGTATGGCGCTAGACAGTGTTGTTACTTCTTTAGAAAAAGGAATTGGCAACACCCTTGGATTTCTTGTTTTGATTTTAGCCTTGGGGGCCATGTTGGGAAAACAAGTGGCCAATAGTGGCGCCGCCCAGCAAATTTCAGAATCTTTATTTCGTGTTTTCGGTGTAAAACATACGCAATGGGCTGTGATGCTCACTGGATTTATTGTAGGAATCACCCTGTTCTATTCAGTTGGATTTGTGATTTTGGTGCCCTTAGTATTTACTATTGCAAGAAGCACAGGTCTTTCATTAATTTCTATTGGCTTACCCATGTTGGCCGCACTTTCAGTAACGCATGGGTTTTTACCTCCCCATCCGGCACCCTCTGCCATTGCGGTTTTATTTGGGGCTGATATTGGACAAACCTTATTGTATGGCATGGCGGTGTCTGTGCCCGCTATTATAATTTCAGGTCCTGTTTTGGGGCGGTTTCTTAAAAAAGTGGAAGCCCATCCCCTTCAAGAGTTTCTGGCAGCCAAACACTTCGATAAAGAAGAGCTGCCAAGCTTGTGGAACAGTGTGATCACAGCCCTATTGCCTGTTATATTAATTGCAGTGGCAACCGTTTCCAAAACGTTTTTAATGGTTGACAGTTTACTCAATAAAGTGCTCTTGTTTTTGGGTAATCCGGTTATTGCTTTGCTCATTGCTGTGGTGGTGAGTGTTTTTAGTTTGGGTGTTTTTCGTGGTCAACCTATGAAAGAGTCTATGGCTTCATTTTCAGCTTCGCTCTCAGGTATTACGTCTGTTTTATTAATCATTGCGGGAGCAGGAGGGTTAAAACAACTGTTGATTGACAGCGGACTGAGTGATGCTTTGGGCACCCTCCTTGAAAGCAGCCCTTTTTCTCCTTTATTGTTGGGTTGGCTCACGGCCGGGTTGATTCGTGTGGCGGTTGGATCAGCCACCGTTGCGGGTCTCACAGCAGCCAGTTTGGCGTTGCCTTTGGTGCAAAGTGGTGGGGTGCATCCTGAGCTAATGGTGTTGGCCATTGGTTCCGGCAGCTTGATGCTTTCTCATGTGAACGATGCCGGCTTTTGGTTGTTTAAAGAATATTTTAATTTGTCTATTAAAGATACATTGGCCACCTGGACACTTATGGAAACCTCTATTGGCGTAAGTGGTCTTTTAGGTGTTTTGGCCTTAGATGCATTGCTTTAATGAGGAAGATTATTTTGGGTTATTGTATTCCCAAAAACAGATAAATCAATACCGTAATTACACACAAACCAATCGACAAGGTTTTAGTGTATCTCCATGGGGTCATGTCTAACAAAGCCTTTGTAGGAGCAACTTCTTTTTGGGGTGACCGTTTGTGCGAAACCCCCAACATAACCAATATGTTTAAGACAAATTCTATGCCCCAGAGGTGTACAAAATGAAGCCCCGTGTCAAACACAAATGTGGTAAGTAAATAAAATGCTAATCCAACAAACAACGCGTCTTTAGCTCCTTTAGCAGATACTTTTGGAAGAAAAAAGCCCGCTAACAAAATGGACGCAATGGGAATAAAAAAGATGCCGTTAAGTTGTTGTAACAATTGGTAAAGTCCATCGGGGGCTTGCCCCACCAAGGGCGCCACAAAAATGGAAAACAAGGCTAAAACTGCAGCAGAAATTCGTCCAATCTTCACCAACTTTTGGCCGTTGCTTTGTGGGTCTATGTGTTGTTTATATAAGTCTAAACTAAAAATGGTAGACGCACTGTTTAGCACACTGTTAAAAGTGCTTAAAATGGCACCCATCACAATGGCAGCAAAAATTCCTAAGAGGCCCACGGGAAAAATTTTCTTTAATAATTCAGGATAAATTAAATCTTGGTTTTCATAGAGGCTGTCTCCAAAATAATAAAACCCGATTACCCCTGGTAGAATGATCACCAAAGGTATTAAAATTTTTAGCACACCGGTAAACAACAATCCCTTTTGTGCTTCGGCCAAATTTTTGGCGCCCAAGGCTCGTTGTATGATGGTTTGATTCATACTCCAAAAATAGAGTTGGTTGATGATGAGTCCAGTAAATAAAACTTCAAAGGGCAAAACGGAATCGCGAGCGCCAATCACGTTAAATTTTTCGGGGGCATGATGATATATTTTGGAAAGTCCAGTTAGGGGGTTTCCATCACCAATGGCCACCAACGCAATGAGGGGCACGGCCAGACCTCCAAGCAAAAGGCCATATCCATTGAGGGTGTCGGAAACGGCCACTGCTTTGAGCCCTCCAAAAATGGCGTAGATAGATCCTAGACAACCGATGCATATGATGGTGAGTAACATGCCCGTGGCTTTAGGAACCCCTAAAACGTCTGACACATTGAAAATGCTTTCCAAATTGATGGCACCCGTATAGAGCACAATGGGCAACAAGGTGACCACAAAAGAAATCATTAAAAAGAGCGCAACCAAGGTTCGGGTGGAGGCATCAAAGCGACTTTCTAAATATTGTGGAATGGTGGTGAGCCCCATTTTTAAGTATTTCGGAATAAAATAAACGGCAGCCACAACCAAAGCCAGAGCCGAAGTAACTTCCCAGGCAATGATGATGAATCCATTTTTATATGAAGAGCCGTTCATTCCAATGAGGTGCTCGGTAGATATGTTGGTGAGCAACATGGATCCAGCAATGACTACCCCTGTGAGACTGCGCCCTCCTAAAAAGTATCCGTCTTGCGAATTGAGATTGTGTTTTCTGAGTTTATACCAAGAATAAATGGCGACAAATGCGGTATAGGCAATAAATGAAAGTGCAGTAAACATGCGTTAAAAATATAAAACTAGATTGAAACAGTGATAGCCCTTTTTTCAGCAACCGATTGTTGGGCGGCTAAAGCCAAATCGAGTGCGCGTAAACCTGCTATGGCGCCCACAGAAGGTTTTGTTTTATGTAGCAAATGCTCAACAAACAGGGTCATTTCTTTGGCATAGGAGGCGGCGTAGCGTTCTATAAAGAAATTAGGGGGCACGGGTTGGTGCATGCCTTTTGCATTGGCCAAGAACGATTGATTGATGCGGTGATTGTCCATTCCGCAGAGCCCTTTGCTTCCAAAAACTTCTATGCGTTGGTCATATCCATAGGCAGCGTGGCGGCTATTGTCTATCACGGCTATGGCACCATTTTCAAAGGTGAGGGTTGTAACGGCGGTGTCAATATCTCCCAATTTTCCAATGTTGGGATCCCCAAAAACGGAGGCTGTGCTATATACCTCAGTCACTTTTTGATCCATCAGATGGCAAGCCATGTCAAAGTCGTGAATGGCCATGTCTAAAAATAAACCACCGGAAGAAGGAATATAGGTTAAAGGGGGCGGTGCGGGATCACGACTCGTAATTTTGATAATTTCTGGAGTGCCTACGTGCCCATTGAGAATGTTTTTTTTGATTTGTTCTATACTGGGGTCAAACCGCCGATTGAAACCTAAAAAGAAGGGGACATGGGTTTGCTGAAGTACCTGTAGCACTTTGGTTACTTTCTCCCGATCTAAATCGATGGGTTTTTCTGCAAACAAGGCTTTACCAGCTTGGGCGGCTAAAATAATTTGCTCGGCGTGAAATGCCGTGGGTGAGGCAATAATTACGGCATCAATTTCGGGGTCGTTAACCAAATCTTCAAATGTTTCATAAAAGTGGTTTACCCCCTGTTCTTCTACCCATTTTTTTGCTTTTATATTGGCGGGATACACCCCTTTTATTGAGACTGTTGCACTGTGTTGCTGCACGTTTTGAAGGTGTACTTTTCCTATGCGCCCCATACCAGAGAGGCCAAACTGAAGTTTTTTCATTGTGGGAAGTTAATCACACAAAATACTGATTTTTTCTACATTTGGAGAATTGCAAGATTTAATCCAATAAATAGTGTCAATCTGTTATGAGATTAAAGGCACCAACGGTTAAGAATTCAGAATCTGTATCAAAATCTTCAGCATTTAGAATTTGAGTATACCCCTCATATTGGGCTCCAATTTGAACCTGTTTTTTTAGATAAACCGTTTCTTGTTGTTTAACCAGTACGTAATGAATTTCATCGATGGAAACAATGGCTTCGTTTGGCAAAGCCCAGTCTGATATGCTTTTTGTGATTATTTCTGCTTCAATATACATACCAGGGGCAAATAAACGGGTTTCCGTTTCATTGAGTAAATCACCATGAATTTCAATGGTACGATCTTCTTCATCAACGGTTCTATTCACTAGATGAACTGCTGCTTTGTATGTTTTTTGATTGTCATTTTGTAAACGAAAGAGGATCTCTTGTCCTTTTTGGACCTTTGGTAAATCACTTTCAAAAACCTTTAGCTCAAGATGAAGTTGGTCTAAGTTTGTAACGGTAACGGCCACATCGGAGGGGTTTAAATACATGCCCTTACTTGCATTAACTTTTGTGGAAAAGCCGGTTAGGGGAGAAAGAACATTAATGACAGACTGCATTGAATTGGCAGACAATTGTTCGGCATTGATATTCATTAAATGCAACTTTTTCTTTATTGATTGAAATTGGGCGAGGGTGACTTTGTATTCCGATTCCGCTTTTAGAAATTCCTTTTGGGAGGTTATATTTTCGGCCATTAATTCCTTTTGGCGTTCGTAATTAGATTTTAGGTAGGCGAGTTGTCCTTTTGCTTCTAAAAAATCTTGTTGAACCTGAACATATTCTGGGTTTTCAATGGTAAAAAGCACTTGCCCTTTTGTGACAGCATCTCCAGGCAACAAATAAATATCTTTAACATAGCCTGCAAAATAGGCGCTTACATCGGCCTGGTTTTGTGGAGGTACTGCAAAAAAACCATTGGCTTTAACCACAGCATTAAAATCCTGTTTGCTCATTGTTCCTAGTTCCATGGATCCTGAATCAAATTGAAGTTTTGAGAGTGTAATAGCATTTTGATCCAATACTGTTTCAATCCCTTGGCTCTCTTGCTTTTTTGAAGCAGTATTGCAAGAAATGACAACTGAAGTTGCGATAACCATCACGATGTATAGGAAGGTCTTATGTCTTAATTTCAATATTGTAGAACGCATGATTAATTCATTAAAAAGTTGATTTCTAAAACCGAAGTATTGTAATCATTCAGGTTATTTAAATACGTTATTTGGATGTTGTTGGCCGTTTCAATTAGATGAACAAATTGCAAAAAATCAATCGCTCCACTTTTATAAGCTTTGGTAGCGTTTAGTGTTATTTCGCTACTTAGTTTTTTGCCTGTGGTTTCATAATAAAGAAGTGCCTCCTCATGCTTTGCCAAATCTGACAGCAGGCTTTGATATTTGGATTGCAATCGAATCTTATAGTCTAGGTAGTTGTCGGAGTCTATTTGGGTTTGGGTCTTTGCGGCGTTAATTTTCGATTTGGGAGCAGCAAACCACAAAGGCAAAGAAACGCCCACTTGAAAGCCATTGTAGGTTAATGCGTTAACACCGTTATTTGTTCCTTGAAAAACCGAAAATTCCAAATCGGGAAGTAGCCGTTGCCGCTCTATGCGAAGGGCAATTTGACTGAGTTGTTGGGTGGCGTTCATATACAGCAATCCAGGGTGCTCTTGTTCGTTAAAATGCTCTACCTCAAGTTTGGGCAACGCCATTTTTTGTACTTGAATGAAGGTGTCGGACTGTATCCATTGATGCAAATTTGTGTTTGCTTTGGAGATGTCTTCTTTTATTTGTGTTAGTTTAATTGAAATTTCTTTCTGTTTTGCTTCTGCATTTAATTTTTCAAGAAGCTTGATTTCTCCAGCAGCATATCTTTTGCTCGCTGCTTTTTCGAACAGACGATAGAGGCTGTCTAAAAAGATGTATTGTTGTGCTAAATTTTCTTGATAGACAACATTGTAATATGATTTATAGACTTCTTTGGTTACGGTTTTTTCATCAATTTTATATTGCTGATAGGCTAATTTAATTTTTTGTTTTTCCAATTTCGACTGTACACCATAAATTGTTGGAAATTGTATCATTTGACTGATGCCATAAACATCTAACGGCTTGCCATTTGCTGCAATATTGTTTTGGTCAAAATTGTAATAAAATTGAGGTTTTTCAATAGTAAAAGCCGTTCCTAACAATTGTTCGGATTGTTTCATGCGTTTTGCACTGGCTTGCAAGAAATTGTTATGTTCCATTGCCAATTGCACCGCTTCTGAAGCACTCACTTCCTTTTTTTGAGCATGTCCAAAAGCGGGGAACAATAAAACGGCAATAATTCCAAGGGTTCTAAAATTCACTTTTGTTTTCTTTTTTGGAGGATGTCCTTTTCGGTCAAACATAGCATATAATATGGGCAATACTAATAGGGTTAAAGCAGACGCAGAAATGAGCCCTCCCACCACAACAGTGGCAAGAGGCCGTTGCACTTCTGCGCCTGCCGATGTGGAAACGGCCATGGGTAAAAAACCTAAAGCAGCGGCAGTGGCCGTTAACAATATGGGTCTGAGTCTGTTTTTTGTGCCGATAATGATTCGTCGATTAATATTTACAACACCATGCGATTTTAATTCTTTAAATTCTTCAATTAGCACAATGCCATTTAAAACAGCAATTCCAAAAAGGGCAATAAATCCGACCCCTGCAGAAATACTAAAAGGCAGTCCTCTTAGATACAGCAAAAACACACCTCCAATAGCAGAAAGTGGAATGGCGCTATATATCATGAGCGCTTCTTTAACCGAATTAAATGCAAAATACAGTAAAATAAAAATTAGAATTAAAGCGATGGGAACCGCAATTTTTAATCGATTTGATGCGGTTCTTAGATTTTCAAATTGGCCTCCATAGCTAATGGTGTAGCCGGAGGGTAATTTTATTTGTGCACTGATGATGGATTGAACATCTTTAACCACCGATTCTAAATCTCGATTCCTAACGTTTACACCCACAACAATTCTTCTTTTGGTGTTATCTCTTGATATTTTTGCAGGGCCTTTGGTGTAGGTTATTTTAGCAAATTCACTCAAGGGCATTTTATTGTTGTTGGGCAAGGAGATGGATGCGGTTTCAATATTTTCTATGTCTTTCCGGTGGGCAGCATCATAACGAAGCACTAAATCAAATTGTTTTTCGCCTTCAAAAACAGTTCCTGCGGGCATTCCAGCAAACCCCATGGTGATAATCTTATTTAGATCTTCTATGTT
Organism: uncultured Flavobacteriaceae bacterium; assembly: GCA_964617385.1. Taxonomy (GTDB): domain Bacteria; phylum Bacteroidota; class Bacteroidia; order Flavobacteriales; family Flavobacteriaceae; genus JADHMP01. The sequence continues at coordinate 16,689 of CAZTYX010000014.1, read as the reverse complement.
TAATCCGTATTTCGCTATCCTCTTGCGGTTGTATTGCACAGACATTTGAGGAAGCCCCACCGTTTTTTCAACAGAAATATCAGAGGCTCCCTCAACTTCTTGGATGGCCTTTTGTATTTCGAGTGCTTTGTTGTATAGTAAATCTAAATCTTCCCCAAAAATTTTAATGGCCAAATCAGCACGAACACCGGTGATTAGTTCATTAAATCGCATTTCAATGGGTTGGGTAAATTCAAATTCTACCCCTGCAATTTGAGATAAAGCGTCTTTAAATTTATCAGCCAACGCATCTTTTGTTGTTGCCGAAACCCATTCACTTTTAGGTTTCAATTTTATAATCACATCGCTTTCTTCCATAGACATTGGGTCGGTTGGCACCTCTGCAGCACCAATTCTAGTCACCACTTGATCTACTTCTGGAAATGTGAGTAATATTTTTTCCATTCGAGTGGTTTGTTCAATGGTTTTAGACAAAGTGGTTCCGGTTTTTAAAACAGGTTGAATTACAAAATCACCTTCGTCAAGGGTGGGCACAAATTCGCCTCCCAGTTGGCTGAAGATTATAACAGTAATTAATAATAGGCCACTGGCTAAGGACAAAACCAATTTCTTTTTTCGAAGTGCCCATGCAATTGTGGGTTGGTATTTTTTTTCTAAAAATTGAATGAGTCTTTTGGAAAGGGTTTGTTTGTCTGAGGGGGTTGGTTTAATAAACATCGATGCCATTACGGGGATATAAGTAAAGCACATCAACATGGCACCCAGCAATGCAAAACAAAACACTAAGGCCATTGGTCTAAACATTTTTCCTTCCACATTAACCAAAGAGAGGATAGGAATAAAAACAATAATAATGATGAGCTGTCCAAACACTGCAGAATTCATCATTTTTGTTGCCCCGTGGTATGTGATGGAGTCAATTAAACCTTGACGTTCGTTTTTTGGAAGTTCAAGTAATTTTGTTTTTTGAGACGTTATTTTAAAGGCGATAAATTCAACAATAATAACTGCGCCATCAATAATAATTCCAAAATCAATGGCTCCAAGCGACATTAGATTTGCATCTACGTTAAACAAATACATCATGGATAGGGCAAAAAGTAAGGACAGTGGAATCACAGAGGCCACCACTAGCCCAGAGCGCAAATTGCCCAAAAGAACTACCACAACAAAAATGACAATTAAACAACCTAAGATGAGGTTTTCGGCAATCGTATTGGTGGTTTTTCCGATCAGCTCACTGCGTTCCAAGATTGGATTTATGGAAACACCTTCTGGTAAAGAAGTTTGAATTTCTGATACCCTTTGTTTCACGGCCTCAATAACAGCATTTGAATCGGCATCTTTTAGCATCATTACTTGGCCTAACACTTTTTCTCCCTGTCCGTTTCCAGTAATGGCTCCAAAACGATTGGCATATCCAAACCCTACAGAAGCAATATCTTTAACATAAACAGGGACCCCCCCCTTTTTTGCAACCACAATGTTTTCGATGTCTTCAACAGAACCAACAAGGCCTTCTCCACGAATAAAAAAAGTTTCATTGGTCTTTTCGATATAACCTCCTCCAGCAACACTGTTGTTTTTCTCTAAGGCAGTAAACACATCAAAAATAGAAACGTTAATGGCTCGCAGTGATGCGGGATTAATGGCAACTTCATAGGTTTTTAAATAGCCACCCCAAGTGTTCACTTCCACAACACCTGGAATTCCCGAAAGTTGTCTTTTAACAATCCAATCTTGTAAGGTTCGTAAATCAGTCAAAGAATAGAGGCTCTGATGCGCCTCATCAACGTCAATGATGTATTGATAGATTTCACCCAACCCTGTTGAAACAGGCCCCATAAAAGGTTTTCCAAAATCGGCAGGAATTTTCTCTTCAGCACTTTTTATTTTTTCAGCGATGAGTTGTCGGGGTAAATAGGTGCCCATCGCATCGTCAAAAACCACAGTAACCACCGACAAACCAAATTTTGATACAGATCTAATTTCTTTAACCCCAGGCAAGTTTGCCATTTCTAATTCTACAGGGTAGGTCAGGAATTTTTCAACATCTTCAGTGGCCAAATTCCTTGAAGTAGTAATCACTTGAACTTGATTGTTTGTGATGTCGGGCACAGCACCAATGGGTATATTAGTAAGTGCAAAAAGCCCAAAACCAATAATTCCAACAGTAAACAAAAGCACAATAAGTTTGTGATGAATACTGTATTGTATAATCCTTTCTAGCATGTTTTCTTAGTAGAATACAAGTCCAAATATAACTCCAAGAGTAGTGAAATTCTCACTAAAATAGGGAAGATTTACCTGAAACGATGGAGGGAAGTGTAGGAACGGATAAAAATATATATAAAAGGCGCGCTTAAATGACCTTAACATTTGTTTCATTTTTGTTTACTATTGAATTTGTGATAGGAATTGTTTTGAATTTCACATTTTTGTAAAAAATAACTTTATGAAAGCCTTTTGGGAAGCACGCTACGCAGAAAAAGAATATGCTTATGGCACAATGCCAAACCAATATTTTAAATCTATTTTAGACACGCTCACCCCAGGAAAAATTCTATTGGCTGCAGAAGGCGAAGGTAGAAATGCAGTATATGCCGCCACCCAAGGATGGGAAGTGGTGGCCTATGACTGGAGTGAAAATGCCGCTCGCAAAGCGGAAGCATTGGCTGCAAAACACCAGGTTCAAATCGACTATCGATTGGCGTCATTACAAGACCTGAGTTTTGATCCCGAAAGTTTTGATGCCCTTGGATTGATTTATGTTCATTTTCCTGATACGGTGCGTGCAGCCAATCATAAAAAACTCAACCAATTTTTGAAGCCTAATGGACATATTATTATGGAGGCTTTTAGTAAAAGTCATTTAGCCTTTTCAACAAAAAACCCCGCAGTGGGTGGCCCTAAACAACTCACACAATTATATGATCTAGAGGTGGCTAAAGATTTTGAGGGCTGCACGCCCATGCAATTGGAAGCCAAGGAAATTAGCCTCGCCGAAGGATTATATCATCAAGGCAGCGCCCATGTGATTCGCTATCACGGGCTTAAACATTAATTTTAAATGGGCTGTTAATTTAACCCCTCAATGTTAGATTGATGCATTTGAATAGGGGTAGTATTTTCAATAATGGGCGCTTCTTCAATGGCTTTGATTACAACCTTATTAAAGTGAATATTTTCAACAGGATAATCCGCTCTTCCTCTAATGTCCAATCCATACTTTCCACCGTTTTCTGCGGTCACGTTTTCAAAATAAATATTTTTGATTTCTGGGAAAAAAGCCCCTTCCTGCACCCCATAAATACCATAAAAAGTATTGATTTTTAATACGGCTTCTTTGACTTGCCCCACTTTTAAATTTTTGACATATACCCCATCCACAAATCCGCCACGCAACGTGTTGGTTTTGATGCGGATGGCACGGTCTAGGTTGGGGCTGTCCATTTGATTGTCTAAGACAAACACTTGGCGCACCCCAGCCGAAATTTCGCTACCCATCACCACACCGCCATGCCCATCTTTCATTACACAATTTTGAACCACAATGTTTTCACTTGGAATATTTACTCTACGGCCGTCTTCGTTGCGCCCCGATTTGATGGCGATGCAATCATCACCGGTGTCAAAAAGCGAGTTTTTGATCCACACATTTTTAGAATATTCGGGATCACAGCCATCGTTGTTAGGGCCGTGGCTCACCAATTTCACATGGTCTATTGTGATGTTTTTAGAGCGAAAAGGGTGAAGCAACCAAAAGGGTGCATTGGTAAAGGTGACTCCTGAAACCAAAATATTTTCGCATTCAAAGGGTTCAAAAAAAGAAGGCCTAAGATGGTGTCCAGCGCCAAAAGTTCGTTCTTCTAGAGGCGTTTGTTCTTCGTTAAAACGATGTAAACGCGGAATGTTTTGAGCATCTCTTTGTTGAGGCATGCCTTCTTGATAGCCATAAATATCTTTCCCTGCCCAAGGCCACCAGTGGGTGGTGTCTGCTTGGCCATTAAAAGTGCCGCTACCAGTTATGGCAATATTGTTTTCTTGATAGGCATAAATCAAGGGTGAGTAGTTCATGCATTCAATTCCTTCATAGGAAGTGCGCACCATGGGCAAATAGGCTTCGGGATTGGTATTGAACAAAATAGTGGCTTCGGCCTCTACATGTAAATTGACATTGCTTTTCAAACGGATGGGTCCAGTAAGATAGCTGCCTTTGGGCACGATAACTTTTCCACCTCCTGCGGCATGGCAGGCGGCAATGGTCGCTGCAAGGGCTTTTGAATCATCCGTTTTTCCATCGCCGAGAGCCCCAAAATCGAGCACATTAAACTGTTGATTAGGAAATTGAGGTACCACAATTTGATCGGTAATGGTCTTGGCCTGGGCATAAAAATCATGCGGTTTATTGGGGGGTGTTTTTTGATTGCAACTTGAAAAAAATAGGACCATAAAGGCCCCCATAAATAGTGGAGAATACGGTTTCATAATACAATAAAATTGGCCAGTAAGTTATCAAAAACATTTCAATGATCAATACTTCATTTTTAAGGTATAATGTATTCAAAAGGCTTGCAATAGGGGAATAGCAGGAGTATTTAATATTAAAATTATTTATATTTATAGTAAATATTTTTTTTTGCGTTTTAAGTCTGTCATTTTTTTCCTATTTGTATTGACGGCCATTGCCTCTTGGGGGCAACTGAGCGAAATACATTACATTCCACCAATAACTGACAAAGGTGGTAATGGGGAAAAGCCAATGGAGCAATACCTTTATATTTCCACTCCTTCGGCTGCAGACATTAATTATACTGTGACGCCTATTGGTTCACCTGGAGCCATAAGAACAGGCACATTAAATAGAACCAATCCGTACATCTTATATATTGGCACGGGAAGATCCACACAATTTACTACTGGAAATGGGAATTCAAACACCATTTTAAGGGATAAAGGATATATCATTCAAACGAGTGAACCTTCGTATGTATCGGTTCGGTTTAGGGGGGCAACTTCAAGAGCACAGGCGGGAGCCTTAGTAAGTAAAGGAGAAGCTGCTTTAGGAAGGTCTTTTCGCGCAGGAATGTATACCAACACATCAGCAAAAGGCAATAGTATGAATTTTGTTTCAGTGATGGCCACAATAGATAATACTACCATTACTTTTTCCGATTTGGAGGCTGGTATTCGTTTCAACAATATGAAAAGCAATGGCAGCACCGGAACCCCTGGAGCTATTCCAGCGGCATTTTCTAAAACAATTACATTAAATAGAGGGGAAACCTATATCATTTCTGCGAATATAAGCCCTAATAATACAAGCTACAACGATGCTTTGATTGGTGCTTTAATTCAATCCGATAAAGATATAGCGGTGAATGTCGGTTCGCTTTGCGGTTCGAATCATAATTCGGCAACCGGTAGAGATTTTGGAATTGATCAAATTGTTCCTGAAGAAAAGGTGGGAAATGAATACATTTTTGTTAAAGGAAGCGGCACGAATGAAATTGAAAATATCGTTGTTGTTGCTACAGAAGACAATACTGATATTTTTTTAAGAGATCAACTCGTGGCGACCTCAACTATTAATGCAGGCGAATATTACCTAATTGAAGGAACAGAATACGATGCGAATAATACCCTATACATAAATACTTCCAAAAATGTTTATGCCTATCAAGGAATAGGTGGATCAAATAGTTCTGCCAATCAAGCAATGTTTTTTGTCCCACCATTATCTTGCTCCGTTTCCGGAAAACTGGATAATGTGCCTGCCATCAGAAGAGTAGGAGGAAGTGGAGTTTCAGATTTGTTTACGGGCAACGCTTTCGTAGTAACCAACAATGGAGCCTCTGTTTTAACCTCAGATCGAGACAACAATGAAGTGCCTTTAACAGGGCCATTTAGAAATGGTGTTTCTGTAACAGCAAGGGCAGTTACAGGAGCTAATTATACAGCATATGTTTTTACCAATTTAGATGGCAATGTTTCCTTTGAATCCGATGGTGAATTATATGTTTCTTATTGGAATACAAATGGCGATGCCACTTCTGGAGGCTTTTATGCTGGGTTTAATAGTGATCCAAAACTCGAACTTGAAAAGCCCAACATTGCAGGAGATTTATGTTTGCCTAACGTAACCATCAATGCCAATGGAGTAATGAGTCTTGATAGTTTTTCTTGGTGGTATGATGATTTATCAGGGGGAGGATATGTAAGTTTAAATGACGATTCCAATCCATACACTCCTTTAAATCCAGGTCGCTATAAACTTATAGGACAGTTACAATGTGGTGTTAATCCCATAGAATATTTTGAATCTAATGTGGTAACGGTTTCTAATTGTCCACCTGATTTCGATAGCGACGGAGTGAATGATAATATTGACATTGACATTGATAATGACGGCATTTACAATTCGTATGAATCAAACGGACAAGTGGTATTAAACTTAATGGATTTCAACAACCCGCTAATGACCTTTGAGGATTTGACCACAAGCAATGCCCTTACAGTTGTTGCCTCAGCTTCTGGGTCTTCAACCATGACAGGCGATGTAATTGGCGATATAAATTCTACGGTTGTTGCCGGAGAAACAAGTAGTACATTTACTCTCGATTTAAATGCAGAGGGCAATGTTGTATTTACACCTTCTACTTCCGCTTCAAAAACAATTGTAAATAATGAATATTTTTCAATTAGAAGTTTAAACAACGAAGAGTCATTTACGCTGCTTGACCCTGATGGTCAGTTTTTGGTGGACACCAATTTTGATGGTATTTATGAATCTGGCATTACGGAATTTAGTGCCAATCAAATCTTATTTAAATATAATAGTGCTCCTTCGGGAATCACACCGGGGCGGTTCTATTTAGAAAAAACCGAAGGGATTGAGGTTAAACATTTCAATGAAAATAATATTCAAAATTCGAGCTTTAACTATTCCCTTTCTTTAGCCAATTTTAGTTTGGACACCGATGGTGATGGAACCTCTGACAGCTACGATCTTGATAGTGATGATGATGGTTGTTTTGATGCCCGAGAGGCTGGATTTACAGACCCCGATACCGATGGTTATTTGGGCGAAGCACCTGTGGTGGTAGATGACAGGGGAAAAGTTACTGGACAAGGGGGCTATACGCGTCCTGCAGACGGCAATGCCAACGGTGTAGATGATTATATTCAAGTGGGCACGGCTCTTTCTATTACAACACAACCCCAAGACCAATATGTTTGCGTGGGTGAACAAGCTCTATTTAATGTTGCTACCACGGCCACCTCTTCGTCTTTTGTATATCAATGGCAATTTTTAGATGGTACAGATTGGACAGACCTTTCTGATGGGGGGAGTTATTCGGGAACCCAATCTCAAGTATTGTTTGTTACCCCCGCCGATATGAGTTTGAATGGCACCCTTTATCGTGTTAAAGTTTGGAGTGTTGATTATGTATGTGAAACCATTTCGGATTCAGCTCAATTGACCACAGACATACCCGGATTATCAATCAGTGCTTTAAATCTCACAGAAGCTGAATCGGGTGCCCCGCAAACCATCCAATTGAGTTTAGTTACCACCCCCACCTCCAATGTGGTTTTAAGTTTAACCAATCCCGACCCTTCAGAGGCTATTTTAAGTCCCAATAGTTTTACGTTCACCCCACTTAATTACAACATTCCACAAGATATAACCATTAGTCCTCAACAAGATTTTATTGTAGACGGCGATGTAACATTCAATGCTACACTTGCCGTTGATGCCGTTGCCACGACCAATTGTTATGCCGATCTGGCAGACAGCACTATATCCATCACCATTCTGGACGAAGACACCGTAGGCTTTTTAATCACCCCCATAGACAACCTCACCGATGAAAATGGAGACACAGGTTCTTTTTCCATTCAACTCACTTCAGTTCCAACGGGGCCAGTGGTTTTGACTCTTAGTTCTGATGACACTACGGAGGGAAGCGTTCAAAGTGAAGTTATTTTTACTCCCCTGAATTGGAATGTGCCTCAAGTGATTACAGTAACCGGTTTGCCAGATCCCGTACCTGTTCACGACGGGGCGATAAATTATACTGTCATAACAGGCAATGTAAGCTCTACCGATGCCAGCTACAATGCCCTTGATGGTTCCACAGTTTCTGATGTACCTATGATTAACCAAGACAACAATGCCCCAGGCATAGTCATTAGTGTGGTGGGGGAAGACACCACAACTGATGAATCAGGCGACACCATGATTGTCGAATTTTCTTTGTTGTCTCAGCCGCTTGCTGGTGCCGATGTGACCCTGCCCTTGCGTTTAACTGGTCCCGCTGGAGAAGCCTCCTTAAGCACAAATTTAGTGGTGATTACAAACGCCAATTGGAATCAACCCGGTCTAAACCGAGTAGTGATCACAGGTCTTGATGATGCCGTGAAAGATGGCAATATTGCCATGCTTTTGGTTACAGATGATCCACAATCGGCCGATGCCCCTTATGATGGCTTGGAGGCTAGTGATGTGGCCGATGTAGCCTTTCAAAATTTAGATAATGACAATGCCGGATTTAGCTTAACCCCCATTTCAAACAATTTGTTAGAACAAGGCAATAACGCTCATTTTTCTGTAGTCTTGGATGCAGTGCCAACAGGATCTGTTCAATTTACAATAAGCAGTGGCGATCTTACTGAATCTAGCATTGCGTCGGGATATGAAACGTTAAACTTTACAGCTTTAAATTGGAATATTCCTCAACAAGTTTATGTCAACAGTGTAAATGATGCGCTTGTCGATGGCAATCAAGTGAGTACAATCACAGTATCCGTTGCCCCCACTTCTGATGCTCTTTTTGCCGGATTGGCTGCAAAAACAGTGGCGGTGGTTACGGAAGATAATGATGCAGCAGGCATTGTAATAAATACCACAGATCCTTTGACCAGTGAAGATGGTGAATCGGGCTTTTTTGAGGTGTCACTCACAGCTGCTCCTTCTGCCTCTGTAAGGCTTTATTTTGAATCGTCTAATGTATTGGAAGGAACTGTTTCAAGCACCCTTCTTTTTGACGCCACCAATTGGAATGTGGCTCAGCGTGTTGAAGTGGTGGGGGTTGATGACAATCCGCCACAAGCCGATGGAGCCAAAAACTATATGATAACTATTGAGCAATTGGTGTCCAATGATATAAACTACAGGGCACTCGATCTTAACACCCTCCCCACAGCCGATATGATCAATCAAGACAATGATTCTCCGGCTGTTATTTTAATGGTTTTTGAAGAAGATTATGAAACTTCCGAAGCCGGAGATTCCATCCGCATAGGATTTAAATTAGTGTCTAAACCCACGGCAAATGTTACCCTTCCATTGGCGTTGGGATTGGCCTCAGACGAAATGGAATTATCTCAAAACGAGTTAATTATTTCACCTGAACACTGGGATGATTTTGAACAAAACACCGTTTATGTGAAAGGCTTAGATGACGACTTGCTAGACGGCACACAAACCGTTTCGTTTTTGACAGGAGCCCCCCGTTCAGGCGATGGTTTTTACAACAGTTTGGACGCCGATCAGGTGGCTGATTTAATCTTAAAAAACACCGATGATGATGTGGCTTCTCTACTTATTTCTTCTCCCGAAAACCTTAGTGAAGATGGAAACGAAACAACCTTGACGATTGCCTTGTCGCATCAACCTAATGATGAAGTGGTTTTAGATATTGAATTGTCCGATCCCACTGAAGTTTCTATTTTGCAAACCCAACTCACTTTTGATACATCCAATTGGTCTGTGCCCCAATCAATTTCACTCTTTGGAGTAGATGATCCTTACTTTGATGGCAACATTGCCTCTTATTTGATAGTGAAACCCAGTATAGCAACACTTGATCTAAGTTATGCCGCCTTGTCTGAAGAACAAATGGCATTGCTGACCCTAGACAATGAAGTGGACACTGATAATGATGGGATTCAAGACGGAAAAGACAATTGTGAAAACACTTTTAATCCCGAACAAGACGATTTGGATCGAGACGGTATAGGTGATATTTGCGATGCCGATATGGACGGCGATGGTGTGCTGAACAGCCAAGAGGCAATAGACAATACAGATCCCAAAAACAACTGTAGTTTTTTACTTGAAAGCATCACGCAGCCTATTACGAGTCCTAAAGATTGTGATGCAGATGGTGTTGAAAATGCAATCGATTTAGATGATGATAACGATGGTATTTTAGACACGCTTGAAACCACTTCCGATTTTGATCGAGACGGCATTCCCAATCATTTGGATTTAGATAGTGACAATGACGGTTGTTTTGATGTTGTAGAGGCAGGATTTACAGATGCTGATGCCGATGGTTTATTGGGTAGTGCCCCCCTTCGAGTGGACAATCAAGGATTAGTGATTGAACAAGGCGGCTATAATCGACCGCGAGATGGAAATTTTAATAAGGAATATGATTTTTTAGAGTTATTTGAGCCACTAAAAATATTGGAACCCACCGCCCCAACAGTGGCTGTAGAAAACAATGTGCCTCTCAGCTTGCGTTATCCCTATAGTCTTTTTGAAGCGCTCGGTTTTCAGTGGGAATACCACCAAGGCAATAGCCAATGGGAAGTCTTGCAAGAAAGCAATCAATACATTGGGGTCAATAGCCCTCAGTTAACAATTCTTCAGCCAAATGATAATATGGTGGGTTGGCAATTTAGATTACGTATAAGCCTGCCCTATGCGGTTTGTGAAACAGTGGCCTATGGCAGCCCCATCACCTTGGTTTATGCGAATTTAAATTTCCCCAATGCTTTTTCTCCCAATGGTGATGGCATTAATGACACATGGGAAATAACAGGTATTGAAGCTTTTCCAAACCACCGGTTGACCATTTACAATCGATGGGAACAAAAAGTATATGAAAACAGCAATTATCAAAACGATTGGAATGGAACATCGAACCTTGGTAATTATTTAAATGCCAATGAATTGCCACAAGGGGTCTATTTCTATTTGTTTGAAGAAACCCTTGAAGGCACTGTTTATAAAGGATACATTTATTTAAAAAGATGAGATTATTAGGGACATATAGTATTTTTTGTTTATTGCTTTTTGTTGGAGGAGGTTATACGGCAAAAGCACAACAAGAGGCCATTTTCAATCAGTATATGTTTTTGCACCAAACTGTAAATGCGGGATATGCGGGGGCTAAAAATTATGGAAGTTTTACAGCTATCAATCGAGTGCAATGGCTCGGCTTTGATGGAGGCCCCAGCACCCAAAGTTTTTCATATAACAGTGGCAGAAGCAACAAAAACATAGGGTTTGCCCTCAGCGGCTTGTATGATAGAATTGGCCCTTTAACCAGTACTCAAGCGGGAATAGATGTTTCCTATCAGTTAAAGCTCAATGAAAAAGAACACCACCTCGGGATTGGATTAAAAATCTCCACCGTTTTTTTTGCTCTCAATGAAGGCATGCTTGCGCCCCAAAACTTTTCCGACCCGACCTTGTTCTCGGGGGGTGCCACCAATCGCTTAGAACCTAACATTGGGTTTGGGCTGTATTATCAAACCCCACGTTTTTACGCTGGATTTTCAATCCCACGAATGATTGAAGACCCCGAAGTTTTTATGCAGCGGCACGCCTATTTTATTACAGGAGCCCTGTTGCCTATCAGCACCTCACTGGCCCTTAAACCCAGTGTGATGTTTAAAAACACTAAAGGAGTTCCTCTGGGCTATGACACCAGCATTTTATTTTATTTTAATGAAAGTATTTGGGTGGGCCCTCAACTCAAAAACAGCAATAATTTAAGCAGTCCATTTTCGACTTCTGGGGTGGGTCTGAGTCTATTGGCAGGGCTGCATTTGGGAGAACACCTCAGTTTGGGCTATGCCTATGGCAATGCCTTGGGCGTTTCTAACGTAGAAAATGTGAGTTCCCACGAAATATTTTTACGCTATGACCTTGCGCCAAAAGTTTTAGGTATCTTACGTTCACCACGGTTATTTTAACGATGAAAAAAAGAATATTTTACTGTTTAATTGTGGCCTCCTTTTTTGCTTACAGCCAAAAGGAAGGGACAAAAGCCGATTCTTTAGATCTGGTTTGGGCGAATTATCACTATACAAATGGCAACTTTAAAAAAGCAATTGCCCGTTGGCAAAAGAACAACATAAGCCTACCTCCACAAGCAATCAATCTCATGGCGAAAGCCTATAATCAGCTTGGGGATACAGAAAAAGCACAAGCCCTTTTGAGCCAGATTATTGACACCCGCCATGTGGCCGTAGAAGACTATTATTTATACGCCAATTTGGTGCCTAACCGCCCTAAATTGGCAGAAGAATACAGAGCTAAAGCCGCTCGGCTTCCCTTGGAAAAAAGAATGGGAAGTGACACTGTGCAATCCCAAGCACAATTAGATTTAATCAATTTAAAGCGCAACACCCCTTTTTCTGAATTTGGAGGCTATTTTGTGCCCGAAAAAAATCAATTGGGCTTTTATTTTTTAAGCCCACAAAAGGAGGCTTGGACCAAAAAAATGCGACGGCGATTGATCAGCAGTTCAGAGGTGTATAATCTGCATCGTGCTGTTCTCAATAAAAACCTAACCCTCGAAAACGAGATGGTTTTACCCACCAATATCAATTCAATTTTTCAAGAAGGGCCCATTGCTGTTGATACGATTCATAAAATCATTTTCTTGTCACGCAGTAGTGGTAAGATAGACAACAATAACAAAGTTCAAGTAGATCTTTATCGATATAACTACTCCAAGCCGAACCAAATTCCGGTGCCATTAAAAATAAATACCGCGGGATATAGCACACTGCATCCAGCTGTAGATTATGCCAATAACCGGCTCATTTTTGCCAGTGATCGACCAGGAGGGCATGGGGGTATGGATTTGTATTACATCCCATTAGATCAAATAAATCAAACCCCTGAATTGATCAATTTAGGAACCGATATCAATACTAAAAACAATGAGACGTTCCCTTTTGTGTTGTCTGATGGCACCCTTTTTTACACGAATGAAGCTTCTTCACGCAGTGGTGATTTTGAAGTGAATATGGCACTTAAAGGCCCTGAAGACCGATGGAAAAATTATTTGCTCAAGGCTCCCTACAATTCCAATTATGATGATTTTTCTTTTTCCATATCTCTGGATAAAGGCTTAGGAACGCTTTCTTCCAATCGCCCGGGCGGGCAAGGGAACGACGATCTTTATTTGTTCCATTTTCAACCGCAAATACAGGCACTCGAAGATCACTATCTGTTTACGCCCAACGACACATTGGTGATTCCGTTTGAAGGGGTGTTGCAAAACGACTTGGACTATATGGTGGCAAAAGACCCTTTGGTTTTGTTGGTAGAAAAAAAGGCTATGCTTAAAGAGAAACCGCACCATGGAGTATTGCAATTGAACGCAAATGGCTCCTTTTTTTATAAAACAACCACAAAACCGGCCGTTAAAGATTCATTTTCTTATATGGTGCAATCGCCACAAAAAAGCGCTGTAGCGTGGGTGTATTTAAATCCAAAAGAAGCACCCATGACCCCTGAGATTCTAGAAACCTTTCGCCCTATTTTTTATGATTTAGATAAAAACAATTTAAAAGAAAATTATCGCGATCGAGTTGATGCTGTGGTGCGTGTAATGAATAAGTATCCACAAATGGAAATCGAAATTATATCCTCAACGGATTGTTTGGGTAGTGCTGCCTATAATTTAGAATTGTCTTTACGGCGCACCAATACTATTTTAAAATATGTGAAAGCGCGCATTACTAATGCTGAGCGCATACAAGGAACCGGAGTGGGTGAAGCAAACCTAACAAACAATACCACCAAAAATTACACGCTTTTTGCCGGTCAATTTGAAGTTTTTGCAAATGCGGAGGTACTACAAAAAAGTTTGAAAGCACAAGGTGTTGAGAGCCGCATCAGAACACGATCAAGTGGTTTGCATGCGGTTGCCATTCAAGATTTTGAGTATTTGTTTGAGGCTAAAAAAACCAAAGCCGCTTTGGCTCAACGTGGCATTCAAACTTCCATTGTGGGTTGTGATTGTTATCAATTGCCAGAAGATGTGCATCAACAACAACGCAAAACAATTTTCAAGATTTTGAATGTGGGGGACCAAAACTAGTTTCTTCGTATGCCTGGAAACAACCCTGGATTTTTGAATTGGATAAATTGAAAATAATGAAATAGCATATAATTCACTTCGTAGCCATAATCCACATGAAACTCATAGGGAATTAAGAAGGGAAAAACATCGTTAAAGCGACCTTGTGAGGCCCTGTTGTTCCAAAATGCCACATATCTTTTATTGTAATTTTCTAAATAGTTTTGAGAATAGAAACCTCGTGGTTTTGCATTGGAGTTCATCCACTGATTAAACCCCATTTCAATTATGGTGATTTCATACTCAGTTTTGTCACTTTTGATGGTGAGGGTGTCAGCAATCTCACGGGTTTTTTGTTGTGCCTCTAGCAATATAGAAAACAGTATGAAAGCGAAAATAAAAATCTTTTTTAATCGCATTTTACTGCCCATTTAAAGGTCCCAATGGGTTAAGCCTAATAGTTTTTCTCCCAAGGGTGAAAGGGTTGCTGTGGTGTATTTCTCTTGTTCCCAATTTCTTGGATCACCAGGAAAAGCATATCCTTCGGGAGCAATGCGGTTTTTCCATGAATTGATGCGCCAATTGCGAAGGGCGTCTGATTCTTCTTGTGCAGGGTGCATGGCAATGTATTGTGCAATACGCACTTTATTACTTTTATTGGCGCGGATGCCATGGGGCAAACAACTGTTAAAAATCAATAGATCACCGGTTTCCATTTTCACTTTCGTTGGTTCAAACCCAGTAGTGTCTGGCTTAAAACGATCTCTATCGGCAGGTTGTGTGAGTTTCCATTCATCATAGGTTCGAAATAATTCGGGAATACATTGAAAGCCGCCCACCGTTTCATCGGTTTGGTCGGACAGGGCTAACACGCCCTGTACATTCACTGGTTTTTCTTCGGGGTCATAGTCCCAATGAATAAATGCTTTATAGGCATAGCCAGGACGGATAGGAAAATTTAAATTGGCTCGATCAATACTCACCCAGAGTTTTTCTGTGCCCCAAATATCCACAAAAGCATCATAAATTTTTGAAGTCATGCGATTGTTCCACAGGGTTTGATGATTATAGCATTCTACCATACCGGTGTTGGCCAACTCTTTCATTTTCATTTCGGCTCTCGGAGGGCTATACCAAGTGGATTGATCGGTTGCATTTTTTTCTTCAAATGCCCATAAAAAGGCAGCGGTTTCTTCTGCTTGGGCTTTGGGGACAGCCTGTTTTATCACCACATAGCCGTTTGTTTTCCAAAAGTTCCAATCGGCTTCACTCAATACACGCAATGGTTTCTTGTTAGACCGATCGTTGAATTTCAAAGTGCTGCTCTTAGACGTAGAGGGGTTGCCAGGAATTTCTTTGTGTTCATTGGGAAGCATTGTTTTCATAATCAAAACCTTTTCATTGTTTTAAAGATACAAAAATGTAAGTCTTAATGGAATGGCGGTGCTCCACAAAGGCAAGCCGCTAATTTTAAAGACGGTTAAAATAATGCCCCCTTTTTTTGAAGAATATTTATTTTGAATATTAGATTAGTGAAAATATAAAAAAAATTAAGATATACTCAATATAATTAAAATAAATGCTATAAAAATTAATTTACTTTGAATTAAAATTATGAAAAAGAGATATTAATTAAATAAAATGTAATCTTTCTCACTTTTTGTATAATTCAGTTTTGTTTGTTTTAACCCGCTCTTCACAAGCGGGTTTTTTTATGAGTAAAAGACAAACAAATATTGTTTTTTTATTTACTATTAATTATTTTGTTTAACTTTAATGGATTAATTGCTATACAAAAATGAAAAAGATCATTACTGCTCGTTATAATCCTGTAGAGCGAAAGATTCTATATACGCGGTATAACCGTTTTAAAACAGTTGTTTATTTAGCTAAACAATTGTTGAGCCTCAGATAATAATCAATCGAATATTAAAGGGAAAAAAACCGCCACAAAAAGGGCCCACAAAACATAAATGGGGATGAATCGGCCGATTTGATTTTCAATGTGATGTTCTTGGTTTTTTGATTTTAGTGACTGAAGCAGGGCGCTAAAAATAAAACCTAAATGTAAGACCACAATACCATTAAGCCCCAATACGGCCAAGCGATTGGGTGTGATACCTCCTTCAATCAAGCGGAGGCCCACAGCCGATAAGGCTAGTAGGTTGTCAACTAGTGCAACTAAAGCCAAGCCACTCAGCACTATTTTCCAAGCTTTTCCTTTTTCATTGTTATTTGGATCACTTAAAGAAAAGATGATGAGGGCTAGTACGGCAAAAAGGATGAGATTGAAAAAAAGGAGTAAATCACGGTCTTCAAAAAAGGTAGTTTTTGCAAAGGGTAGGGTCAAAGAGAAAATCAAAAGGGTGAGTAAGGCAAATGGGGTAAAAAGAGTGGCAATGAGCCGAGAAACTTTTTGAACCAAAGACTGGTTGTGCAGCAATAAAAAATAAGCTAAAACAGGTACGGGAGCAAGTCCCCAAGGCACTATTTTTTCAAAATAAAGGGTAGCAAAGTCAATTTGAATCATTTCAAAAAGTCCCACAGTAATTACTGAAAATAAAACCCCTCCCAA
>CAZTYX010000013.1:0-30054 GCA_964617385.1 uncultured Flavobacteriaceae bacterium | reverse complement strand
CAATTTTTAAATGGCCCACTATACCCACCTGTCCGCCAATCACACAATGGTCGCCCAATTTACTAGAGCCTGCCACCCCACTTTGCGCAGCAATAACGGTATGTTTTCCTATGTGTACGTTGTGAGCAATTTGCACTTGGTTATCAAGTTTCGCCCCGTCGTCAATTAGGGTGGCACCTATTGTGGCTCGGTCTATGGTGGAATTGGCGCCTATTTCAACATAATCACCAATAATCACGTTTCCTGTTTGAGGAATTTTTTGATAACTACCGTCTTGTTTTGGAGCAAAACCAAAACCGTCTGCACCAATAACAACACCACTGTGAATAATGCATTGTGAACCTATTTGGGTGTCTGCATAGAGCACAACATTGGCATGTATAAAAGTGTTTGCACCAATAGATACATTTTTTGCCACAAAGGAATTTGCATTGATGTTAACTCCTTCTGCTATACGAGCACCACTTTCGATAACCACATGAGGACCAACATAAACCTTGTCTGCTATAGTTGCCTCAGGATCAATTAATGCCGTGGGATGGATTCCCTGCTTTTGAGAGGTTTTTTCTTCAAATAACGAGAGTAAGGTTGAAAACGCCTTGTAGGGATCGGCTACACGAATTAGTGTGGCTTTTGGTTTTTGTTCGGGCTCAAAATCATGTCCAACAACAACAATACTTGCTTTGGTGGTTTTGAGATAGTTCGAATATTTTGGATTGGCAATAAACGAAATAGAACCTGGGGCAGCATCCTCAATTTTTGACAAGGTTGAAACTTGGCATTGGGGATCTCCATCAACACTTCCTTGAAGGTGTTCTGCAATTGCTTTTGCATTTACATTCATCGGGGCAAAAATACAAATTTAAGCCATAGGTTAGGGCTTCGGATAGCACAAATAATGTTTAACTTGGGGACTAGAAAAATGTTCTAAATCTAAATATTTTAAAAAGTCAGCCAAAGAACGGATTTCACTCCCGTCTTTGATGAGGATAAAATTTTGTTTTTTAGACACATACATTTGATTAGAAACCGTACCCTTAAAAACAAATTCGCGTACATCTTGTGCAATCATTCCCTTTTGGATGAGCTTGTTTTGTTTTTCATCTAAAACCGCCGTGTCCAAGGGATTAACATCTAATTTAATTTTAAGCAAACTACGATCTAAAAGGCGCCGGCTAAAATCGGCAATCAAAAAATCAGGATGGTGTTGCCAGCCCTTAATGGCTTGCATAAGATCGCTATCATCCAGCTTCAAATAAGTATGCAAGGCCTCAGTTTCTTGAAGTAAATTGGAAGGTTGCGTTAAAAAATAATGGAGGGCATTTGGGGTTTGAGTTTGTGATTGCTCCTCGGCACCTAAAGCTCTATATCGTTCCAGCATTTTAACCAACATCAATTCGGCCACCAAACTGGTTTTATGCAAATAAACCTGCCAATACATGGCATGGCGGGCCATTAAAAACTTTTCAATAGAATAAATCCCTTTCTTTTCAAAAACCAATTGTTCATCCACCACATTCATCACAGAAATGATGCGTTCCACATTGATATTTCCCTCGGGAGTGCCGGCATAAAAACTATCTCTTTTAAGATAGTCTAAACGGTCTATATCTATTTGCCCCGCAATAAGTTGATGCATAAACCCCCTGTGATAGGTGTTGGTGAAAATTGAAAGTGCCAAATCTAAAGCACCCTCCCACTGCGTGTTGAGCTGTTTAAAAATTTCTATCGATATGTTTTCATGAGCCACCCCTTGTGTAATGATGTTTTCTGTAGCGTGAGAAAAGGGACCATGCCCCACATCGTGAAGCAAAATGGCCGCTTGCAACCCCAAACTTTCTTCGGCACTAATAGACACTCCCTTTTTTTGCAAAACAGCAATGGCTTTTTGCATGAGATGCATGCTCCCTAAAGCGTGCTCAAAACGGGTGTGGTGGGTGCCGGGATACACCAAATAAGACAATCCCATTTGTTTGATTCTTCGCAGCCTCTGGAAAAAGGGATGTGAAATTATTTGAAATAACAAAGGATGCTCTATGGCAATAAAACCGTAAATTGGATCGTTTAAATAAATGGCTTTAAAAGACTTTCCCATAGCAAACTTTAAGCAAAGATAAGAAATGGATCGGATCAATATTTTATGGGTGGATGATGAAATTGAACTACTCAAACCCCATTTCCTTTTTTTAGCCGCAAAAGGGTATGAACTAACCCCCTGCAACAACGGTAGAGATGCACTAGAATTGGTAGACGAAAAGTCTTTTGACCTGGTTTTGTTGGATGAAAATATGCCGGGCTTAAATGGCTTGGAGACCCTCAGCGAACTGAAGATTAAAAAGCCTCAGCTACCTGTAATCATGATCACCAAAAACGAAGAAGAACAGATCATGAACGAAGCTATTGGCGCTAAAATTGCCGATTATTTGATCAAACCGGTCAATCCAAATCAAATTTTATTAGCCCTAAAGAAAAATTTAAATCACCAACACCTTGTGGCCGCTAAAACCACCCAAAACTATCAGCAAGCTTTTGGTAAAATTTCGATGGAAATTAGCCAACTAAAAAGGCATGAAGATTGGGTGGCATTTTACAAAAAGATGATTTTTTGGGAACTGGAGCTAGAGGCTTTAGAAGATTCGAGTTTACTCGAAATCTTTCAATCCCAAAAAAAGGAGGCCAACGCCCAATTTGCACGCTTTATAGAATCGGAATATCCACAATGGATGCTTGATGAAAACCCACCCCTACTCTCGCATACTCTTTTTGAAAAAGCTGTTTTACCCCAATTAGAAAATAACAAACCACATTTGTTGGTGGTAATCGACAACTTGCGATGGGATCAATGGCGTGTGATTGCAGAAGACATTGCCCCTCTGTTTACTTTGGAAGAAGAAAAGGCTTATTACAGCATTCTTCCAACAGCCACCCAATATGCTCGAAATGCATTCTTTTCTGGGTTAACGCCCCTAGAAATGCAAAAAAAACATCCGGAATGGTGGCTGTTTGACGATGAATCGGGCGGTAAAAACAACTATGAAGAAGCCTTTCTAGAGGCACAATTAAATCGACTACAAAAAAACATTTCCTTTAGTTATCATAAAATCACACAACTTAAGCAAGGACAACAGCTCA
The DNA here is from genome assembly GCA_964617385.1 of uncultured Flavobacteriaceae bacterium. GTDB lineage: Bacteria > Bacteroidota > Bacteroidia > Flavobacteriales > Flavobacteriaceae > JADHMP01. Next base: position 26,922 of record CAZTYX010000013.1, on the reverse strand, counting down.
TCAAACAATTGAGCAACCACACCCACGAGCAGCTCACCGTGGTGGTCTATAATTTTGTGGACATGATTTCACATGCCAAAACAGAAATGGAAATGATAAAAGAATTAGCGCCTAACAACAAAGCATATCGATCACTAACACGCAGTTGGTTTAACAACAGCCCATTAAAATCGCTTTTGCAAAAGGCAGCATCCCTTGGGTTTAAGTTGTTGCTTACCACAGATCATGGTACTATTAATGTGGAAGATTCTGTGGCCCTCATTTCACATAAGGAAGCAAGCACCAATTTGCGCTATAAAGCCGCCACTAGTCTCACCTATGACCACAAAAATATTGTGGAATGCCAAAATCCAAGGGAGTATCAACTGCCCAGTCAAAGCGCACAAAGTCAATTTATTTTTGCCACCGGCACCCAATATTTTATCTACAAAAAAGACTTTAACCACTATGCTCAGTTTTACAAAAACTCTTTTCAGCACGGGGGCATCTCGTTAGAAGAAATGATTGTTCCATTTGTTGTTTTACGCCCCCGAGCGTAGTATGTTTGCAACATGATTAAAACCTATACAGAAGCGGATCTAAAGGCTGTGGCAAAAGCAGTATTACAAGCTTGCAAACACAAAGTAATTCGCCTTGATGGGCCCATGGGCGTTGGTAAAACAACACTCATTAAGGTTTTATGCCAAACTTTAGGGATTCATGAAAACATGTCTAGCCCCACTTTTTCACTGGTAAATCACTACCAATCAAACGCTTCATCAATCTATCATTTTGACTTTTACCGTATAGAAAACCCCGATGAAGTTACAGATATAGGCATAGAAGAATATTTTGAATCTGGGGCCTATTGTTTTTTGGAATGGGCCAACAAAATCAAAGCACACTTACCCCTCAAATATGATCACTTTATTATCGAAGTATTGCAAAATAACCAACGGAAAATAACTAAAATAGAAGCCGATGAATACTAGTTTTTTGAAACGCTTAGGTTACTATTTGGGAGGCTTTTCGGCCGGACTCATTATTTTATCTTTTATTTTTAGTGGCAAAAAAACAAGTTGCAACTATGGCCCTAATGCCCGTGTAATTAATGATTTAACTCAAAAAGATATTCATATTGCTTCTGCACTTCAAGTACGATTTGCTTATTTAAACGATAGTCTTGTAAGAGAACGCATTAAAATAGGTACTGTTGATTTTTCCAAAAGCAATACCCAACGCGATTCGTGCCGGGTATACCACATCGACAATCCTTCAGAAAAAGGCTATTGGGTGGTTGAAAATTGCAAAAAAACAGTACACCTTATTGATTATAGTCCCCCCTCAGAATAACGCCGTTGCAACTCTTTTTGATATAAGGTTAATTCACGTGTTGATTGGCTCATTATAGCCGTGTTTTCTTCCACGCGTCGAAGTAAATAAGGAATTACTTCTCTAAGTGATCCGTAAGGAATATACTTCACAGTCCGAAACCCTTCATGAGCTAAATTAAACGTGATGTGATCACACATGCCATAAAGTTGTGAAAAGAAAATATGAGGATGATCTGAAGCGATTTGATGCTGCTTCATGAATAAAGTGGTTTGAATCACATTTTGTTCGTTGTGGCTGCCCAGGAAAAGAGCGAAATGATCTAGATGACTTAAAATAAACTGCAGTGCTGTTTCAAAATTTGCATCTGTGGCGGCCTTTGAGGGGCACAACACCGAAGGAATACCCTTTGTTTTTGCGTAATTTTTTTCTTTAGAAACATAAGCACCTCGAACCAATTTGACCCCAACGACGATCTTGTTTTTTTGGGCCCATTGCAGCAGTTTTTTTAAATAGGGCATGCGGTCTTCTCTATACATCTGAACGGTGGTGAACACCCTCGCCTCTTCTTTGTTAAAAGTAAGCATCAAGGTCTCAAGAAGTTCATCTATTGCATTTTGATACCACGATTCTTCCGCATCAACCAAAACTTTTGTGTTACATTGAATGGCTTGTTCACAGCAAAACACAAAACGTTCTTTTACAAGAGACCACTGGCTTGCCTCATTGCCAGACAATGCCTTTGAAGAACTAACTTTTTCATATAGTATTGGTGCTCCAAGGCCCGTGGGTTTGATTACTGAAAAAGTCAATGATTTTGTTTTTTTACTCATTTTCAAAAGAGATAAAAAATGCTCTAAAACAAGCGCCCTTCCTGCTTCGGTAGGAATGTGTTCTGCTGCGTGATGCACACAAGCATCAACACCATGAGCGGCTAGGGATTGTACCCTTTCAAGGGCCTCATTTTCGGTTTCACCGCCACAAAATTGATTGTAAATGAGTTTTCGTACCAACCCTGGCAAAGGCCATTGCCATTGCAAAAAAAGCAATGTGAGTTTGCCACCTAACTGCATCAGCAAGGGATAGCGAAAGAGTTTGAAAATAAAAATACCTTTTTTAAGATCTTTTGTGCTTTTAGATCGGTAGGCAATTTGGGTGTTTTCAAGTTCCATTCTATCGTACTTTTAAAAACGCATTTTGAAATTAAACAAAACTTTTAACTTTCGCTTCTTTAAAGCTCAAGAAATAAAATCGCTATTTTTGCCTCTTAGTAATGACTATGAAAAGCATTTCATCCCATCAATCAACGGTTGTTTTTGAAACAACTGGAAAACAAGCGTTTTTAGACCATCTTCAAGCCGGCTCTTATTCCTCTCTTTTTGTATTGGTGGATCAAAACACCAAGTTGCATTGCCTACCAACATTTCTAAGTTGGCTAAAAACGGAAAAACAACCTGAAATTTTAGAAATGCCTGCTGGTGAAGAACACAAACACCTTGATACCTGTCAATCCCTTTGGGAAGCCCTTTCATCGTGTGGCGCCGATCGAAATAGTGCGCTTATCAATTTAGGTGGCGGTGTGGTTACGGATTTGGGTGGATTTGTGGCCTGTGCTTTTAAACGGGGCATTGCATTTTATAATATTCCTACTACCCTTCTCTCCATGGTTGATGCCTCTGTGGGTGGGAAGACTGGTGTTGACCTAGGGGTTTTAAAAAATCAAATTGGCATCATTCAAGAGCCTGAAATGGTTTTGATCTGGCCACAATGGTTAAACACACTTTCACAAGAGGAGTTGCGCAGTGGCTTTGCAGAAATGCTTAAACACGGTTTAATTGCTGACGTGCCCTATTGGGATACATTAAAAAAACTAGGCACTATTACCCCAGAAAAAGTGGCTCCGTTTATTTATCGTTCTGTAGAATTAAAAAACAAGGTGGTTACTGAAGATCCCTTTGAAAAAGGATGGCGAAAAATACTCAATTTTGGGCATACTTTGGGTCATGCCATAGAATCCTATTGTTTGGCCCATCCAAAAAGAGAACGATTGTTGCATGGTGAAGCCATTGCCATCGGTATGATTTTAGAAGCCCATTTGGCAACAGCATTAACAGGACTCCCTAAGGAAGATTGCGATCAAATTAAAACCACTTTTTTGAGCTATTTTTCTTCCCAATCCTTCACGAACGAAGAGCAGATTGAAATCATCGCCCTTTTGCAACACGATAAGAAAAATCGCGAAGGTAAAATCAACTTTGTTTTGTTATCGGCCCTCGGAGAACCTGCAATAGATGTTGAAGTTACACCCGAACTTTTTGCAGCCGCTTTTACCTATTACGAAGCGTTTTAGGCAGAGTTTCTACTCGCATTAATGTTGCCGAATAACGAACGGGTAATTAAAGCCTCATAAACACCTTTTAGTTTTTTGTCTACCCCTTTTGAATTTTGCATTTCCTGAATTTTCATCAAGGCAAATTGCTGAATGGTCAATAAGGGTAATACTATTTCTTCTCGCGCTTTAATAGAGGCTTTACCAGCCAATTCATTTTCCATTAAGGTATTCATTTCTGTAACCTCCAAAAGGAGTTTATGGGTCAATTTATATTCTTCATAAATCAACTTCCAAAAAGCACCAAACTCAGCGTCTTTTTCCATATACTGTGTAAGTTGAAAAAAGGATTTGGTTAAACTCATCATGCTGTTAAAAAGTAAGGTCCTAAAGAATCTTGAATTGCTGTAAAGTGATTTTACTTCATTCCAAGCCCCCTTATCTTTAAATACTTTAAGGGCCGATCCTACCCCAAAAAAACCAGGCACGTTTTGTTTTAATAAACTCCAGCTGCCCACAAAAGGGATGGCGCGAAGATCAGAAAATACCAACTCTTTAGACTTACCTCTTTTGGAAGGACGGCTACCAATGTTGGTTTTAGCATAATAAGGCAAAGTGGACATGCGCTCTAAATAAGCAATAAATTTCGGATGAGACTTAAAGGCTTGATAGGTTTGATAACTTATATCCGCCAAAGCATCCATAGTTTGTCGATCTTTGTCAGAAAGATCATTTTCACCAGGTTTTAAAACGCTGTTATGAACTCCCGAACTCACTAGTTGTTCTAGGTTGAATTGGGAGGAATCTAATGTGCCAAAGTTGGAACTAATGGTTTGCCCTTGCACAGTAAGTTGAATGTCTTCCGCCTGAATATCACTGCCTAAAGAAGCATAAAATTGATGGGTGTTTCCACCGCCTCGAGCGGGAGGTCCTCCCCGGCCGTCAAAAAAGGCGATGCGCACATCAAATTCTTTACCCAAAAGACTTAGAGCCTCTTTGGCTTTGTATATGCTCCAATTGGCCATCAAATAGCCTCCGTCTTTAGTGCCGTCTGAAAAGCCAAGCATAATGGTTTGCTTGTCTTCACGTGTGCTGAGATGGGCTCTGTAAATAGGGTTAGAAAAAAGCCCGTGCATCACTTTTTTGGCTTCCGATAAATCGGTGATGGTTTCAAAAAGCGGGATAAAATCTACTGTGGGTTTTTTCCATCCACAAATACGGTGCATGGCAAACAGTTGTAGAATATTTTCCAACGTTTGACAATTGCTGATAATGTAGCGATTGCAGCCCCGTTCACCATTAAACGCCTGTATTTCCTTCATAGCATAAATGCTCTCTAGGGTTTGACGTGTAATTTCATCACTAAAAAGGGAAGGCGGGATGGCTCCTGTAAAGTTAGGTAATACCCCACATCGTTCGGCTTCACTTAAGGATTGATACTGATCGGGCAATTCTTTAATGTACTTCTGGCTTTCGGGATGAGAGACAATGTTTTCAAAAACGGAATTATGCACTCGAGAGTCTTGACGAATGTCTAAACTAGCAAAATGGAAACCAAACAATTTGAGTTTATGAATCAAGTCTTGCACATCATCAGCATAGAGGCCTTGGTGTTGTGTGGTGATATGATGGAGCACTTCTTCCAATTCGTTTAGAAAAAATGAATAGGTGAAATGTTTTGCTTTTTTCGGATAAAACATCGCATTAAACGCTGTTTCTTCAAGATTATGGATGCGTGATTCTACCCCAGGAAATGTAATCTTGCGTTTTAATTTTCGCAAATCGCGATAATAGTTTCGTAAAATAGAAAACTGCAACCTTTTGGCTGTTTTTAGGGTTATTTCTGGCGTCACATAGGGATTGCCATCACGGTCGCCTCCAGGCCAAAAACCAAAATCAAAAATTGGATTTTCTAGGGACTTGTCTTTATAAATGTGCTTTTTAAGATAATTGCAAATATTTGCTGCAGAGTGATAAAACACATTTTCTAAATACCAAATCAAGCTCACCGCTTCATCATAGGGTGTTGGTTTTTCTTTTTTGTAAAAAGGGGTTTTCCCCAATTGCGCCAAAAGGGTTTTGATGGTATCCAAATCATCTTGTGCAATGGCATTAGAAAGTTCATTGATAATTACCAATACATTGTCTGGATAAAATTGCGTTGGATGTGCAGTTAAAACAATACGCAGTTTGAAATTATCAATGTGTTGAATCAACTGCTCTGTGAGTTGATTGTTTTGGGCTTCAGATTTCACGTGCTGTAACGTTCCTCTGCCACTCATATCGTTCACATAGGCATAGGCTGCATCTTCAATGGCGTCAAATAAAACGACCTGGCGCTCAATGTATTGAATAAAATTAAAAAGCAAATCAAAATGCTCCTTTTGCTTTAGCTGAGGTGTGTATTGTTCTAAGAAATTCTCAACAATGGTTTTGGGTGGCAGTCCCTCCTCATAGGCGCTCTTACAAAAGTCAAAAAACAGGGGCAATAAAACCGCTGTGTTCTTTATAGATTCAAAAGGAAGGGTTAAAAAGAGACTGTTATATATTTGAAAGCGTGAAAGAACCTTTTCTTCAAAGCGTTCAATTTTGGGTTTACGGGTCATCAATAGTGGGGGTACAAGGGGTTTTACATTTCGTTAAAAATTCGGTGCATCAAACGTTTTTTATCGTTAATGCTTTCCTCCATAGAGATCATAGTTTCTGTGCGGGATACTCCATCAATATCGTCAATCTCAAAAATTATTTCTTTAGCATGCAGGGTGTCTCGAGCGCGCACTTTACAGAAAATGTTGAATTTTCCTGTGGTAACATGGGCCACGGTAACATAAGGAATGGTTCTCAAGTCTTCAATCACCTGTTTGGTTCGGCTTGTTTTGTCTAAAAAGATACCCACATAGGCAATAAATGAATAGCCTAATTTCACATAATCAAGAGTTAATGAAGAGCCCATAATAATGCCGGCGTCTTCCATCTTTTTAACACGCACATGAACCGTTCCTGCCGAAACAAGCAGTCGTTTAGAGATGTCTGTAAAAGGGATTCGGGTATTGTCGATTAGGATGTCTAAAATTTGATGATCTACTTCATCAAGTGCAATTTTCCCCATTTATTAAAAAAGTTTGTTTTGAGGCTTCAAAAATAGCATTTTTTCAATAAAATCAGCTCTTTGTTGCTAATAATTTAGTGAATTGAGGGTTTTTTAAAATTTCATCCATCTTGAATGGAAGTTCAATTTGACTAAATTCTGACGAAAGGGAAATTGTTTTATGAAATTTAAAGTGTGGTGGTTCCGCAGAATAAGCAACCATTTGAGGTAAGAAGTGTAATTGCCCCCCTAAAAGTTGTTCTGAATATTGGAGGGTTAGGCATTGATTTTCAAATGTTTTACCTTCAACATTAAGGCGCACACCTTTCAACAAAACATCAAAATACACTTTTTGATTATCAGGTATAGCAAAATAGGCAGCCACAGATTCTGCCTCGTAGACATTATGCGCAATAGCGATGAGGGCTTGCTGTAGCGCCTTAGTGACAAAAATAGTGGTTTTGTGACGACCATAATCCTCTGGAAAATGACCCGCTTCAAATAAAAGCGTAGGCACTTTTAAAGCGGCAAAAGTATCGCCCACACAATTGGGGTTAAACGTGTCGTCAAACCGTCCGATGGCTTGAGGTAAATCCCCCTCAAGCGTTTTGACAATGGATGCTATCAATTGCATAGCTCTTTCACGTGCCGGTGTGAGCGAACGTTCTTCATCGGCAGCTGGTGCCAAAAAAGAAAGCGTTGCTGGATTGCCCTCTCCTCCTGCCCCATAGAGCGTACGCTGATCATGGAGATTAAAACAAAATTGAGGCTGTATCGTATCAAAATAATTTCGCAAACATTGACTTTCGGGCTGAGATAAGGCCACAGCATCACGATTTAAGTCTATTCCATTTGCATTCTCACGAGTGTAGGCAGCGGCCCCATCTGGATTAAGTTGAGGGATGATATGAAGGCAGAGCCGACTCAACAGCATTTCTTGAGCTGATTCACAAAGCCAAGGCATCAATTTCATTAAAGCTCGTGTGGTGGTGCTTTCATTGCCATGCATTTGCGACCACATTAAAACGTTTATAGGACCTGTTCCCAATTGAACAACATCTATGGGGCGTCCGCAAACAGAAGTTCCCAATGTAGAAACCGCTGCCTTTTTTTTCCATTCAGACAGATAGGGAGTCAAGTGGTCGGGTGAAAAATATCGTGCTTGAAGCATAAAAAATAAATACAAATGTAAACAACATAAAGTTTACTTTTATATACAGGTGGACCTAAGAAGTGTTTACATTTCTGCTCAAAATTGTTGTTTTTTATATACGTTCCTATGTCGTTTGATAATAAAAAAATCATAATAACTGTATATCAGTTGTTTATGCATTTTATTTAAACTAAATATTTAATATATAAAGCTAAATTAGGTCGTTTTTTAATTTAAAAAAAGTGCTATATTTAACACTTAAATAGAATAATTTACAATGTTAAACACCGCTGAATTCATTGATCGCTTACAAGAATTAATGGCTCAAAAGCAGCTTTCTGCAGCTGCATTTGCAACACAAATCGGCGTTCAACGTTCTTCGGTTTCACACATTTTAGCGCAACGCAACAAACCCAGTTTGGAGTTTGTCTTAAAAATTCACGATGCTTTTGACGATATCGATTTAGCCTGGCTCCTACTCGGCGAAAAAACGGTTGCAGCAAAAAACCCAATTCCTTCACAAACAGCAACCAATTCGTCAAACGCTACCGATTTTAAGATGGATACACCTGATCCTATAGAAAGCACCAGTTCTCACACAAAGGAGAATCCATTAGAAATTGAAGCCGTTATCACACTTTTTAAAGACGGTCGCTTTAAAAAGTATTCCCCAAATTCTTAGTACTTTTGCCTTCATTTATGAAGCGCCACGTTACACTTTTTTTAATTTCGATGGTTTTCACTTCCTGTTATCAGGTGGAGCGCAACTGTTTGCCCTTTCATGAAGGGACTTATGAGTTCACCACCGTGATAAACGGCACTCTAAAAACATCGCGTTTTGAACGGTATAAAGACTACGAGATTGAATATTTTGAAGGAAAAACAGATACGGCAAATATTCGGTGGGTAAACAATTGTGAATGTATTTTAACCAAAAGACATCCGGTTTCCAATCAAGACAAAAGACCTATTCGTATTGAGATTTTGACTACAAAAAAAAGTGAATATACCTTTGAGTATGCCCTAGTGGGTGATACCAAAAATGTACAACGTGGCACCATAAAAAAAATAGAATAAGCCCAAATTGCTCATATGCTCACATCTGCACTCATTAGCGCCTTTTTAACCCTCACTTTTTTAGAAATTGTTTTAGGGATTGACAATATTATCTTTATTTCCATTCTAGCTGATCGCTTTCCACAAAAAGAACGAAAAAAGTTAATGCGTATGGGGTTGTTATTGGCTATGATAACCCGAATATGCTTGTTGTTTGGCATCTCACTTTTGGTCAAAATGCGACAACCGTTTTGGACTATTGAAACCACCTATTTTTCTTCTGCTATATCTGTTGAAACAGTAATCCTTTTCTTAGGGGGGCTGTTCTTGATTTATAAAAGTACCCATGAAATTTTTCAGAAAGTGGAATTCAAAACAGAGGAAAAACCCACTGAAGAATCACCAAAACGTCCCCTGCGCACCCTAAATGCACTTTTTCAAATCATGCTTATTGATGTTGTGTTTTCTTTTGATTCTATTCTAACCGCTGTGGGTATGACCACAGGAATTGACTACGCTTTTGGAGTTATGGTGAGCGCCATTGTGGTTTCTATAGTATTGATGATCGCATTTGCTGGTGCCATCAATTCGTTTATGAATCAACATCCTTCTCTGCAAGTATTGGGTCTTTCGTTTTTGTTGCTTATTGGTTTTATGTTAATTGCAGAAGGCGCCCATCAGTCAAACACGCTTCTTTTCGGAAACAGTATTGGGAGTATACCAAAGGGATATCTTTATTTTGCTATCGCATTTTCATTGGGCGTTGAAATGATCAATATGCGAATCAAAAAGAAAACTTAAATATCTAGGCGGATTTGGGAAGCGTCGCCGTTGCCATTTAACGTTTCTTCCTCATTCACCTCAATTTCTTCAATAGGCTCTTTTTTAGGAGCCTCATAGGGCAAGGCCTCCTTAAGTGTGACAGATTTTATTTTTTTATCGGTAAGTTGGTTTCCCAAAGCTTTAAATCCTTTTACGGCAATAAATTCTTCGGCATTAATTTCCATTGGGGGAAGTGGTTCTTTTCCTCTTGGTTTTTCAATATTCACTTCTAATAATGGACGCCATTCAAAGCTACAAAATGTGAGCATGCCCCCTTCTTTGATAAAATCATCTTCTTTGTTTTCGCTTTCGATCAAAAAACGTTTGATAAAATACCGCTCTTTTTCAGGATCAAAATAAATGGCTGTAATCGGCTTTTCGGGCTCCCATTGCTCCAAGTGTAGAAGATTTTCCTCAAAATGCAAACTCATCTCGGGAATCACTACTTTGGCCGTTCCTTGATCGGAAACCACCAAAAGTTTATCGTCTCCTTTAAAGGCACCTAGCAAACGCCCTCGCCCCTCCACATTGAGGCGTTTCACAGTTTCGTCAAACCAAATTTTTCTAGGCTTTAGGGTAGAAACGCCTTTTTCTTTGAGTTCAATTTTGCGCACTCCATATTTCGTCACAATATTGCCACGCACAGCCCTCCCTTTGATCTGCATATCAGCAAAATTGAGCTCCCATTTTAATTTTTTAATACTGCCTGTATTGCGCAATAGCACTGTAACAATTTCTGCTTCTCCATTGGGGTTGGCAGAAAAATACAATACATTCGATTGTGCAGTACCCTGGGTGAGGTCATAAACTTTATCACGAGTTATGCCCGTGACAGCAAAGCGTTTGATGTAGCTGGCGCCTCGTGAACCATCTCTATAAATCATGTTATAAATGGTGCGGCTGTCTTTTTTCTTAAATACGTTGACATGCAAAATATTTTTACCCACAAAAACTTTGGAATCTACTTTAACGACCTGCATTTTACCGTATTCCGTAAAAACGATAACATCGTCAATGTCGGAGCAATCACAAACATATTCATCCCGTCGCATGCCCGTGCCAATAAATCCTTCTTCTCTATTTACATATAGCTTTTGATTGCGCACCACCACCTTTTTGGCGTCCACATCATCAAAAATGCGAATTTCCGTTTTGCGTTCTTTATCTGTGCCGTAGGTCTTTTTTAAATGGGTGAAATAGCGAATAGCATAATCAATAAGGTGATTCAAATTGTTTTTTACCTCTTCAATATCTCCTTCTAGGGCTTCAATTTTTTGTTGGGCTTTGTCTAAATCAAATTTTGAAATTCGCTTGATTTTAATTTCTGTGAGGCGCACCAAATCTTCTTCAACCACAGGGCGTTTTAGATGGGCAATATGCGGCTGCAACCCTTTGTCTATAGCTTGCAAAACCCCTTCCCAGGTAGTTTCTTCTTCAATGTCACGATAAATTCTATTTTCAATAAAAATTCGCTCGAGAGAAGCATAATGCCATTGGTTTTCCAATTCCTGAAGCTGCACTTCCAATTCCATTTTCAGGACTTGTACGGTGTGATCGGTTGAGATTTTCAACATCTCACTCACTCCCATAAAATGAGGCTTGTTATCAATAATTAAACATCCTAAGGGCGAAATGGATGTTTCACAGGCTGTGAATGCATAGAGGGCATCTATAGTTTTATCGGGTGAAATACCACTGGGCAGGTGAATCAAAATTTCTACTTCTGCTGCTGTATTATCCTCAATTTGTTTAATCTTAATCTTCCCTTTTTCATTTGCCTTTAAGATGCTATCGATCAAAGTAGATGTGTTGGTGCTATGGGGAATTTCAGTAATCACCAAGGTGTTTTTATCCAACTGGCCAATTTTAGCGCGCACCCGCACTTTTCCACCACGTTGGCCATCGTTATACTGTTGCACATCGGCAATACCTCCCGTTTGAAAATCGGGATACAATTCAAATCGCTTACCTTTCAGATGCAGAATACTTGCCTCTAAAAGCTCATTGAAATTATGGGGTAAAATCTTGGTTGAAAGCCCCACAGCAATTCCTTCAGCGCCTTGTGCCAAAAGCAAGGGAAATTTAACCGGCAAGTGGATGGGTTCCTTTTTTCGGCCATCATACGAAAGTTGCCACTCGGTCACCTTTGGACTAAACACCACTTCCAAAGCAAATTTAGACAAGCGCGCTTCAATATAACGGGAAGCAGCGGCACTATCGCCCGTTAGAATGTTTCCCCAATTGCCCTGCATATCAATGAGCAATTCCTTTTGTCCAATTTGTACCATTGCATCGGCAATACTAGCATCGCCGTGGGGGTGGTATTGCATAGTATGCCCCACAATGTTGGCCACTTTATTGTAGCGCCCGTCATCCAAATCTTTCATGGAATGCAAAATGCGGCGTTGCACAGGCTTGAAGCCATCTTCAATCACAGGCACGGCGCGTTCCAAAATCACGTAAGAAGCATAATCCAAAAACCAATCTTGATACATGCCTGTGACCTTCACCAAAGAGTCACCTGTGTTAGCATCGTGTTGTATGTGATCTTCTGTTTCCATAAGTCGTAGGTCTCAAAAATACTATTTCCACCCAAAAACAAACCCCTCTCTAGGCTTGGGATATCAACAAGTGGCGGTTAAAAACTTTTTTAGATAAAAAAGACTGTTGCTTTATTTTTTATCGCACTAACCCTCATCAATTTACAGCATACAACGAGGAGTTAAGCCTCTTGTTCTGCCAAATCGAGTTCCACTTTAAGATTGTCGATAATAAATTTCTGTCTTTCCTGCGTGTTTTTACCCATATAAAATTGCAGCAACTGGTCCACTGTGGTGCTTTTGTCTAACATCACTGGATCCAAGCGAATGTCTTCGCCAATAAAGTGTTTAAATTCATCGGGTGATATTTCACCCAATCCCTTAAAACGGGTAATTTCTGGTTTTCCTTTTAATTTTTGAACAGCATCATTGCGTTCTGCATCACTGTAGCAATAGAACGTTTCTTTTTTGTCGCGCACTCTAAATAGAGGTGTTTGCAAGATGTATAGGTGTCCTTCTTTGATGAGTTCAGGGAAAAATTGAAGAAAGAAAGTGATCAACAAAAGGCGGATATGCATGCCGTCCACATCGGCGTCGGTAGCAATCACAATGTTGTTGTAACGCAAATCCTCCATGCTGTCTTCAATGTTTAGAGCCGCTTGCAGGAGATTAAACTCTTCGTTTTCATACACAATCTTTTTAGACATACCGTAGCTATTGAGTGGCTTTCCACGCAAACTAAAAACCGCTTGCGTGTTCACATCTCTAGATTTGGTAATCGAACCACTGGCCGAATCACCCTCGGTAATAAATAAAGTTGATTCTAAGCGGCGGTCTTTTTTGAGTTCATTGAGATGCACCCGGCAATCGCGTAGTTTTTTATTGTGTAAATTGGCTTTCTTTGCCCGTTCTTTGGCGAGTTTTCGAATGCCCGAAAGCTCTTTGCGTTCTTTTTCTGCTTGGATGATTTTCCTTTGGATGGCCTCAGCAACAGTAGGATTTTTATGCAAGAAATTATCGAGCTTTGTACTTAAAAAATCGATGATATAGGACCGCACTGAAGGCATGCCCTCTCCCATTTCTGTAGAGCCTAGCTTTGTTTTGGTTTGCGATTCAAACACCGGCTCCATCACTTTAATACTAACCGCAGAAATAATAGATTTTCGGATGTCAGAAGCGTCGTAATTTTTCCCAAAATGATCACGAATAACCTTCACCAAGCCTTCTCTGAAAGCCGCTTGATGTGTGCCGCCCTGCGTGGTGTGTTGGCCATTGACAAAGGAGTGATATTCTTCACTGTATTGGGTTTTGCTATGCGTGAGCGCCACTTCAATGTCGTCTCCCAGCAAATGCACAATGGGATAGCGCAAATCTTCTTCGGAAGTGTGTTCTTGCAATAGGTCTTTGAGTCCATTTTCGGAGAAATAGCGTTCTCCGTTAAGATCAATAGTCAACCCTGGATTGAGATACACATAGTTTTTCACCATGCGTTCCACATATTCTAAGCGGTATCTAAAGTTTTTAAAAATCTGAACATCGGGCACAAAACGCACCAAAGTGCCTTTGCGTTTGGAAGACTCTTGTTCGGGTGCTTCTTCCAATAAATTACCAAATTCAAAAACCGCCTTTTTTGTTTTTTGATCCCGATTTGATTCTACAGTAAAACTTGATGAAAGAGCATTTACAGCTTTGGTTCCCACACCATTAAGCCCAACAGATTTTTTAAACGCACGGGTATCGTATTTTCCTCCCGTATTCATTTTTGAAACCACATCTACCAACTTTCCAAGGGGGATGCCACGGCCAAAATCGCGCACCGAAACGGTGTTTTCTTTAATACTTATTTCAATGGTTTTTCCCGCCCCCATCACAAACTCATCAATACAATTGTCTAGCACTTCTTTAAGGAGGATATAAATTCCATCATCGGGAGAAGAACCGTCTCCTAGTTTACCGATGTACATGCCCGGGCGCATGCGAATGTGTTCTCGCCAATCGAGGGAGCGGATATTGTCTTCGGTATATTGGGTTGCTTGCGGCATGGGGCTAATTTAAAACATCATCGGAGAAAACAAACACCTCAAGGCTTAAAGAAATTAACAAATACAAACGGGGATTGTTAAAAATGCCTTTACGCGATGGAATTGTGATTATTTATTGGTACATTAGAATTGTATTTGTCCTAATCACCACACTACTGCCATGAGAAACCTATCTTATTTTGCTTTTACTAAACTTTTATTGGACTGCGCATGGCAGCAGTGGCGTTGAAGGAACCTCCATTTGATGTGTGGCGACAAGCCAAAACGTTAGCTGTAAACATTGTATTTGTTAAAACGATGAAATTCACAGAACGAAAACGGACACTGGAATACCTTTTGGAAACCATTCAAAAAGGGAGGTGTGTTTCGTTGTCCCAAATTGCATTAAGATTAAATGTCAGCTCAAGAACGGTAAAAAGAATGTTAGCGCAACTGCGGGAAGAAGGACATTTTATTGTGTATTGCAAATCGTCAAGGAAATTTTACCTGAAAGAAAAGGGAGACGACTGATTTTAGAGGACAAAAAATGGCCCCTTGGTGCTTTAACTTTGTAAGAAAATTAAAAATGGACAATGAACACCCTAAATCTAATCACACCTGAGAAAGCGTTTTCTGCTTGGGAGAAAAAAGTTAAGAGAAAGCAAACAACGAAATTGTTCATAGGGGAAGAAGCCAAAGCAATCAGTTTTTCTTTGGTGGCATTTTGCAAGCCTCAACACTCCCAAAAAAAGGTTGAGGTGTGGATTTTTAATATTAATTTAAGATGAAAACTTTAAGATTACTTATGCTCTTTTTAGGTTTAGCATTAATTTCTTGTAATGAAAATGAAACTATTGAAAATGCTGATTTTTCAGTAGCTTCCATTAAGGCTATCGTTACTGAAATGCAAAACCTTGCCAATGCTGAAAACAAAATAGTTTATGCCAGCATAACACTTGATAAAAACAATAGATTTATGGCTAACCATATTCAAACGCTTTCTGCATCTGAAAAAGGTTTTATTGAAGGCTTTAGCGGAAAAAAAATGAAGGAATCGATTACTGTTTCTTGCAGTGGTGGGACAGACACACATTGTGAAGGAAGGGGGCTCTCGCTGTACAGGTGCATAGGTAGCGCAATTAAAGATTGCCTAGACGGCGGTGGCTGCGCAGAAGTTTGTTCTGCAGAGATGACTGTTGCGCCAGAATAGACAAACCCGATTTTGATAGAAGTGAAATTGTTTTAAAAATTTGAGAACTATTACGAGCAAGGCTTCCGTTCACATCAACCGATAATAAATTATAAAAATAGCGAGCTAATCCAAAAAGTTACTCAAAATAGAAAATCTTCTTAGGGTGGTGATGAATATGAAACTGATGAACAGCAGGTTGTTGATGATCCTTATCTAGCAGCATTTTTAAATGAAAATAAAATTAAACGAAAGCTATACAGTGGTGCCGATTTTATAATTAGTTCTGCATGGAATGACACAAATAATCATTGGAACTTTAATATTAGCCCTGCAAGTAGTCTTTTTAGACATTATACCCATTATGATATTGATTTTTATGGGTTGGCTCGAATGGGAAGTACTTGGAAAGGGAATAGATTGGTTAATACTAAATAAAAAAAGCATGAATCGTTTTACATTTCTATTTATATTCTTTTTCGTTAATATGACATTATATTCTCAGGATGTTAAAGAAAAATGGGTGTCATCAGTTTATGTGGATTTGAATAGTACTTATGAATCAAGGTATTGGCACGGAACATTTCAGTTTTTTCCAGAATATAGTGGAAGTATTGAATTAGCATATAATTTAGATTATAAAATCTTTAAAAGATTTAGTTTTGGGAGCATAGTGAGTCTTAATAGGTTTTTAAGTCCGAAAATTTCATCGTTAAAAATAGGAGGGGCAATTAAATACTATTAAGTTCAAAATAAATATCATTTTATTACTCTTCATATGGCTTCCCATCTCCCCATTGACTCTAATAGGTTCAAGCGAGGTCATCAGCTTCGTCTAGGGCAGTTTTTTGATTTAACTAATTTATTTGGACAAAGACTACTTTTAGGGCTTTATTATAATTTAGACAAATTAAATCTGAAAAACAGCATACCTCTCCTTAATGGACTTTCAAAAGACGTATCCAATTCAGCTCTCTTCACAGAATCATGGGGTCTAAGTTTGGGGTTAAAATTTTGACATGGCGTAACAAAGTGCAAAATAACAATAGATAGGGGCTTTGGCCCCTATTTGCTTCTATAGTATAAATTTTAAAAGCCATTGAGGGACTAATTCAAATGAACTCGACATTTGTTTGAAGGCTAATGCAATTCACCCTATAATTTCACAAGAGGCTATAACAGCATCGCAATTTTAAAAAACGGTAACAACATTTTTTATATATTCGACAACAAGAATAAAACCTTTAAACACAAATTGCATTATGGCCACAACTGCAGCCACCCCCAAAACCCTTCAAGCCAACCTCATTCACACCGTTTACTTTTGGTTAAAAAACCCAGGCAATGCCGCAGACAGAAAGGTGTTTGAGGCGGCTATCCAAAAATTGATGCAAACCAATCCGCAAGGCCAACACACACATTTGGGGTGTCCTGCTGCCACCGAAGAACGCGGTGTAGTAGACAGTTCATTCACCTACTGCTATGTGATGACCTTTGCTAGTGTGGAAGATGAAATTGCCTATCAAACCGACCCCACCCACCTCGCATTTATTGAAGAAGCCGCTCACCTCTGGGATAAAGTGGTAGTCTATGATTCAAAATCTTTATAAGCGTTACTATGAAAACATTACAGCAAATTGCATTTGTTTTTGTCCTAAGTTTGATTGTGGCCTGTCAACCCTCCACACCCCCTGTAGGCGAACGATGGAGTGAAGAACGTGCTTGGGCATGGCAAAATGAACACGGTTGGATGGCTGGCACTAATTTTAATCCCAGTACGGCCATCAATCAATTAGAATTTTGGCAAGCAGACACTTTTGATCCTGAAACCATTGACCGAGAATTGCAATGGAGTGCCGAGTTGGGCATGACGCTGCATAGGGTGTATTTACACAATTTGCTATGGGAACAAGATTCGCTTGGTTTTTTAAATCGATTGGATCATTATTTAACCATGGCCAACAGCAAAGGCATCAAAACCCTTTTTGTGCTTTTAGATGATGTATGGCATCCGGTGCCCAAACTGGGCAAACAACCCGATCCCATTCCCTTTGTGCACAATTCTGGCTGGGTGCAAGCGCCAGGGGCCGCCATATTAGGCGATAGTTTGCGACATGGTGAAGTGAAAAATTATGTGAAAGGAGTTCTTTCTCATTTTGCTAACGATGCCCGAGTGGTGGCCTGGGACCTCTACAACGAACCTGATAATGTGGCCAATCAAGGAGACCAAGGGCGTAGCCAAGCAGAAGTTAAAAATAAACACATCTATTCATTGTCACTCTTAAAAAAAGTATTTCAATGGGCCAGAGAAGTTAATCCTTCTCAACCCCTCACCGTGGGGCCATGGAAAGGGAACTTTAGCCATTGGGGCACGCTAGATAGTCTGTCAACTATTGATCGCTTTGCCCTCACCCATTCTGATGTCATTTCTTTTCATGCCTATGACGGAGATCTTGAAAATGTGAAACGTAAAATAGAAGAGTTAAAAAAATACAATCGTCCATTGCTTTGCACTGAATATTTAGCGCGTGGTGTGGGGAACACCTACCAAAGTGTTTTGCCCCTCCTAAAAGAAAATCAAGTTGCTGCAATCAATTGGGGCTTTGTGGCTGGAAAAACCAATACGGCTTTTCCTTGGTCTTCTTGGGTAGAAAAATTTGATTCACTGCCCAAGGTTTGGCATCATGATGTTTATTTACCCGACAAAACTCCCTTTGACCCAGAAGAGATAACCTTTTTGAAAGCCACTTTAAAACCTTAACTGCTTTTAGAAAGAGTGGCTTTCGCCAAACAGTAAATAGCTAACCAATAGGAAGACAATATTCCAGCAGATGCCCAGTGCAGGGTGACAACAAACTTGTTGTAGCCCAACAAACTATCGGACAACATAAAGCATACGGCACCTAGCGCCACAAGCCGCGAAGCAGGGTTGGCGTTTTTTATGTAGGCGCCCATGCCCTGCCACGTCATAAATGCTATAGCCAACACATACACCAATACAGGTACTTTCAAAGCGCCCAAATGCGGCCACAAAAGCCCATAAATCCAAATAGAAATAAGCAAAAGTAGAACCAAGGCACCAATGGATTTAGAAAAGCCGAAACTTTTTATAAAAGCCACAGCAAAAAGGAGATGAGCCACTAAAAAAGCTCCCAAGCCAAATACAAAAAAACGATCCCAAAGCAAAAACACATCGCCTACTAAACAAAAGACCAAACCAAGAAGCATGGTGTTTTTAAACGTATTGGAAGCGTTCCCTCTTCCAAAAAGAGGCAACAATATAATCAACAGGGAGGTTAGCGGCTTAAGTACAAAATAGCTCTCCCATTGCTGCGCACTACTGTAAATGGCTAGAACAACTAAGGCCGCTATTGATACTTCATAAATTTTTTGAATTCGTTGCATCCCCCCAATTTGTTCTATGCTTAAAAAAACCTATTTAAACATTAAACCTAAAATGCATTACATCGCCGTCTTGCACCACATATTCTTTACCTTCGATACGCATTTTTCCTGCTTCTTTCACTTTAGTTTCCGTGCCATAGGACTGAAAATCGGCAAAGGAAATTACTTCGGCACGAATAAATCCTTTTTCAAAATCGGTGTGAATCACACCAGCAGCTTGAGGCGCTGTGGCACCAAGAGGATATGTCCAAGCGCGGACTTCCTTCTCTCCTGCCGTAAAATAGGTTTGTTGCTTTAACAAAGCATACGCCTTACGAATCAATTTGGCGGCTCCAGGTTCGCTTAGGCCCATATCTTCTAAAAACAATTGACGTTCTTCATAACTCTCCAATTCATTAATGTCAGCTTCTATAGACACCGCAAGGGTTAGCACTTCGGCCTGCTCAGTGAGGGCCAGTGCTTCCACTTTGCTAACAAATGCATTTCCAGTAGCGGCGTCACTTTCCGACACATTACAGACGTATAAGACGGGCTTATCGGTGAGTAATTGGAGGGCTGTTACATATTCTTCTCGTTCTTTTTCATTCAAATCCAGCTGACGTACATTTTGCGCAGCCTCCAATCCCTCTTTCACCCGCTGCAAAACAGCTTGTGCTTTTTGTGCTTCTTTATCGCCTGTGCGGGCAGCACGGTTCACTTTATCCAATCGCTTTTCTACCGTTTCAAGATCTTTTAGCTGCAATTCAATATCTATAATTTCCTTGTCGCGTACGGGATCTACAGACCCTTCTACATGAACAATATTCTCATTTTCAAAGCAGCGCAAAACATGAATAATGGCATCCGTTTCACGAATGTTCGCTAAAAATTGATTGCCAAGTCCCTCACCTTTACTAGCTCCTTTTACTAATCCGGCAATGTCTACAATTTCAACCGTAGCGGGAATTGTCTTTTCGGGCTTCACCAATTCGGCCAACAAAGAAAGGCGCTCATCGGGCACATTAACCACCCCCACATTGGGCTCTATGGTGCAAAAAGGAAAATTAGCACTTTGGGCTTTTGCGTTTGACAAACAATTAAAAAGGGTTGATTTTCCAACGTTTGGGAGGCCTACAATTCCTGCTTTCATTTAAAAATTTTGGGCAAAAATACGCTTTCTTTTGGCAAACTAATTTGCTTTTGTACCTTAAACCAACAAAATAAAACACAATTCAATGGCAACACGCTATTTGATGATTCATGCAGATGATGCCGGATTAGCATTGTCGCATAACCGCGCCATACAAGAGGGTCTTTTAACAGGCAGCATTTCTTCTTGCAGTTTGATGGTGCCCACGCCTTGGTTCTTTGAAATGGCTGACTTCTGCAAAGCGCATCCTGAACTTGATTATGGCATTCATTTAACGCTCACCGGAGAATGGAAAAAATATCCATTCAGGCCGCTTTGTGCGCCTGAAAAAATTCCAACCTTACTCACCTCTAAAGGTTATTTTCACCCCACAAGAGTACCATTTCATGAGGCGGTGAATGCTGAAGAAGTCTTTTTAGAGCTTAAATGTCAAATTGAATTTGCGTTGAATTTGGGTTTAAAACCCTCACATTTAGATTCTCACATGTATGTCTTGGGGCTACGTCAAGATTTATTAGAGGTTTACGATCAATTGGGCAAAGCTTTTGACTTGCCCATTCTCTATAGCGCACGCCTCACAGGCCATGCTGGATCGAAAGAAAATTCTTTATCGCTTCAACAACCCGATTGGAAACAAATCTATATGGCCTCTTTCGATAATTTTCAAAATGAAGGACTCGTAACTTTCTATGACAATGTGATAGACCACCTGCCAGAGGGCTTATCTCAAATATTGATTCACCCAGCCTATGCCAGTGCCTCCATGGAGCAAATCACCTATGAGCACCCAAATTTTGGTGCCGCTTGGCGTGCAGAGGATGCTTCCTATTTTAACAGTGCACACTGCAAACAAAAAATTGAAGAGAACAATATTACCCTTGTCGGTTGGAAGGATGTGCAAAAACTTAATCTGCTCCGTGCATAAACCGTTGCTTACCCAAAAGTGTTTCTTCTGACTCTACATGATCTTCATCGGGCACACAACAGTCTACAGGGCAAACAGCAGCACATTGTGGCTCCTCATGAAAACCTTTACATTCGGTACATTTGTCGGGCACAATAAAATAAAATTCATCCGATACAGGGGCTTGAAACGTTTCGGCATTGACTGCTTTGCCATTCGGCAAAACAACATCGCCAGTGAGTTGGGTGCCGTCTTTAAACCGCCAATCTTCCGCCCCTTCATAGATAGCAGTATTGGGGCATTCGGGTTCACAGGCTCCGCAATTGATACATTCATCGGTAATTATGATCGCCATAAGCAGGAACTTCTTTAGTTTTGCGCAAATGTATAACCTAAAAAAAGATTGGCAAAAGAATGCATAAAGAAACCGATTCCATCAAAGCATTAGTTGCCCTAGGATTGTATTTGAAAGAATATGAGGTGGGAAAAAAGGGTTATGAAGCACTCGACATTACCCTTCAAAAAGCAAAAACACACAACGGATGGTTCACGTTAGAAAATATGCATATGGCTCTCAAAACATGGGGAGCTACTTTAAGCCAAGAAAATATTGATCGTTGGAAAGAGGCCTATGTTTTTACTCCCCCTATACTTCCAAAAACCGTTGGATTGGTGCTGGCCGGAAACATTCCTCTTGTAGGTTTCCATGACTTACTTTGTGTGTGGATGAGTGGCCACCGTGCACAAATTAAAGGATCGTCTAAAGACGGTGTGCTTTTACCCTTCATTGCCCAACAACTTGAATTTTTTGGTGGTCAAAAACGATTTGAATTTATAGATAAACCGCTCCATAATTTAGATGCTGTTATTGCCACTGGTTCAAATAATGCAGCACGTTATTTTGAATATTATTTTTCTAAAATCCCCCACATCATTAGAAAAAACAGAAACGGGGTGGCCGTGCTCACTGGCGATGAAAGCAAAGAAGAAATGGAACAATTAGGCAAAGACATCCTCCAATTTTATGGTTTGGGCTGCCGCAATGTTTCCAAAATATTGATCCCAAATGGATTTGACCTCAATATGATTTTTGGCGGCCTATATCCGTGGGCATCGGTCATGGATAATGTCAAATATGCGCATAATTATGACTATAATAAAGCCGTTTTTCTGATGAGTGAATTTGATTTTTTAGAGAATGGATTTTTTCTCCTCAAACAAGATGCTGCCATAGCGGCTCCCATTGCCACAGCCTATTATGATTATTATGAAAATGAAGCAGCAGCACACAACTATCTGAAGGCGCATCAAAATGACATTCAATGTGTTATGGGTGAAAACCAGCTGCCCTTGGGCAGTTCCCAAAAACCACAGCTTTGGGACTATGCAGATCAAGTGGATACACTTGCTTTTTTGCTTTCCCTTTAAATCCAAATCCTTGTTAGCAGCCCTGTTAACAAATTGAGAAAAAAATAGCATTTTCCTATGGATTTTGCGTACTGAATTAGCATCTTTGTAACTTTAAAATTATATCCATTCGCCGATCAACAAACACAATACTGATCCACATTCACTAATCAACTTCTTTTCTTTAAATGAAAAAACATAATTTCAGTGCCGGTCCAGCTATATTAGCGCCCGAAGTACTTCAAAAAGCGTCTAAAGCCGTGGCTGAATTAGACAACATTGGCCTTTCTTTAATAGAAATTTCACACCGCAGCAAAGAGTTTATTGCCATCATGGATGAAGCTTGTCAATTGGCCTTAGATCTTTCTGGTTTAAGCTATAAAGGGTATAAAGCCATGTTTTTACAAGGAGGCGCAAGTCTTCAGTTTTTAATGGCGGCCTATAATTTGCTCGACAACAAGGCGGGCTATATTAATACCGGCACTTGGTCCGAAAAAGCCATCAAAGAAGCTAAACTTTTAGGGGAAGTGGTTGAGTTGGCCTCGTCTAAAGATCAAAATTATAATTACATCCCGAAGAATGTGACCATCCCAAATGATTTGGATTATGTGCACATAACCACCAACAACACTATTTTTGGCACCCAATATAAATCGCTGCCAGAAACCACGGCACCCCTTGTGGCCGATATGAGTTCAGATATTTTTTCTAGACCCCTAGACTATTCCAAATTTGGATTGATTTATGCCGGGGCACAAAAAAATCTAGGCCCAGCAGGAACAGCCTTGGTTCTTATCAAAGAATCCCTCCTAGACGCTGTTTCACGGAGCATTCCTTCTATGCTCAACTATAAAATTCACGCCGATAAAGAGAGTATGTTTAATACACCCCCTGTATTTGCGGTTTATACAACTATGCTTAACATGCAGTGGATAAAAAAACAAGGCGGATTGGCTGCTGTAGGTAAAAATAATGCCCACAAAGCCGCCATGCTCTACAGTGAAATTGATCGCAATTCAAAGTTTAAGGGCTTTGCCGCCATTGAAGATCGCAGTGATATGAATGTCACTTTTAATTTGGTTAATGAGAATGAGGGAGCCGCTTTTGATGCCTTATGGCAATCAGCGGGAATCAGTGGTCTCAAAGGCCATCGCTCTGTGGGAGGCTATAGAGCTTCCATCTACAATGCACTTCCTCAAGAAAGCGTTTTGCTTTTAATTGACTGCATGCAAACTTTTGAAAAAAATAATTCCTAAAAAAACAGCTATGAAAATTTTAGCAAACGACGGTATTTCTTCTTCAGGTGTAAAGGCCCTAGAAGCTGCCAACTTTGAAGTCATTACCGTTAAAGTGGCTCAAGAACAACTCATTCAATACATCAACGACAACGATATTAAAGCTCTTTTGGTGCGCAGTGCCACAACAGCCAGAAAAGAATTGATTGATGCCTGTCCAGGATTACAACTCATTGGACGTGGCGGAGTGGGTATGGACAACATTGATGTGGCCTATGCCAAAGAAAAAGGGGTACATGTAATCAATACGCCAGCTGCCTCTTCTGGATCTGTTGCCGAATTGGTTTTTGCACACCTCTATGGCGGTGTTCGCTTTTTGTATGATGCCAATAGAAATATGCCCCTAGAAGGCGAAAGTAACTTTGGCAGCCTTAAAAAAAGCTATGCAAAAGGCGTAGAATTACGCGGTAAGACGCTTGGCATCATTGGTTTTGGACGTATTGGACAAGAAGTTGCTAAAATTGGATTGGGCGTGGGAATGAAAGTGATTGCCGCCGACCCCTTTTCCGAAGGTGCCACCGTGCCGGTTTCCTTTTTTGATGGACAAACCGTAAATATTGAAATTAAAACCCAATCGATGGATAGCGTTTTAGAAACGGCTGATTTTATAAGTCTGCATGTGCCCGCACAAAAGGAGTATGTAATTGATGCTAAAGCCATAAGCCGTATGAAAAAAGGGGCTGGACTGGTAAATGCTGCCCGAGGTGGTGTGGTTGATGAAGTGGCTCTTGTGGAGGCATTAGACAACAATCATTTATCATTTGCGGCATTAGACACCTTTGAAAACGAACCCAAACCGGAAATCAAACTCTTGATGCATCCCAAAATTTCACTAACACCGCACATTGGAGCCGCCACACTAGAGGCTCAAGACCGAATTGGTGAGGAGCTGGCAGCGCAAATAAAGAGTTTATTAAAATAAACACTCTTGGCTTTTAAAAGACTCAAAGAAAAATGGAAGGTTACTTCTAATTTTCAATTGGTTGTCATATTTGTGGTTTTTGCCATCACAGGCTCTTTGAGTGTAAAGCTTGCGCAACCTATTTTAGACTTCTTTAACTTAAATCTTGACCGCTTTGCGCCACTCCCCTTTGGAAAAGCAATTTATTGGTTTCTAAGGATAATTTTAATTTTTCCTATCTATCAATTACTTCTTTTGGCTGTTGGCGCTTTGTTTCTTCAATTTCCCTTTTTCTGGGCTTTTGAGAAAAAGATTTTACGCCGCATGGGGTTCAAAAAATACTTCCCAGAAGAAGAGTAAAAAATTAGGTCAAATTATTGCTAATCAATTTCAAAAACTCATTTCGAGTTTCAGTTTCTTTAAATGCTCCCCTAAAACCAGAGGTAGTGGTGGTAGAATTTTGTTTTTGTACTCCCCGCATCATCATGCACATGTGAGAGGCTTCTATGACCACAGCCACACCAAGTGGCTGGAGGGTGTCGTTAATACAGTCTAAAATTTGCTCTGTTAATCGTTCTTGCACTTGCAATCGTCTTGCAAAAACATCCACCACTCGAGGCAATTTGCTCAGTCCAACAATATGACCGTTTGGAATGTAGGCAATATGTGCTTTGCCAAAAAAAGGAAGGATGTGATGTTCGCACAAAGAATAAAGCTCAATGTCTTTCACAATCACCATTTCATTATAACTTTCCTCAAACATGGCACTCTGCAAAATTTGTTTGGGATCTTTTTCATAACCTTCAGTGAGAAATTTCATCGCTTTTGCAGCCCGTTCTGGGGTTTTTAGCAAACCATTGCGATTGCTATCTTCACCCAACAAGCTTAAGATGTCTTCATAATTGTTTTTTAATTCTTCCGTGATGGGAAGCGTTTCAATATTAAAATTTTCGTTCATAGCGTTTCGTCTAAATAATTTTTAAAATAATTTTTTAATTTTTCAAGCTTTGGAGAAATAGTTAGGGTGCAATAGGGTTCTTCCTTATGGAGGTTATAATAGTTGTTGTGTAACTCCTCCGCAGGATAGAAAACGGAAAAAGCCTCTATTTGGGTAACCAACGGTTGCTCATAAATTTTCTCTGCTTCAATTTGCAGGATTACAGTCTCTATGATTTTCTTTTGTATTTCATCGGTATAAAAGATCGCTGAGCGGTATTGAGTGCCCGTATCATTCCCCTGTCGATTCAGGGTGGTGGGATCGTGTACATTAAAAAAGATCAACAATAAATCAACCAAACGAATTTGTTTCGAATCAAAATGCACTGCCACTGCCTCTGCATGACCAGTACGTCCCGTGCATACCTCACGGTAGGCTGGGTTTTTTACATGCCCACCGGTATAGCCTGAAACCACTTTTTCAACCCCCTTAAGGCGCTGAAAAACGGCTTCTAAACACCAAAAGCATCCTCCGGCAAGATAAATTGTTGAATTCATAGGAACTTTGTTTAACAAATGTAATCAAAAAAATAAACAAAAATGTTTTGGAAGCAGTAATTGATAATATTACTTAACAAACAGGCTTTTGTTAGACCATGGCTTTCTAAATAAAAAGAAGTAATTTCGGGGACATATGAAAGTGATCGTAGAAGCCAAACAATTACATAAAAAATATGGTGCTATTGAGGTACTAAAGGGGGTTGATCTTACCATCAACGAAAAAGAGATTGTGGCCATTGTTGGGCCCTCTGGTGCGGGTAAGACCACCCTCTTGCAAATCTTAGGAACATTAGATCGTCCTGAAAGCAACCCCAACACCCAATTGCAGATCGCTGGACAAGAAATTTTGGAAATGAACGGAGAAACCTTGGCACGTTTTAGAAACAAACAACTGGGTTTTGTGTTTCAGTTTCACGAACTCCTACCCGAATTTACAGCCCTAGAAAACGTTTGCTTGCCCACTTGGATTGCTAAAGCAAAACCAAAAAATGCCGAAAAAAGAGCGCAGGAACTGCTTTGTGAATTGGGCTTAGAAAAGCGAATGCACCACAAACCCAATGCATTGTCTGGAGGGGAACAACAACGCGTGGCCGTGGCGCGGGCACTGATTAACAACCCTCAACTGGTTTTGGCCGATGAACCCAGTGGAAATTTAGATTCGGAAAACGCAAAGCAGTTACACGAACTATTCTTTCAATTGCGCGATAAAACACAGTGTAGTTTTGTTATTGTGACCCACAACAACACCTTGGCCACAGAAGCCGATCGGGTGATTCGTTTAAACGATGGGCAAATCATCACATGAAAAGAGCTGATCTAAAAGCCTTTTTAGACGAAAAAGCAGAGCGCTACGAACATCCTGATTTTATAGCGTC
>CAZTYX010000012.1:0-31651 GCA_964617385.1 uncultured Flavobacteriaceae bacterium | reverse complement strand
CACCAGCGTTAATACGCATAATCCACAACGATCTAAAGTTGCGTTTTTTAGTTTTGCGGTCTCTGTAGGCATATAGCATGGCCTTTTCTACCGCATTTTTAGCTACCGTCCACACATTTTTACGACGGCCGTAATATCCTTTAGCAAGTTTAAGAATTTTTTTTCTTCGAGCTCTAGAGGCTACTGAATTTACTGATCTTGGCATATTATTACATTTTTTGAAGGAGGCGGTACAACGACACTTTTGAGCCTGACTTCTGGTGAATTAAAAATTTGATTTTTGATTATTGCAAACGTAATTGTTCTTTAATGTTACTAACATCGCTTTCATGCACCAAACCAGAATGGGTTAAGCGCAATTTTCTCTTTTTAGACTTTTTGGTCAAAATGTGACTTTTAAAAGCGTGTTTTCTTTTGATCTTTCCACTGCCCGTAACTTTAAATCTTTTTTTGGCACTGGATTTTGTTTTCATTTTTGGCATGAGTCCTACGTATATTTATTTTTTTGTTTTCTTGGGTGAGATGAACATGATCATTTTTTTTCCTTCTAAGGTGGGCATCTGTTCTACGCGTCCAATTTCTTCAAGGTCTTGCGCAAGTCTAAGCAACAAAATTTGACCCTTTTCTTTAAACACTATTGAACGCCCTTTGAAGAATACAAAAGCTTTTAATTTAGCTCCCTCTGAAAGAAATTTTTCCGCATGTTTCTTTTTAAATTCATAATCGTGTTCATCGGTATTGGGACCAAAACGGATTTCTTTTACCACCACTTTAGTGGTTTTGGCCTTCAATACTTTATCTCTTTTCTTTTGTTCGTATAAGAACTTTTTATATTCTAAAATCTTACATACAGGAGGCGATGCATTGGGTGAAATTTCGACCAAATCTAACCCTAAATCATCTGCAAGGGCCAGTGCCTTGGCAAGGGAATAAACCCCCACCTCAACGTTGTCTCCAACCAAACGCACTTCATGAGCTGTGATTTTCTCATTGATTTTGTGGGGATCTTGTTTGATCACCCTACCTGGTCGGTTCGTTCTTCTTCTGCGTATTGCTATGACTTCTTTTTTTTAAATTATCCGATAAAGGGTTGTAAGCTTTCGCTTATTTCTTTTGTTAATTCATTCACCACTCCCTCCATACTATACACACCAAGATCTCCAGCCTGATGTTTTCGGAGCGAAAGGGTGTTGCTCGCTTCTTCTTTTTCTCCTAAAATGATCATGTAGGGAATTTTGTTCATTTCTGCTTCCCTAATTTTTTTTCCAATCGTTTCATTACGATCATCTAGGAGGGCGCGAATTTCGTGATTTTCCAAGAAATTTAAAACTTTTAAGGCGTAATTTTTATATTTTTCACTGACACACAGTAAACTAACTTGTTTTGGCATTAGCCAAAGCGGGAAATTTCCTCCCGTGTGTTCAAGTAAAATAGCCACAAATCGCTCCATACTTCCAAAAGGAGCCCGGTGAATCATCACAGGTCGGTGGAGTTCATTGTCGCTCCCTTTATAGGTTAAATCAAAACGTTCAGGCAAATTATAATCCACCTGAATGGTGCCCAGTTGCCATTTTCTCCCTAAAGCATCCTTAACCATAAAATCCAGTTTTGGACCATAAAACGCGGCTTCTCCTGTTTCTACCACATAATTGAGCCCTTTTTCTTCTGCTGCATTGAGGATGGCTTGTTCTGCTTTTTCCCAATTTTCTTGAGAACCAATATATTTTTCTGGTTTTTCAGGATCTCTTAAAGACACTTGCGCTGTGAAATTTTCAAAGCCCAACGATCCAAAAACATACAAGACCAAATCAATCACTTTTTTGAATTCGTTATCGAGTTGATCGGGGGTACAAAAAATGTGTGCATCGTCTTGCGTAAAACCGCGCACGCGAGTAAGCCCATGTAATTCTCCACTTTGCTCATACCGATATACAGTACCAAATTCTGCATACCGTTTGGGTAGTTCTTTATAACTCCAAGGTTTTGTTTTATAAATTTCGCAATGATGGGGGCAATTCATGGGTTTAAGCAAAAACTCTTCTCCCTCTGCCGGGGTGTTGATTGGTTGAAAACTATCGGCGCCATATTTTTCATAGTGACCCGAAGTGACATATAATTCTTTATTGCCAATGTGGGGCGAAATCACTTGTTCATAACCCGCTTTTTGTTGTGCCTTTCGAAGAAATTGTTCTAAGCGTTCTCTCAGTGCAGTGCCTTTAGGAAGCCACAGCGGTAGACCTTGTCCCACTTTTTGTGAAAAGGTAAAAAGTTCTAATTCTTTTCCTAATTTGCGGTGGTCTCTTTCTTTGGCTAAGGCCACCAATTCTAAATATTCGGTAAGTTCTTTTTGTTTGGGAAACGAGATGCCATAGACCCTTGTAAGTTGTGGCTTATTTTCATCGCCACGCCAATAGGCGCCAGCCACATTAAGTAATTTTACAGCTTTAATAAATCCAGTATGTGGGATGTGTCCCCCACGGCATAGGTCTGTAAAATCGGCATGATCGCAAAAGGTAATGGTGCCATCTTCAAGATTTTCAATCAATTCTACCTTAAAGGGATTTTTTTGATTTTTATAGTAATCTAGAGCTGCGACTTTAGTGCTTGCTCTCATTTTAAATTCAAATTTTTGGCGGGCAAATTCCAAAAACTTTTTTTCAACGGCTAGTAAATCCTTTTCGGTGATGGATTCTTCTCCAAAGTCAACATCATAATAAAAACCGTTTTCTATGGCGGGACCAATAGTCAATTTGCAGTTTGGATAGAGGGCCACAAGTGCTTGGGCAAGGACGTGGGCAGAAGAATGCCAAAAGGCCGTTTTTCCTTCGTCGTCATTCCAAGTAAATAGCTTTAAGGCACCATCTTCGTTGAGTGGAGTGGTGGGTTCAACAGTTTGCTGGTTGAATTTGGCAGAAAGCACATTGCGTGCCAGTCCTTCACTAATTGATTGTGCAATGTCCAAGGGGGTGCTTCCCTTCTCATAAGTTCTT
Organism: uncultured Flavobacteriaceae bacterium; assembly: GCA_964617385.1. Classification (GTDB taxonomy): domain Bacteria; phylum Bacteroidota; class Bacteroidia; order Flavobacteriales; family Flavobacteriaceae; genus JADHMP01. The sequence goes on along the minus strand of CAZTYX010000012.1, from coordinate 28,661 downwards.
TGGGATCCGTCTGGAAATTGGATGTTAATCATGCGCTACAAATTGGGTGCAAAGATAGGATGGTTTCTGTTGGCAAACAATGAGAAATTAGGCTTTTGTTTTTTTAGCTTTTCCCAATAAAGCATTCACCATTGTTTGGATTCCTTTAAAGCCATAAAAAAAAGCCGCCGCCATGCCCAAAAGCCCTACGGCAAAAACAGGAATAAAAAGGGGATGGCTTTCATTTTTAAAAGCCTGCATGATAATTACGGGTGCAATAAAGCAACATAAGACACCTATAAAAATGCGCTTTAAGCCCCTAATTAAAAGCGGTTTATCCATTCTTTCCTGCATTAATGGCTTTGCGGATGCTTTTATGTTCTTTTAGCAATTGAGCCGCTTCTTGTTCTGAAACGGCCAGACTTTCCATCACCATGCGGGTGCCTCTGTCTTTTAATTTGACATTAGACAATTGCATGTCAACCATTTTGTTGCCTCTCACATGGCCCAGTTGAATCATAGAAATGGTGGTAATCATGTTGAGAATTAGTTTTTGAGCCGTACCCGCTTTCAGTCTTGAACTGCCGGTTAAAAATTCAGGACCTACCATCACTTCCACTGGAAACTGTGCTGCCACTGCCAAGGGGCTATCCGGATTACAAGTGATGCAGCCCGTGGTGATTTGATTAGAATTACAATCATGAATACCACCCACCACATAAGGGGTTGTTCCAGAGGCAGCTATTCCCACCACTACATCTTGATTAGAAATATTGTGTTTTTGTAGGTCTTTCCAAGCTTGATCGGGATCATCTTCAGCGTCTTCAATGGATGAACGAAGGGCTTTATCACCCCCCGCAATGAGGCCCACCACTTGACCTGGGTCTGTTCCAAAAGTGGGTGGGCATTCAGAGGCGTCTAAAACACCTAAACGGCCACTCGTTCCGGCACCAATATAAAACAACCGACCCCCTTGTTTCATTTTTTCTGCCACTTGTTCTATGAGTGTGCCAAGAGGAGCTAATATTTTTCCAACAGCAGCCACCGCAGCCTGATCTTCTTGGTGCATGGCAGCAAGCAATTCACCAATAGATTTTTTCTCTAAATCGTTGTGATTAGAATCTTGTTCGGTATATTTTATAAAATCCATTGTTTTTGTTTAAAGATATACAAAAAATAAACCCTCCTAAAATACATTAGGAGGGTTTTATTAACGATAGTTAAAAGGTTTTAGACGCCTCTTTTGCGATCTAAGTTTTCTTTAAGTGCGTCCAAAAATTGTTGTGTAGTTAAATAGTGGTCATCACTCAAATTGTCTTTATGGATAAGCAAGGCAAGATCTTTAGTCATTTGTCCGCTTTCAACGGTCTCAATACACACTTGTTCTAGCGTTTCACAGAAATCTATTAAATCTTGATTTTGGTCTAATTTCCCACGATGTGCTAAACCTCTTGTCCAAGCAAAAATAGATGCAATAGGATTGGTAGAGGTGGCTTTGCCTTGTTGATGTTGGCGGTAGTGTCGTGTTACTGTTCCATGAGCCGCTTCTGCTTCCATTGTTTTGCCATCAGGCGTAACAAGGGTAGAAGTCATTAAACCAAGAGAACCAAAACCTTGAGCCACGGTGTCTGATTGTACATCGCCATCATAGTTTTTACAAGCCCAAACAAATCCACCATTCCATTTCATGGCAGCGGCCACCATATCATCAATCAGGCGGTGCTCATAAAAAATGCCAGCGGCTTCAAATTGTGCTTTAAATTCATTTTGATAAACTTCTTCAAAAATGTCTTTAAAACGTCCATCATAGGCTTTCATGATGGTGTTTTTAGTAGATAAATACAGTGGCCATCCTTTGGAAAGTGCTCTGTTCATACAAGATCGTGCAAAACCATAAATGGAAGAGTCAATATTATACATGCTCATGGCTACACCCGCTTCTTGATATTGATATACTTCCCATGTTTGGGCTGGAGAACCGTCTTCTGGTGTGAATGTCATGGTGAGTTTTCCTTTTCCAGGAATCACAGTATCTGTGGCTCGGTATTGGTCGCCAAAGGCATGACGTCCAATACAAATAGGAGTTGTCCATCCGGGCACATAGCGCGGTACATTTTTCATAATAATGGGCTCTCTAAACACAGTACCTCCCACAATATTTCGAATGGTTCCGTTAGGTGATTTGTACATGCGTTTCAATCCAAATTCCTTTACGCGTTCTTCATCTGGCGTAATTGTGGCGCATTTTATTCCTACATGATACTTTTTGATGGCCTCAGCACAGTCTATTGTGATTTGATCATCAGTAGCATCTCTAGATTCAATGCCTAAGTCGTAATATAAAATATCGAGATCTAGATACGGTAAAATGAGTTGTTCTTTAATGAATTTCCAAATAATTCTGGTCATTTCATCTCCGTCAATCTCCACCACGGGATTGGCAACTTTAATTTTTGACATTCGTTTAAATTTTTAGTTTCGGGCGCAAATATACAATTTAGCAGCCAATTTTATAGTAAAAAAAAACCGCCAATTCTGGCGGTTTGTTGTTTTATGATTCGCGACGAACTTCTTTGATTCGCGCTTTTTTACCTCTTAGATTTTTGAAGTAATAAATTCTTGATTGACGTACTTTACCTTTCTTGTTTACCTCAATTTTTTGAATGGAAGGAAGGTTGATAGGGAAAATACGTTCTACACCCACCGTGCCCGACATTTTTCTAATCGTAAAGGTTTTGGTCATTCCTTCACCTTTTATTTGAATAACCACCCCTTTAAAAAACTGGGTTCTTACTTTTTCTCCTTCGCGGATGTCATAATAAACAGTGAGCGTATCTCCAGTCGAAAAAACGGGCAACTCCTTTTTCTCAATAAATTCGTTTTGAACGTAATTAATTAATGCTTCCATGCTTTTTAAATTAATTTGCGGAAAAAGCAACATGCACGATTTTCGTCAGTGGTTACTCATTCAAGCGGTGCAAAATTAGTATTTATTTTTTTGTAACCAACAATAAGCGCTTTTTTTCCTCAATTGTCTCAAGCCCCTCCGTTTTTATGACATGGCATCCATCCGATTTGACCTTAAACACTGTGTTGACGCTGTTTTGACTTCTTTGGCCTATAAATTGAAAATCTTCAATTTCATCCATTTTCATTTGGTTTACTAGGTTGTCATCTACCACAGGATAATAATTTTCATAAAACAATTCATAACGAAGTGTGTCGCCAGTACTTAATCGTATTGTATAAAAGTCATTAAGTGGTTCCCCTTTGATTTGCAAAGTGAGTGTAACAAAAATTTCTGTGCAAAAGAGGGGTTCCTCAGTTGATATGGAACAACCCCTAAGCCCAAAAGCAAGAGCAATTAAGACAATATAGATTGACTTTTTTTGTGACATGCATGAAGAAGTAAAAAAAATTAAAGAATGTCTGGGCGTTGTTTTTGGGTTCTCTCCAAGGCTTTTTCTTCTCTCCATTGCTCAATTTTAGGCGTATTGCCCGAGGTCAAAATTTCAGGCACATCCCATCCGTTGTAGGAAGCCGGTCGTGTGTAAATGGGAGCCGCCAAAAGGCCGTCTTGAAAACTGTCTGTGAGGGCAGAAGATTCATCTCCTAATACTCCTGGTAACAAACGGATGATACTATCACAAAAAACGGCGGCTGCCAATTCACCCCCTGACAAAACATAGTCGCCGATGGAAATTTCTTTCGTGATGAGGTGGTCACGCACTCTTTGATCTACACCTTTATAATGTCCACATAACAAGATGAGGTTGTTTTTTAATGAAAATTGGTTGGCAATGCTTTGGTCGAGTTTTGTGCCGTCTGGGGTTAAATAAACCACATCATCATAGGTGCGTTGTTTTTTTAGATCACTAATACAGCGTTCAATGGGTTCAATGCGCAACACCATGCCGGCGCCACCTCCAAAAGGATAATCATCCACTTGTTTTTGTTTATTGATGGCATAGTCTCTAAGGTGATGAAAATGCACACTAGCTTTACCGTTGTCTATGGCTCTTTTGATGATGGAAACCTCGAAGGGACTGGCCAGTAACTCAGGAAAAAGGGTGATGATATCAATTCGCATAAAGGATCATTCTTTAGTCGCAAAAATAATAAACTAAAAGCAGCTTTGACTTTTCTTTAGTTGAGGAATAAAAAAGCCCCTCATTTGAGGGGCTTGTCCTTATCTTAAATAACTATTGAAAAGTATCCGTTCCTTTTCGCCTTGGGGGTTTAGCACCAATATACTTTTTAGGTCTTCTACATCAATGCTTTTGAGGTCGTCAAGTTGCTCAATTTTTTGATCGTTTACCTCTAAAATTGCATAGCCTTCATCAATACCATAATAGTATCGAGTGGCGTTTTGAGCGCGACTGATATAAAGGCCGCCTTCGTTTTCATCCAAGCCTAAATCAGCACGTTGCTTTGCATTAAGTTCTTGAAGTTCCATACCTAAAAAAGAAATGCGATTTATTTTTTTAAGCGTAACGGCAGCTTCTAGGGTTTTGCCTTCTCTTTTATAAAGTACATTCACTTTTTCCCCAGGACGTTTGGTGGATAGATAACCTGATAAATCAGCAAACTTTTTGATGATTACACCATCTACTTTCTTAATGATGTCTCCAGATTTCAGTCCTGCCAAATCGGCTCCCATGCCACTTTCAACCTCAGAAATATAAAAACCTTCGGTATCATTTACTTCGTAATTCTCAGCAATAGAGCTATTTAACGCACCTCCGCGAATGCCGAGCAGTCCTTTTTGTACATTTCCAAATTCGATTATGTCTTCAAATACTTTTCGGGCAATGTTGCTAGGCACGGCAAAGGAATAGCCCACAAAACCACCCGTAAAAGAAGAAATAGCAGTATTGATGCCAATTAACTCTCCATTGGTGTTTACCAAAGCGCCACCACTGTTGCCCATGTTAACAGCCGCATCGGTTTGAATATAGGATTCGTTTTTATTGTCGCTGCTGTTTAGATCGCGCGATTTGGCACTAATAATTCCAGCAGTAACGGTGGAATTAAGATTGAAAGGGTTGCCTACGGCCAACACCCATTCGCCCACACGGGCTGCATCCGAATCACCAAAGGCAATGAAAGGCAGGGCATCTGGGGCTTCAATTTTTATTACCGCAATATCGGTGGCTGGGTCTGTGCCCACCAATTGCGCTGCATAGGAACGATTGTTATTTAAAGTTACTTCAATTTCCGTGTGCCCTTCAATCACGTGATTGTTGGTGATGATGTAGCCATCAGGTGAAACAATAACACCTGATCCTGATCCTATTTTTTTAGGATCTTCATAGTTTTTGTTGTTGTAAAAACGCGACCACAGCGAACCACCATAACTGTAGGTACTCGTGTTTTTGACATGCACCACTGTGTTTAAGGTTTTTTCTGAGGCAACAGTAAAATCTGTCATTTCGGCCGCCACTCCTTTGCTTTTATAAGCATAAGTGGTGGGTATTAAGTTAGGGTTTTGAGGGTTTTGTTCCACAGCATGAGGTGTGGCTATAAAATACTGATTAACAAAAAGGGTGATTCCTGCACTGAGGGTTGCCACCAAAAAAATTTTTAAAAATGACTTCATAGCTTTAAAGTTTAAATTTTCTCCAAAATAATTTTAAAAAATCCTATTTGACCATCACTTTTTTTGGGTTTAACGGCATTTTAACAGCTTTAAAAGCCCATTAAAAGTGTACCTTTGCTTTATGCAAATAGTGTTCCAAAAATATCAGGGCGCCGGCAACGATTTTGTGATGCTAGACAACCGTGCCCAAACGTATAACGAACTTGAGAATAGTGCTATTGCTCAAATTTGTGACCGAAACAAAGGCGTGGGAGCAGATGGGTTAATTCTTATAGAGACTTGTAATAATGCCGATTTCAAGATGGTTTATTATAATGCTGATGGCAATGAAAGCACCATGTGTGGTAATGGCGGGCGTTGTGCCGTGGCCTTTGCCAAAGCCTTGAAAATAATCGATTCAAAAACAATTTTTGAAGCTATAGACGGCCTGCATAAAGCTGAAATTTTGTCAGATCAAAGGGTACGTTTAGGCATGAATGATGTAAATGAATTAACCTCTCATCAAGAAGCTTTAGTTTTGGATACAGGGTCTCCCCACTATGTAGCACTTAAAGATTCTTTGGATCATGTTAACATGCGAAAGGAAGGCGCTCAAATTCGATATAGTGCGCCTTTTAAGGCAGCGGGAATCAATGTTAATTTTATAGCCCTTGACCCTTCGGGGGTCCTCCATATTAAAACCTATGAAAGAGGAGTGGAAGATGAAACACAAGCCTGTGGTACAGGTGCTGTTGCAGCGGCCCTAGCGGCAGATCATTGGGGATTACCTTGCCAAAAAAACCCCATTACTTTACATGCGCCGGGCGGAACACTACAAGTAGATTTTCTTAAAAAAGAAAAAGGGTATGAGGCGGTATTTCTTACGGGTCCTGCACAATTTGTTTTTTCTGGAGAAATGCTATGTTAGACATTAACACCCTTTATTTAAGAGCATTGGAACCAATCGATATTGAGGTGCTTTTTATTGTAGAAAATGACCCCGAACTTCAGTTCTTTTCCGCTCACCAAGGACCCTATTCCAGACATGTGTTGCAGCGCTACATTGAACAACAGCATCAATCCATTTATGAACAAAAGCAACAGCGTTTTGTTATTGCAGCAGCAGGTGGAGCGGTTTTGGGATTTATTGATTTGTTTGATTTTGATCCACATAGCAAACGGGCCGGTGTGGGTGTTGTGGTATTATCTGCATACCGCAATAAAGGTGTGGCTACAAAAGCCCTTTCTTTATTGGAGAACTATGCGATCAATCATTACGATATGCATATGTTACATGCCGACGTATTGTGTGAGAATGCCGCCAGTTGTGCTCTTTTTGAAAAGCGCAACTTTTTTTCCACGGGTGTCAAACGCGATTGGTATTATTTTCAACAACAGTTCCATGATGTGCAGGGCTATCAAAAAATATTAGGTGATGAATCGATTTAAATTAGTACTCTTAGTGGCTTTATTAGGCTTGGGAGTGGGCGGTTTTTTTATGGGATAACACCGCTTTTGAAAATGAGGAGCAGCCTATATTTATTGATCGAGATGACACCATCGACTCTTTGCTCCTACAATTGGCACCTCATGTAAAATCGACCCAATCTTTTTGGTTAGCCGCCCAAAAAAAGGGATATGTTTCTGGCGTAAAACCAGGAAAATATCGTCTGGTTCAAGGCATGGGAAACAACCAAATGATAAATACACTTCGATCTGAGGCACAGGTGGTAAAGGTTACTTTTAATAACCAAGAACGCATTGAAAATTTAGCCGGCCGTTTGGCAGAACAACTTGAAGCCGACAGTCTTGAGTTCCTTAATGCCTTTTATGATCCCTCCTTTTTAAAGGCAAAAGGATTTAATGAAGCATCTGCCGTAAGCCTCTTTTTACCCAATACCTACAATTTTTATTGGCATGTAACACCAAAAGCGTTTCGTGAAAAAATGTGGTCTAGTTATCAATCTTTTTGGAATGACACCCGTAAAAGCCAAGCAAAAGCCCTTGGTTTATCTCCTCAAGAAGTGTCTGTGTTGGCGTCTATTGTTCAAAAGGAAACCAATCAAAAGGAAGAATATGCTCGTGTAGCTGGGGTATATCTCAATCGCTTAAAAAGAAAAATGAAATTACAGGCCGACCCTACGGTTATTTTTGCGCTGAAAAAACAACACCAAAATTTTGATCTGGTCATTAAGCGTGTTTTGATTAAAGATTTAAAAATAAATTCTCCTTACAACACCTATAAGTATGCAGGTTTACCTCCAGGCCCCATCACCATGCCTGATTTGCAGGTGATTGACGCAGTTTTGCAATCCGAAAAACACAGCTATCTTTATTTTGTGGTTAACCCTCAAAAACTTGGATATCATCGTTTTGCTCGCACCTTAAAGGAACACAATCAAAACCGAAAAAAATATACGCAGTGGCTTAATAAAAATAGCGTTTATCGCTAGCCTTGATCAATAATAAAAATGGTTGGTCTTTTATGTAAATCGGGGGTTTTCTGTTTTTTCCACAACGTTATGGGTAAGGTTTTAATATAAGCTGTTTCGAGGGTGAGATCAGCGGCCACACATAAAAGGGTGGTGGGGGCAAGATGTTTTAACATATCTTCAAAGAGCTTGGTATTTCGATAGGGCGTTTCAATAAAGAGTTGCGCTTGATTGTCTTTTTGGGTTTTTCGTTCCAGTAGTTTTAGGGCTCTAATGCGTTGGTCTTTGTCGATAGGCAAATAGCCATTAAAGGCAAAATGTTGTCCATTCAAGCCGGAGGCCATGAGTGCTAAAACAATGGATGAAGGCCCCACCATAGGTTTTACGATTGCGTTTAATTGATGGGCTTGTTCCACAATAACAGCACCAGGATCGGCAATGCCAGGGCACCCTGCGTCAGACATAAGTCCCATAGAAACGCCCTCTTTTAGTGGGTCTAAAAAAGATTCTAATTCTAGCTGACTGGTATATTTATTTAAAACATAAAAAAAGAGGCTTTCTTGGTTTTTTTGGGGTGCAATTTTTTTTATGAAGGCACGTGCATTTTTTTCATTTTCAACAATGAAGTGCGATAATTCTTCCAGTTTTTTTTTAATGGTTAAGGGCAAAACTTCTAGGGGTGCATTTTCTCCTAGGGTGGTTGGGATAAGGTAGAGTATTCCGAGTGAAGGATCAACATTCATTAGATGAAGTTCTTGAGTTGGTTGTTGCAAGCGTCTTCTAAAATATGAAAAACATTTAAAAATGCGGTTTCGTCATGATGGTAGGGATCAGGCACTTCTTCTAGATCGGAACAAATCATATGAATTTTTGAAGCCTCTTTTTCATTTTCAGCAAGGGCAAGAAGGTCACTATAATTTTGTTTGTCCATCACAAAAATGTGAGTGAAGTTTTGAAAATCACTTTTCTGAAAAGCACGGGCGCGATGGGTGCTTAAATCGAGACCAAAACTTTTAGCAACGGAAATACTTCTCGGATCGGCGGGTTGATTTTGATGATAAGCTGCAGTGCCTGCTGAATCCACCTCAATATTTAAAGGAGCGGTTTTTTTGGCCATTATTACTTTGGCTAGGGGAGAACGGCAAATGTTTCCCAAACAAACCATAAGCAACCGGGGCTTCAAAGGCTTAAAGTGTTAACTTTTGGCTGAGGTCTTCCACATATTTGCGGAATTGTTTGTCTGTAAAACTCAAGTTATCAACGGTTTTGCAGGCATGCAATACGGTGGCATGATCTCTCTTGCCAATTTGATTTCCAATGCTAGCCAAAGAGGCCTTAGTGAATTTTTTTGCAAAATACATGGCCAATTGACGGGCTTGTACAATATGTCTTCTACGGGTTTTAGATTGCAATGTGGCCACATCCATTTGAAAATATTCTGAAACCACCTTTTGTATGTAATCTATGGAAACTTCGCGCTTCGTGTTTTTGACAAATTTTTCAACAATATTTTTGGCTAATTCTAAAGTAACATCGGCCTTGTTGAAAGAAGATTGAGCAATTAGGGAAATGATGGCTCCTTCCAATTCACGCACATTGGTTTTAATATTTTTAGCCACATATTCCACAATATCATCTTCCATCGTCACTCCATCACGGTAGAGTTTGTTTTTTAAAATGGAAATTCGCGTTTCTAAATCGGGCACCTGCAATTCGGCAGATAAGCCCCATTTGAAACGGGAGAGCAATCGCTGTTCAATATCTTGCATATCTACAGGCGCTTTGTCTGAAGTCAAAATAACTTGCTTTCCGTTTTGGTGCAAATGATTGAAAATATGGAAAAATACATCTTGTGTCCCTGCTTTACCCGACAGGAATTGAACATCGTCAATAATTAATACATCCAAGAGTTGATAAAAATGAATAAAATCATTACGGGTATTTTTCTTTACCGATTCAATATATTGTTGTGTGAATTTTTCAGCCGCAATATACAACACGGTTTTATCTGGATGCTTTTCTTTAATTTCTACACCAATGGCATGTGCTAGGTGTGTTTTGCCTAAACCCACACCTCCAAACACGAGCAGTGGGTTAAATGAAGTGCCTCCCGGTTTGGCGGCAACAGCCAAAGCTGCAGAGCGGGCCAAACGATTGGAATCGCCTTCTAGAAAATTATCGAAATTATAGTTTGGATTTAATTGGGATTCTATTTGTAGGTTTTTAATGCCGGGAATCACAAAGGGGTTTTTTAGTTCGCCGTTAAATGAATTTAGGGGGGCATCCACCTGTTGCAACATCACTTGAGGCCTGTTGTTACTCGGAATGCTTTCTGTGAATGGAGTGCGATTGCCATAGGTGTTTTCCATTTTAATGATGTAAACCAAGCGCGCCTCTTTACCTAACTCGCGCATTAAGCTTGACTTAAGTAATTTCACGTAGTGTTCTTCTAACCACTCATAAAAAAATTTGCTAGGTACTTGTATACTCAACACCTCGTTTTCCAACTTCATGGGAACGATTGGTTCAAACCATGTTTTGTATGCTTGCTCTTGGATATTATCCTTTATAAACGTCAAACAATTTTCCCAAACGGATTGGGCAGATGGAGTCATACTTGTATTCTAACTTTAGATGATTTATGTTGCAATTAGGTTAGTTTCTTAACCGAACAAATATGCTTTAAATTTTTGTTAAAAAAAAATGATTTTGCTGTTGAATTTAAAGTTTTTTTTTTCGATATTCCGAGGTATCCAAAATGTAAGAATTTTTACTTTTTCTTATAAATTATTTTTTTACTATAAAATATTAATATTCAATAACTTTTCTTTAATCGCTGTTTGATAGCTAATTTTTTTAAAAAACAGCTTTATTTTATAACACATTGATAAACAGATACATGTGTTAAAAAATAATTTTTTTGCTTTTTTTTTGAATATTAAAACCATCGAAATTTTCTAAAATATATTTCAACAAAATAAACAATAAGATTTTTGTGTAAAGTCCTTTTTTAAACACCTCTTTTTTTCAAATTTTAATTAGCTAAATGTTTGTGATTTGATTCACAATTAGTTGACTAAAAAATGCTGCTGAAAAGGAGTCGAATTAATCAATAAAAGGAGGCAAGAAAATACTTAAATTATTTTTGAAACGCCTCATTAAAATAAATACTTAAAGTGTCCTTTCCCACGTTTTCTTTTTTTCTAGCGGTGCCAACAAAATTTGGTGCTGCTATTCCTTCTTTTATTTCTTTGGGATTTTCAAACACTCTAATTTCATCCCAAACCCCTTCTTCCAAAAAATGATTTAATGTTTTTCTTCCGCCTTCAACAATTACAGATTGAATTTGATTTTCATAAAGGGTGTTTAATAGGCTGTGGCAATTTGAGAAATCTGTTTTTAAAACGGTTTTGTTTGGAGGATAGGCATTATTTGCTTCCTCTTGAAGGATAAAAGTGGGCAGTGCATCTGTCATTAAGGAAGTATTTTTAGGGATCCGCCCCTGCGGATCAACAACATACCGAAGGGGATGGTTGCCGTTCCAGTGCCGAGTGGTGAGTTGTGGGTTGTCCTCCACAACGGTTTGTACCCCCACCAATATGGCCTGCTCTTCACTACGCCACTGGTGAACTCTTTGCTGCGCTAGCGTTTCTGTGATCCAAAAAACACTCCTTTTTGTTTTGGATTTGGGACTTATAAATTGGTCTTTTGTTTGCGCCCATTTCAAAATGACATAGGGTCGCTTTTGTTGATGATAAGTAAAAAATCTTCGGTTTAAAAAAGAAGCCTCTTGATGGAGCACATTAACAATTACCTTACATCCGGCTTGTGTCAACTTTTCTATTCCTTTTCCCGCCACCACTTTGTGTGGGTCTTGCGTGGCAATAATCACTTTTGGTATCTTGTGATTTACAATGAGATCTGCACAGGGTGGTGTTTTTCCAAAATGGGCACAGGGTTCGAGGTTAACATAAAGGGTACTTTTTTTTAATAACGCTTTATTTTCAACATTAGCAATAGCCATTGCCTCGGCATGCGGTGCTCCCGCTTTTTGATGCCACCCTTCAGCAATGATTTTTCCTTGATGCACAATAACACAGCCCACTAAAGGGTTTGGGTAAGTATGGCCCAATCCTTTTTGCGCTAAGAACAAGCACCGTTGCATAAATTCACGGTCGTTTGTTGCTGTGGTTTCAGAAATTAAATCGTTTTGCATTTGTTTTGAGAGAACTTTTCGAATGGGTAAATTTAGCCAAAATTAATCGTGATGAAAATTCGCCCAATTGGTGTAGCTGATAATAAATCTCTGGCGCCTGTTTTGCGTTCTGTTTTGATTGAGATGGGTGTGCCTAAAGAGGGAACAGCCTATGCCGATCCAGAATTGGATCAAATGTTTGAAACCTATCAAAAACCACGGGCACAATATTTTGTTATAGAACACGACAACCAGCTTTTAGGTGGGGCAGGCATTGCTTGGTTGCCAGATGCACCTGAAACGGTTTGTGAATTACAAAAGATGTATTTTCTTCCAGAAGCAAGAGGAAAGGGTTGGGGCAGTCTAATGATGACCCAATGTTTGCAATTTGCTAAAGAAAATAATTTCGAACATTGTTATATAGAAACCATGCCCAATATGAAGGCAGCACAAAAACTTTATCAGCAAAGGGGTTTTGAATATTTGCCCGCACCTATGGGAAATACCGGTCATTTTTCGTGCTCGGTTTGGATGTTGAAACAATTATTATGACCCTAATTGATTGTAGAAATTTATTTCGAAATGCATTGCAGCCTCTTTGTAGTTTGCGAGAAGCAGACCTTTATTATAAGATGCTTTTGGAACACCATTTTGATTGGGATGCCACTTTTTTGGGTTTGCATCCTCAGCACCTTTTAACAGAGCGTCAATTGTTTGTTTTGGAACAATCCCTATTGGAATTAAAGCAAGAGCGGCCCATTCAACAAATAATGGAGTGGACTTGGTTTAGAGATTTGAAACTACGAGTAAGCCCTGATGTACTGATTCCCAGACCTGAAACCGAAGAGTTAGTCGATTGGGTTTTAGAAGATCACAAAACGTTAATAGAATCTAAAAATGTTTTAGACGTGTGCACGGGTTCAGGTTGTGTGGCCATTGCCTTGGGCAAAGCCCAACAACATTTTTGTGTGGAAGCCTTAGATATTAGTAAAAAAGCCCTAACCATAGCAAAAGAAAATGCAACGCATTGCCAAACCAACATAACATTTTTTTATCACGATATTCTAAACACACCTTTAAAAAAGACCTATGATATAATGGTGTCTAATCCACCCTACATTGGCTGGGATGAAAAAGACACAATGGAAAAAAAGGTTTTAGCTTATGAGCCCCACTTGGCTCTTTTTGCACCAAAAGAAGATCCTTTATTATTTTACGATGTTATAATGAAACAGGCTCTCACACGTCTAACCCCTCAAGGACGAATTTATTTTGAAATCAATCCACTTTTTTTAGATGCCTTAACAGCTGTAATTAAATCTAAAGCAAAGTTCGATATGTCAATCAGAAAAGATATTTTTGGTAAAAACAGGCTGCTGCGCCTCACTAGAATATGAGCGAACCTTCGGTAATAGATAAAATCGTACAACTCAGAAAAGAACTGCATGAGCACAATTATAACTATTATATATTGGACGCTCCACAGATAAGTGATTATGATTTTGATCAAAAGCTAAAACTTTTGCAAACCCTAGAAGATCAGCATCCTGAGATGTTTGATTCCAATTCCCCAACCCAACGGGTAGGGGGTGGTATAACCAAAGCATTTGAAACTGTGGTGCACCACCAGCCCATGTATTCTTTATCCAATACCTATTCATTAGAAGAAATTGAAGAATGGATTGAGCGCATAAAAAAAAGAATTGGCCCCGTATCACTCACCTATACTTGTGAATTAAAATTTGACGGAGCCTCTATTAACCTGACCTATGAAAACGGTCAACTCAAACGTGCTGCCACCCGTGGGGATGGAGTGCAGGGAGATGACGTGACCCAAAACATAAAAACGTTAAATACTGTTCCGCTTCAATTGCGTGGAGATTATCCTTCTTTTTTTGAGATTCGGGGAGAAGTTATTTTGCCTTGGAAAGCCTTTCATGCCCTTAATGCAGAAAAAGAGGCATCGGGTGAAGAGCCCTATAAAAATCCTCGTAACACTGCTTCAGGGAGTTTGAAACTACAAGACAGCGCCCTTGTGGCTGCACGTGGATTAGAATGTTACACTTATGCAATGGCCGGTGTTGAAGGCACTTTTAACACTCAGTTTGAAGTGTTGCAAAAGGCTCGAAATTGGGGATTTAGAGTTCCTCAGTCGGCTAAACAATGCAATTCGGTGCAAGCCATATTTGAATTTTTGGCATATTGGGATGAACACAGAGGGGAACTACCTTATGAAATTGACGGGGTGGTGATTAAAGTAAATGAATTGGCTTGGCAAGAGCAATTGGGCACAACTGCCAAATCACCGCGATGGGCCATTGCCTATAAATTTCAGGCAGAACAAGCTACCACAACATTGCAAGGCATACAATATCAAGTGGGTAGAACGGGGGCTATTACTCCAGTGGCACAACTGGAACCGATTTTAATTTCGGGCACCACCGTGAAACGCGCCTCATTACATAATGCGGATCAAATCGAAAAATTAGATTTGCGCCTAGGAGATCAAGTTTTTGTAGAAAAAGGAGGTGAAATTATCCCTAAAATCACTGGTGTGGCACCCACACAAAGAGGGGCTGAAACCAATAAAATACGGTTTATTGAAAATTGTCCCGAATGTGGTAGTGTTTTAGAAAGAGAAGAAGGAGAAGCACAACATTATTGCCCTAATAAAAATGGATGCCCCCCACAGCAGATGGGGCGTATTCAGCATTTTATTTCACGTAAAGCAATGGATGTCAGTGGCATTGGAGCCGAAACGGTGGTGCAGCTTTTTGAAGCCGGTCGTATTCAAGACAGTGCCGATTTATATTCGCTAACAGTGGAAGATCTCATTGATCTTGAACGAATGGCCGAAAAATCAGCACAGAATCTTGTGGAGGGGGTGTCGCAATCCAAATCTCAGCCTTTTCCGAAGGTGCTTTTTGCTTTGGGAATTCGTTATGTAGGAGAAACAGTGGCTAAAAAATTGGCTAAAAAATTTAAAACTATCGATGCCCTAGCTTCTGCTTCTTGGGAAGATTTAATTGAAACAGATGAAATTGGAGAGCGTATTGCCATGAGCCTACAATCCTATTTTAATGATCCAAAGCAGCAGCAATTATTGCATCGCTTAAAACAGTTTGGATTGCAATTTGAAATAGAAGAATCCGTTTCCACAATGCCCCAGCTTTTAGCCGGAAAACGATTTGTGATTTCTGGTGTGTTTCAACACTTTTCAAGAAAAGAATTGGGTGATAAAATTGAATCTTTAGGAGGTGTTTTATCTGGATCTATTTCAGCCAAAACCGATTATTTGGTGGCTGGTGAAAACATGGGGCCAGCCAAAAAGGAAAAAGCAGAAAAGTTAGGGCTAACCATGCTATCAGAGGATGCCTTTTTGGAACTAATTAATACCTAAATCTGTTATATTTACAACATTCTGTGTTAAATTCATGCAAGATTTAAAAAAGTTAGACAGACCCTGGGGAAGACTTTACTTTTGAATATATAAAATGAAAAAAATTTTTCAAGATTTTTTTTTGAGACTTCGCTATCGAAAACAGTTGAAGGTATTAGCCAAAAGAAAGATCAAACACACTGTGGCAATAAAAACAGTGGGCATTTTAACGGATTCTAGCATGATTGTAGATCGAGATTTTATTCAAAACATTGCCAACCAATTGGGTATTTCTGTGTCTAAAATACAGCTTATGACTTCGGCTTCTTTGAAGGAAAATGAATTTTCGAATAAAAGCAACATCATTTTTTATAATCAAAACGAACTCTCTTGGACAGCGCAACTAACCGAACAGCAAAACAAGTTTTGCGATACACCGTTCGATGTTTTAATTAATTATTTTGTTCTTCCAGGAAAGCTACTCAGTGCCTTGTCCGTTTGTTCCAGGGCAAAATTTAGAGTAGGTTTTGTGCAAACAGATGCCCGCTTAAACGATTTGATTTTTGATTTTAAACCCTCCCAAAAAGACATATTTTTTGACGAGTTTTCAAAATATATTAAAACCATTTTTAAAATAGCCTAATGAATTTAAAAGGAGTAGGTGTAGCGTTAGTCACCCCATTTTTTAGTGATGGAAACATTGATCATGAGGCCCTGAGGCGTGTGGTGCGTCATGTGGTAGCACAAGGAGCAGATTATTTAGTGGCACTTGGCACAACAGCTGAAACAGCCACTTTAGATGCGGAAGAAAAGCAAGCAGTTTTAGATACTATCATAGCTGAAAACAACCGACAACTTCCCTTGGTTTTAGGTGTGGGGGGAAACCATACAGCGGCATTAGTTAATCAATTAGAGCAACTTAACCCTGAGCCTTTTGCAGCCATTCTGTCGGTTACTCCTTATTATAATAAACCTTCTCAAGAGGGACTTTATCGCCATTACAAAAAATTGTCAGAAAGCAGTCCCTTGCCGTTGATTGTATATAATGTTCCAGGAAGAACTGGAGTCAACCTTTTACCACAAACGTTTATCCGAATTGCGAGCGATTGCCCCAATGTAGTGGCCATTAAAGAAGCTTCTGGTGATTTACAGCAAGCCAAAGAGTTGATTCATCGAGTGGGAGGGCGCTGGCAAGTTCTCTCGGGTGAAGACGCATTAAATTTAACCTTATATCAATCGGGGAGTGCTGGCTGTATATCTGTTTTGGGTAATGCATTGCCTCATCAAATTGCTAAAATGTATGCCTTAATGGATGCTGGCAACGCTCATGCGGCCGAAGCACTAGATCATGCTTTGCAACCACTTAATGAATTGTTGTTTGTTGAAGGGAATCCTACCGGAATCAAAGGATTGTTGTCGCTGCTCAACCTATGCGAGAAAACAGTACGACTCCCCTTGGTGGAAGCTTCTGAAGCCCTCTTAGAACAATTTGAAGAGCAAATTAATAGCCCTGCGGTTTCAGTAAATAGCTGATCGAGTTTTATTTTTTTCTTAATAAAAAATTAATTTTCAAAGTGATTGAGATTTAGTACTTTTGCACGATGAATTGGAATCTACTTGGCTTTGCTTGTGGCGCATTCATCGTCTTGCTTTTTGGAAGTTGTAGTGAATATCAAAAACTTTTGAACAGCGACGATACGGCACAAAAATATCGTTCTGCTGAAGAATTCTACGACAAAGCAGAATATCGAAAGGCCAATCGGTTGTTGGAGCAAATTGTGCCCAAATACAGAGGCAAACCCCAAGCTGAGCGCATTATTTTCTTTTTTGCTGATTCCTATTTTAAAACCAAGAGTTATATCCTTTCCGCCTATCAGTATGAAAATTTTATTAAATCATATCCAAAAAGTCAGCGCATAGAGGAAGCCTATTTTAAAGCGGCCAAGTGTTATTATTTTCTCTCTCCCAACTTTAGTTTGGATCAAGAAGACACCTATACCGCCATTGATAAACTACAAATTTTCATCAATCTATATCCTAACTCAGAATTTGCTGAAGAAGCCAACCAAATGATACTGGAGTTGCAAACCAAATTAGAGCAAAAAGATTTTGAAATTGCCAAAGGGTATTATACCATCAGAGACTATGCCGCAGCAATCAAATCAGAAGAAAATTTTATAGGGTCTTATCCCGGAACTAAATTTAGAGAAGAAGCCATGGTGGTTAAGTTTAATGCTGCCTACGAAATTGCCATAAACAGTGTGTTAACAAAAAAACAATCAAGACTGGAAGAACTACAACAACAATATGCCACTATTTTGCGTTATTATCCTGAAACTTTTTTTATGGATGAGCTCAACCAAAAAATGGAAGTGGTAAACAAAGAGCATGATTTGTTAACACAAAATCAAACCAATTAAAATTCATTAAAATGACAAAATACAGAGAATCTAAAGCAAGCCAATCGACCAAAACGTACGATCGCAATAAAGTTGAAGCGACCACAGACAACATTTATGAAGCCATTTCAATCATAGCTAAGCGTTCAGTGCAAATTAATTTGGATATCAAAAAAGAGTTGCACGAGAAGTTGGATGAATTTGCCACACACAACGACAGCCTAGAGGAGATTTTCGAAAACAAAGAGCAAATCGAAGTGTCTAAGTTTTATGAGCGTCTTCCAAAGCCCCATGCCATTGCGGTAGAGGAGTGGTTTAAAGATAAAATATACCACAGAAACACCGACGAACCCACTGCATAAGCCATGAGTTTTTTAAGCGGAAAAAAGATCCTACTTGGTATATCGGGAGGTATAGCCGCTTATAAAACCCCACATTTGGTTCGTGTGTTGATTAAAAAGGGTGCTGAGGTACGTGTTATTATGACCCCGGCAGCAAAAGATTTTGTGACTCCTTTAACGCTATCTACCCTTTCAAAAAACCCTGTTTTATCATCTTTTACGGTAGCAGATCAAGACAATCCTGTATGGAATGATCATGTGGCTTTAGGACTTTGGGCCGATCTTTTTTTGATTGCGCCAGCCACAGCCAACACCATAAGTCATATGGCCCACGCGGTGTGTAATAATTTACTTTTGGCCACCTATTTATCTTCCAAATGCTCTGTTTTTGTGGCGCCCGCCATGGATTTAGATATGTATGCGCACCCGGCTCAGCAAAAAAATCTGTTAACCCTAAGTCAACAAGGGGTTGAGGTGTTGCCAGTGGACGAAGGTCCTTTGGCCAGTGGCCTTTCTGGAAAAGGAAGAATGCTTGAACCAGATGCCCTTGTAGCAAAACTTGAAAAACATTTTTCTGACGCTGCCCCATTAAATCAAAAAACAATTTTAATTACCGCTGGACCTACCTATGAAGCCATTGATCCGGTACGGTTCATAGGCAATTATTCTTCTGGAAAAATGGGCTTTGCTTTGGCGCAATGCGCACTCGATTTGGGGGCTAATGTAATTTTAATTAGTGGTCCCACCGCATTGGAAATTAATCACCCAAACCTTTTGCGGGTGGATGTGCAATCGGCTGCTGAAATGATGGAAGCCGTAAAGTTCCATTTTTCAAAAGCAACTATTGCCATTGCCGCAGCAGCAGTGGCTGATTTTACCCCGCAAAAAGTGGCCCCCCAGAAAATTAAAAAACAAAAAGACAGCACCGATTGGCAAATAGCGCTAACGAAGACCAAAGACATTGTGGGTTATATGGGGCAACATAAAAATACGCAGATGGTTGTTGGGTTTGCTCTCGAAACCGAAAATGAAAAGGCCAATGCGCATGCCAAAATGAAAGAAAAAAACCTTGATGCTATTGTGTTGAATTCATTAAACAAAAACAATAAAGCTTTTATGAGTGATGAAAATTCGATCACTATTATTCATCAAGATGGCCGCGAAGTGACTTTTGAAAAACAGCCCAAAATCGTTTTGGCCAAGGAAATTTTCAATCAAATTTTATAACTCATGCCCCAAAAAATTATATTCTTTTTTATAATTCTATTGTGTTGTTTTAAAGCCCCAGCACAAGAACTTAATGCCCAGGTGATTGTTAATGCCGATTTGGTGAATCAAACCAATCAGCAGATATTTCAAACGTTGGAGCAGTCCCTAAATGAATTTATCAACACCCGAATTTGGACAACCAAACCGTTTTTAAACCGAGAAAAAATTGCGTGTTCTTTTTTGTTTACATTAACATCTTACAGTGGCAATCAATTTAAGGCCACCCTTCAGGTGCAATCACAACGCCCCATTTTCGAGACAAATTATGACAGCCCTATATTAAATTATTTGGACAAAGAAGTGGTTTTTACATATCAAGAATATCAACCCCTTTTTTACAACCAATCCGAATTTGAATCTAATTTGGTTTCAACCATTAGCTATTATGTCTATATTATTCTGGGATTAGACGCAGACAGTTTTGAGCCTCTGGGCGGATCGCCCTACTATGAGCAAGCGCAACAAATTGTGAATTTGGCACAACAAACCGATATAGCAGCGTGGAAACCCAATACTTCAAATCGAAACCGTCATGATTTGATAGACAACTTGCGGTCTAATACGTTTAGAGAATTTCGAACCACCCTCTATCAATATCACCGAAAAGGCCTTGATCAAATGATAACTGATGCACTGGCAGGTAAAGAAGCCATTATGAGTGCCATTAACGAACTGCAACCTCTTTTCAATAGACGCCCAAATGCTTTTTTGTTGCAATTGTTTTTTGATGCTAAAGTGGATGAAATTGTGAATCTTTTTTCTGATGGTCCCCCCGTTGATTTTGAACAAACCAATGCAACCCTAAAAAAAATAGCACCCTTTTTTGGTGCCCGATGGAAACAAATTAAAAGTTAGTTTTATATGTTGTCCTCATGGATTATCTTTAGCTTTTAAATTGCAATTGTGCTGTGCTCACCTCATTAAAAATTAAAAATTATGCTTTGATTACTTCGATGGAAATCCATTTCCATCAAGGGATGACAAGTATCACAGGAGAAACGGGGGCTGGAAAATCTATTTTGTTAGAAGGTTTGGGTTTGGTGCTGGGTAAACGAGCCAATCTTAATGTAATCAAAGACGTCAACAAAAAATGTCTTGTTGAAGCCGAATTTGATATTGAATCTTATGCACTGCAGCCATTTTTTGAACAACATGATTTGGATTATGAAGGATTAACCATTTTACGAAGAGAAATCGCACCCTCTGGAAAATCAAGGGCTTTTATAAATGACACTCCCGTGAACTTGAGTGTTTTGGAAGCATTGAGTCAATATCTTATTGATGTGCATGGACAAATGGAAAATGCGGCGCTTTTTCAAAAAGAATTTCAGTTTTTGTTTGTGGATGCCTATGCCGAGCAACAAGAAGCGGTCAAACAATATGAGGTGGCCTTTCAACATCTTCAAGATATTCGAAAAGCACATGCCGCCCTACTTGAAAAGCAAAAAACAGATGCCGCTCATTTATCTTTAAATCGTTTTTATTATGACGAATTGGAAGCGGCCCAACTAAATTCTGAAGAATTTGAAAACCTGCAAAATCATCAAGCAGATTTACAGCATTTAGATTTTTTAAATGAGACCTTAGCCTTGGCAACAGAACGTATGGAGGCAGAGCCGGGAGGAATTCTTTTTGAAATGGTTGAACTCCGCGCGCTAATTCATAAAATGGCACTAAAAACAAATCGAGTAGGGCCTTTGTTTGAGCAATTGCAAAGCATTGTTTCAGAAACAGAAGATTTTCGAGATCGGGTTAGGGAATTAGCCGAATCCATTGAGTTTAATCCCGATGAACTTAGAATTCAAGAAGCCAAACTCAACCAATATAATGCCTTATTGCACAAACATCAGCTTCAAGAAGTGAAGGCGCTAATTGCGTTGCGAGACCAGTTAGAAGAAACTTTGGAGCAAACAGATACTATTGAAGAAAAAATAAAAGAAATAGAGGCAGAAATCAAAAAAGAAGAAGCCCATATGCACCGTCAAGCGTTATTGATTTCAAACCGACGCAAAGCGGTTTTGCCACAACTTTGTGATGCATTGGAGACACTTGTGGCGCGCATGGGTATGCCGCAAGCCCGATTTAAAATCGAAATGGAACCTGAAATTACGTTGAATAAAAAAGGCAAAGACAAATTAAATTTTCTTTTTTGTGCTAATCCAGGAAGTGATTTTCTTGATTTAAAAAAGACCGCATCAGGAGGTGAGCGCTCCCGAATTATGTTGGCTATTAAAGCCATTTTAGCGCGTTATAAAAAATTGCCCACTCTTATTTTTGACGAAATTGATACTGGTGTGTCTGGCAAAGTGTCGGATCAAATTGCCTCCATAATGGCTGAACTAGCAGCGCATATGCAACTTTTTGTGATTACGCATTTGCCTCAAGTGGCAGCCAAAGGAACGCATCATTTAAAAGTGATGAAACAAATTGAAGGGGAAAGCACCCAAACCCATCTCAAAGAATTAAATGCTGAAGAAAGAGCACTTGAAATTGCTCAAATGCTATCCGGTAATGAAACCGGCACCACAGCTTTGGCCCACGCCAAAGAATTATTGAAATAACGTATCTTTACCAAAAAATTTAAATTATGTCACATCCCATTTTGGCCGGAAAAAAAGGAATAATTTTTGGCGCACTAGATGATCAATCCATTGCCTGGAAAACGGCCGAGGCAGTTGCCGCAGCGGGTGGTAGTTTTGTATTAACCAATGCTCCGGTGGCCCTGCGGATGGGCACCATCAATGCACTTGCAGAAAAAACCAATGCCAAAGTAATTGCAGCAGATGCCACTAGTGTGGAAGATTTAGAAGCTTTAATTGATCAATCGCAAGAAATTTTGGGAGGGCAATTGGATTTTATTTTACACTCCATTGGTATGTCGGTGAACGTGCGAAAAGGAAAACATTATACCGATCTTAACTATGATTGGCTCACCAAAGGTTGGGATGTTTCTGCCGTTTCTTTTCATAAATTGCTCCAAGTTCTATATAAAAAAGATGCCATGGCCCCTTGGGGTAGCATTGTTGCGCTTTCATATATAGCCGCACAGCGCACTTTTCCTAATTATAATGATATGGCTGAAAACAAAGCGTATTTGGAATCTGTGGCCCGAAGTTTTGGCTACTTTTTTGGAAAAGATAAAAAAGTGCGTGTCAATACTATTTCACAATCACCCACTCTCACCACAGCTGGAAAAGGCGTGGCGGGTCTGGATGGATTTTTAAATTATGCTGAACGGATGTCGCCGCTAGGAAATGCCACTGCCGAAGATTGTGCCAATTACACAGTAAGTTTATTTTCAGACTATACTAAAAAAGTGACCCTCCAAAATTTATATCACGATGGTGGGTTTTCTAATGTGGGTGTGAGTCAAGAAATTATAGACGCTCTTCCCGAGGCAGAATAGTATTTATGGTGTGAAATTTTTAAGCCCTTTCTTAAACAATAAAATTGCAATGCTTCTGTATAGCAAGCAGCGCCTTTTTTTACTGTTTTTGGGATGTTCTTTTTTGTTTTGGACAATCACAAAACTTTCTAAAACGTATCAAGTTTCAATCCCTTTTGAAATTGAATTACTAAACGTTTCCAAGACTATTGTTATTCAAAACAAGACACCACAGCTGGATGTAAATCTTACCGCTACAGGCTTTGATATATTACGCTATCAATGGTTTCGAAACCAACTGCAATTAAGTGCCGAAAATGGTCAGTCCCGAGGGTTGTATTTTTCAATTTCACTAAGAGAACATGAATTTTTTATTCAAGAACAATTGCTAGAAAACACCATCCTTAATGGTTTTAATGAGTCTTCTTTACAACTGGCCTATAGTGCTTTAGATCAAAAATGGGTGCCGGTGTATATTCAATCCAATTTAGATTTTAGACCTGGATATTTACTTGATGAAGGATTAACTGCAACGCCAGATAGTATTGAAGTTATTGGCACCAAGATGCAATTGGATACGTTAGCTTTTGTGTTTACCGAACCCATTGAAAAAAATAAATTAACGGACTCATTTACTGAAGAGGTAAATCTTATTTCTTTGGATGGACTTGTATACAATGAAACAAAAGTTAGTGTTACGGGTCGTATATCGAGTTATTCAGAAAAGCAGTTTCAAATACCCATTGTGGTTAAAAATTTACCCTTGTCTACCCAAATAAGATTGTTTCCCTCCGAGGCGCAAATAACCGTTTTGGCACGTGTGAGTCAGTTACAAGGCCTCACGGCCAACGCCTTTGAATTGAGTATCGATTATGCAGAACGGGATGTAGATGAAACACTAGCCCTCCCATTACATTTGACCAAAAGCCCTACTGGGATTAAAAAAATAGACTGGGAACCCAAACAAATTGAATTTCTAATTAGAAGATGAAAACTATTGGACTTACGGGGGGGATTGGAAGTGGAAAAAGTAGTTTGTTGTCTGTTTTTGAAGCCAATAACATTCCTGTTTTTAAGGCAGATGATATAGCAAAAAAGCTTTTAGACACTACCCTTCGTTCGGATATTGAAAGTCATTTTGGTTCTGGTCTTTATGTTGGTAATCGGTTGGATCGCAAAGCTTTAGCAGCACTTGTTTTTACTGATAAAAAACGGTTAAATCATCTTAATGCATTGGTGCATCCTGCAGTGGCAAAAGCATTTGACGCCTTTAAAGCAGCCCATCAAGAGGCACCATTAGTGGTGAAAGAAGCGGCCATTCTTTTTGAAAGTGGTGGGGCACAAAGTTGTGACTACACTATTTTAATAACAGCACCAAAAAAAGAACGCATTAAACGGGTGATGCAAAGAGACCAACTGAGTGAAGCAGCCATATTAGCTCGAATGGCACAACAATGGACCGATGAAAAAAAAATACCCCTTGCAGATTTTGTTATACAAAATGAAAATCTGTCAATTGCAAAAGAACAATTGAAAGCTATTTTAACTAAATTGAAAAGGGCTTAAATTCTTGCTATTAACATAGCATTAGGAAAAAAATTAATTTTAATGCATCAAATTTGCATAGCCAATAGAGGTGAATTGTTTTTATGAAAAAAAATATATTTCTATCGTTTGTGATATTTATGGTGAGTTCCATATTTACCATCATTTTTGTACAGGGGTATTGGATTTATTTTACTTGGAAAAACAAAGAATCTGAATTTTCTCTCGCCGTACAACAGTCATTGCAAATTGTAGCAAAGGAGGTCCAAGAGCGTGAACTTTCCGATTATACGGCCCGCTACAATAATTTGATTGACTCTTTAGGCAACCCTGATCAATCTGATTTTATGAACATTTTTTTGTTTTTGGATGAAGATGAACCTAATAATCTTATCAGCTATTTTACCTACGGATTATTAAAGGAGCAATATAATGTGACTCCCTACCTCAATCCACAATTGGGTACGGCCTCCTCAGTGGCTGATTTTAAATCGGTACGCAATACCACCATTGTGAATAAAAATGATTTTTTTGATCGTGAAAACAGTTTGATTAGTTCCATTGAGCGGATCAACAGAGTGGAGCGAATGAATATTTACGATCAATACCAGCGAAACACCTTTTTAGATTACTCCAGTAATTTGCCCGTGCACCGGAGAGTGAGTGTTGAGGAATTAGATTTTTTACTTAACAGAGAGCTTTTAGACAAAGACATTCAGACCGAATATGAATTTGGTATTTATAATGACGGTTTAGCTACTAAAATAATTTCTAATAATTATGTAGATCAACTCGAAGGGCCACGCTATAGCACCCCGATATTTATGGATCAAGAGGGGGTGGGCATGTATGAATTGGTGGTCACCTTTCCCAAGAAAGATGCCTATGTATTTTCTTCTGTTTTTGGTATAGGTGCCCTAACGGTTTTATTGACCTTTTTTATTGTGCTGGTTTCAAGTACGGCACTCTATCAAATTATTAAGCAAAAGAAATTGTCAGAAATCAAAACCGATTTCATTAACAATATGTCACACGAATTTAAAACACCTATTGCCACTATAAATTTAGCGCTGGACGCCATCACCAATCCGAAAACAATTGGTTCCGAAACCAGTGTTAAAAAATATGTGGGCATGATTCGTGAAGAGAACCACCGCATGCTTAAACAAGTTGAAAACGTTTTGCGAATTTCACAGTTGGAAAAAAGTAAAGATCCCATCTTGATGAAATTAATTCATCTAAAACCTTTGGTTGAAGAAGCCATAAGCCACGTAAAACTCCTTTTGGAAAGTAAACAAGGAACCATAAAGCTCGAATATAAAGCAACGCAAGACGCTTTTATGGGCAATGCCAATCATTTCACCAATGTGATAATAAACATATTAGATAACGCTATAAAATATACTGAAGATGCTCCAGAAATCTTCATTCGCACTTGGACAGAAAAACAAGAGCTCTACATGTCAATTACCGATCACGGATTTGGGATGTCAGCGGCGGCACAACGCATGATTTTTGAAAAATTTTATCGTGAAACTGCTGGAGATGTGCACAATATTAAAGGCCACGGTTTGGGATTGGCCTATGTGAAAAAAATTATGGATTTGCATCACGGTCAAATTCAATTAAAAAGTAAACCCGGAGAGGGCTCCACCTTTACGTTGGTACTTCCCCTCAACAAAGCCCATTAAACCTAAATAAATTGAAGCATGAAAAACGATAATAAACAAATTCTTTTAGTTGAAGACGATCCTAATTTTGGAAGTATTTTAAAAGACTATTTAATGCTAAATGATTTTGATGTTACCCTAGCAAAAAATGGGATTGAAGGCTTTGAAAAGTTTTCTAAAAATGACTATAGTCTTGTTATTTTAGATGTGATGATGCCCCATAAAGATGGGTTCACGTTGGCTAAAGAAATTCGTGAAAAAAACGAATCTATTCCCCTTTTCTTTTTAACCGCTAAAACCCTTAAGGAAGATGTTTTAAAAGGCTTTAAAATTGGAGCAGACGACTATTTAACCAAGCCTTTTGATTCGGATGTGTTGTTGGCTAAAATCAAAGCAGTTTTTACACGCAGAACCTTGGTGCAATCCCCTAAGTCGGATGTGTTTGAATTCCAGTTTGGAGATTTTTCTTTTAATTCCAAGTTGCGGCATTTAGCCTATAAACAAAATAAAGCAATCAAACTTTCTCCAAAAGAAAATCAATTGCTTAAAATGTTGGTAATGAACTTGAATGATCTTTTACCCCGCGATTTGGCCTTAAATAAAATTTGGAGAGATGACAACTATTTTACTTCCCGCAGCATGGATGTATATATTGCCAAGCTCCGTAAATATTTAAGCAAAGACGAACGTGTGCAAATTTTAAATATTCATGGTGAAGGTTTCCGATTGGTGGTGCAATAAACATCTACAACGCCTGGCGTGGATGAAATTTCTCTAACGTTGATTTTAAATGTTGCATGTCTAAATGCGTATAAATTTCTGTGGTGGTTATGCTTTCGTGACCTAGCAAGGATTGAATGGTTCTAAGATCAGCACCATTTTCTAACAAATGGGTGGCAAAAGAGTGCCTAAAGGAATGCGGACTAACTTTTTTCTTGATTTGCGCAGCAGGCAAAAGGTTTTTGATAATGGTGAAGATCATCATGCGGCTGAGTCCTCTGCCATTTCGGTTCAGAAAAAGGATGTCTTCACATTTTGGGTCAATTTTTTGATGGGCTCGAAACTCTTTAATATAAATTTTTAAATATTTCTTGGCATAGGCTCCTAAGGGCACCAAGCGGTGTTTTCCTCCCTTTCCATATACCCGAATAATATTTTCTTTTAAAAATAAATTTGATAAAGTCAATTCAATCAATTCTGAAACACGCAGTCCACTGCCATAAAGCGTTTCAATAATAGCTCTGTTTCTATGGCCTTGTGGGTGGCTCAAATCTATTTGCTCAAGTAGGTTTTCAATTTCGCTCACCGATAAAACATCGGGCAATTTACGGCCCAACTTGGGCGCCTCTAATAAATCAGTGGGGTTATTTTCTCTGTAGGATTCAAAAACCAAATAATTAAAAAAACTTTTTAAGCCAGATAGGCGACGTGCTTGCGAGGAAGCTTCTTTAATTTTAGCTTCTTCATATAAAAACTGTTTTACCGTTTCTGCATCCACCGAAATCGGTTCCGTTTCCATTTGATGTTTTTTTAAAAAAGTGACTAACGCTTCCACGTCTCGTCCATAATTTTCTAAGGTGTGTGCCGCCATGCCGCGCTCTATTTTTAAATAGGTTTTATAGGCTGCTATAGCTTCTTTCCAATCCAAATGCTGTAGTTTAGGTTTTCCTTTGCGTTGCACTCATTTCTAATGAATTAAGTAGCGAATAATAAATGTAGTATTTTTACAAAAATATTTAAAATGAAACTCGCTATAATCAATGGCCCAAATTTGAATCTATTAGGCACTCGAGAACCTGAAATTTATGGGAATCAAAATTTTGATTCGTTTTTAGAAACCTTGCAAAAGGAATTTCCAAAAGTAGATTTCACCTATTTTCAGTCCAATGTAGAAGGTGTTTTAATAGATTATTTGCACCAAGTGGGTTTCTCAGCAGATGGCATTTTATTAAATGCAGGTGCCTATACACACACCTCAGTTGCCATAGGCGATGCCATAAAAGCCATAAATGCCCCGGTGATTGAAATTCATCTTTCCAATACCTTTGCACGTGAAGACTTTAGACATGTTTCTTACATAACCCCAGTAGCCAAAGGCCTCGTTGTTGGTTTCGGTTTAGATTCCTATCGTTTGGGGGTGCAGAGTTTTTTGTGAAAAAAGAAACCTCACATGGGCAAGCGTGAGGTTTCAAAATGAAAATCAAAAGAAAAAAAGCAAATGTTTTTCGGTTAAGTTCTCCACTTTTATTTCTTTGATAAAAAAAGTAAAGAGGCTCTAGAATTGTTGTTGTTAACAGGCAAGGGGGAGAAAGTTGTTGCGATGGGATGTAACATAAAGTAAATACAATTCGAGCCTCTGAGAAGAGAATAGTAATTTTGTTTTACGGTAAAAAAATTCCGCTATAGATTTCATTCGTACTTAAAATTTATGGTACTAAATTCCACTCTTTTTAAAGAAAAAACAACTCTAAGGTAACCACTGGTGGGTT
>CAZTYX010000011.1:23546-32790 GCA_964617385.1 uncultured Flavobacteriaceae bacterium | reverse complement strand
AGGGTGGTAGAGTTTTTACATCAAAAAGGATTTGATGTAGAACCCCGACCCACCTCTAAAATTACGGAGGAGGTGCACCAAGTCTTGTTGGCTGAATTTGCTACTGACAAGTCTAAGAAAGACGCTTCTCAAGAAGTGAGTGAGGAAAAGCGAAAGGAAAAAGAAAACCTGCGTTTAATTCAAGAAAAAAAGGAGCTTGAGCGGCAAGCTAAAGCCAGTCGTGCGGAGGTGGTTAAAACGCCTCGTGTAGAATTAGAAAAGCCCAAAATGTTGGGTAAAATTGATTTAGACAAAGGTGTAAAAAAACCAAAAGTACCTGCTGCACAACCCGAAAAAGAAACACCTCCAACGCCAGAAGTAAAAGCCACCAAACCTTCAAAAGAAACAGAAGAACAAGCTCCAGCTTCAGAAGCAATAGAAACTAAATATCAAAAATTGTCTGGTCCTAAACAAACGGGACAAACGGTCAATTTGGATGCCGTTAATCAAAAAGAAAAAACGGTTGAAGATGCCCGGCGTAAAAAGCGCAAGCGCATCAGCAAAGAAGTACCTCCAAAAGCAAAAGCGAAAACAAAACAAGGAGGAAAAGCCCAACCCAAACAGGTTGTGCGCGATGAGGTGCAAGACGAAGATGTACAAAAGCAAATTCGAGAAACGCTTGAAAAACTTCAGGGCAATTCCAGCAAGTCTAAGGCGGCAAAATACAGAAGAGATAAGCGAGTGCAACACCGCCAAAAATCGGAAGAAGAATTGGCCCTCCAAGAAGCTGAAAGCAAAGTACTTCGCGTTACAGAATTTATTACCGTGGGTGAAATTGCTACTATGATGGAGGTGTCTACTTCAGAAATTATTTCTGCCTGTATGTCGTTGGGAATAATGGTAACCATGAATCAACGTTTGGATGCCGAAACGCTCAGTATAGTGGCCGACGAGTTTGGTTTTGAAGTTTCCTTTGAAAAAGCAGAGCTCGAAGAAAATATTGAAGTCGAAGAAGACCGCCCCGAAGATTTAAAATCCCGTGCCCCCATTGTTACGGTGATGGGACACGTTGATCATGGAAAAACATCCTTGCTGGATTATATCCGAAATGAAAATGTAATTGCTGGAGAATCGGGAGGAATTACACAGCACATTGGGGCTTATTCAGTGACCCTAAATAATGGTCAAAAAATCACATTTTTAGATACGCCTGGTCACGAAGCCTTTACCGCCATGCGGGCAAGAGGGGCTCAGGTTACTGACATTGCTATTATTGTGGTGGCTGCTGATGATGACATTATGCCGCAAACCAAAGAAGCCATTAGTCATGCGCAAGCGGCCAATGTGCCCATAGTTTTTGCTATTAATAAAATTGATAAAGCCACAGCAAATCCCGATAAAATTAAAGAAGCCTTGGCCGGAATGAACCTGATGGTGGAAGACTGGGGGGGTAAAATTCAATCCCATGATATTTCTGCACTCAAAGGAACCGGAGTTAAGGAATTATTAGAAAAAGTATTGCTCGAGGCAGAATTGCTAGAGCTCAAAGCCAACCCCAACCGAAACGCCAAGGGAACTGTGGTTGAAGCCTTTTTAGACAAAGGTAGAGGCTATGTTTCTACAGTGCTTGTTCAAAATGGAACCCTACAAATGGGGGATTATATTTTGGCTGGAAAGCAAAGCGGAAAAGTTAAAGCCATTTTTGACGAACGCGGAAATAAATTACAAAAAGCAGGTCCTGCCACGCCCTTATCCTTATTAGGGTTGGATGGTGCTCCACAGGCCGGAGACACTTTTATGGTGTTAGAAGACGAGCGTGAAGCCAAGCAGATTGCTGCCAAAAGAACACAATTATTGCGTGAACAGAATGTGCGTACCCAAAGGCACATAACACTTGATGAAATTGGAAGACGAATTGCCTTGGGTGATTTTAAAGAATTAAATATTATTCTCAAGGGAGATGTTGATGGTTCGGTGGAAGCTTTAACCGATTCGCTCCAAAAACTATCAACTAAAGAAATTGAAGTTAAAATCATCCACAAGGGAGTGGGTGCCATAACCGAATCAGATGTATTGTTGGCTTCGGCCTCTGATGCTATTGTATTAGGGTTTAATGTGCGTCCCATGGGCAACGCCCGCAGCTTGGCTGAAAAAGAAGAAATTGACATCCGTTCCTATTCCATTATTTATGACGCTATTAATGATGTGAAAGATGCGATGGAAGGCATGCTCTCTCCCGAAATGCGTGAAGAAGTGACGGGTACCGCCGAGATTCGAGAAACCTTTAAAATTTCAAAAGTTGGAACTATTGCCGGATGTATGGTAACTTCAGGTAAAATTTTCCGCAACTCCAATGTGCGCGTCTTGCGTGAAGGAGTGGTTATATATACGGGTAGTTTAGCCTCGCTCAAACGATTTAAAGACGATGCCAAAGAAGTGGCAAAAGGGTATGATTGCGGATTGCAAATCAAAAACTACAACGATATAAAAGAAGGTGATGTCTTAGAAGCCTTCCAAGAAATAGCTGTTAAGAAAAAACTATAACGCCTTTTTCCGCTTTAAAAGGAACGCAGAAGGAAAGTGAGGTTTGATGCTGTCTAGGGTTTTTTGAGCAAACAATGCGTTTTTATAAGCCCCCGATTGCACTTTATAGTTAGGGGTTTCAAAACTTAAATCAGTCGGAATGTGCGGAAAAATTTCAAGAAATTGTTCTTGGATTTCTTCGGCTTTTTCAAGTCCGCCGTAATGCAATTGAATGGTGTAATAGCTGTTTTCAAACGTTTCTTTATCCCAACTTATTTTGAGCCGTAAAAGGCTATCCAATTTTGGATTTTGTTCAATGTTTAAAGTGGCCGTTTGTGCACTTGAGAACCACATTGTGAAGAGAAACAAAGGTACAAAAAGAGAAGCTATCCTAAACTGCATAAGTGCTGAGTAACATTATTTATTCTATGTGCACAAAAAAACAAATTTATTCGATAAACCCATCCCAATTTAACAAAATCTAAATATTATTTAGAATCAATATAAATTAAATTTATTTACAAAAAGAAGCATTTGTAAAACGGCACCGATGTCTTATTTTTGTGCAGATTTTAGAATAGAAACTTTGTATTTTACTAGAAATTACATCCGAATGGAAAATGTAAGCATCACCAAGAAGTCGCTTCTTCCATTATTTTTCATTTTTACACTCTTCGCTTCTACACCCCTCTTAGCACAAGACGATGCTGCCGTTAAAGCAGGCAAGGCATTGTTTAATGCTAATTGTGCCGCTTGTCATAAACTGAACAAGCGTGCGGTTGGGCCAGCATTGCGTGGCGTGACAGAAAAATATGATCGCGAGTGGCTTTATCAATGGATCAACAACAGCACCGCCATGGTCAAATCTGGTGATGCGCAAGCGGTTGCCATTTTTGAAGAATACAACAAATCTGTGATGACCTCTTTCCCCCAACTGTCCACCGCAGATATAGACAATATCCTTGCTTACACATCCTATATTCCACCTGCCCCTGTGGCAGCTGTTGCTGCTCCTGGAGCGGCCGCCGCTGCATCGGCTTCTGGCGGAATGACAAACAACATTGTGCTTGCTGCTTTAGCGCTTGTATTTGCCTTGCTTGTTGTGATGTTGTTTTTGGTGCAACGCACCTTGCTTCGCATAGCTGCAGCAAGTGGAGTGGATATTTTACCCGTTGAAAAACCCAAGCGCACACCTCTTTGGAAAGCCTTCGTTCAAAATCAATTTTTGGTTTTTGTAAGTGTAATAATTCTCTTGTTGAGCAGCGCTTATTTTGTCTATGGTTTCTTTATGCAAGTTGGCGTTGATCAAGGTTATATGCCGGTACAACCCATTCACTATTCACACAAAATTCATGCTGGAGACAACCAAATTGAATGTAAATATTGTCATTCATCAGCACGAGTTTCTAAGCATTCAGGAATACCTTCTCTCAATGTTTGTATGAACTGTCATAAAAATATTGCAGAATATAATGGCGAAGAAGATTTGGCCAATGGCTACACTCAAGATTTTTACACCAAAGAAATCAAAAAACTTTATGCCGCTGTGGGTTGGGATGAAACCACCCAAAGCTATACTGGGGAATCACAACCGGTGAAATGGGTTCGGATTCACAATTTGCCAGACTTTGCTTATTTCAATCACTCTCAACACGTGGAAGTCGGTAAAATTGAATGTCAAAAATGCCACGGACCTGTTGAAGAAATGGAAGTGATGTATCAGTATGCCCCACTCACTATGGGATGGTGTATTAATTGTCACCGAGAAAGCAATGTGCAAGTGGCTGATAATGCGTATTACGAAAAAATTCATGAAGCACTTTCTAAAAAATACGGAGTAGAAAATCTAACCGTGGCCCAAATGGGTGGATTAGAATGTGGAAAATGTCACTATTAATAGCGATCGAATAAAAACATATGGCGTCAAAGAAAACATACTGGAAGCAAATTGAACAGCTCAACCCTGACAACACCGCAGTGCAACAGTTGGCCCATGATGAATTTGCATCAAAACTGCCAGAAGATTTTTTAAGCGATGAAAAAACACTTAAAGAGAGTAATACTTCACGCAGAGACTTTCTAAAATATGTTGGTTTTAGCACAGCCGCTGCTTCCATTGCAGCCTGTGAAGGACCTGTAATTAAATCGGTGCCCTATGTGGTGCAACCCGAGCAAATTCGCCCCGGTGTAGCCAATTATTATGCTACCGCTATTGCCGATGGGTTTGATTTTGCCAGCATTCTTGTCAAAACGAGAGAGGGCCGCCCGATTAAAATAGAAAATAATGTTGACGCTCCCATTTTGGGTGGTGCTAATGCACGGGTGCATGCCTCTGTGCTTTCACTTTATGACATTCAGAGACTGCAAGGACCCAAAGCCAATGGCGCCGATATAAGCTGGGATGATTTACACCTTCAAGTAGGAGCTAAACTGAAAGCATTGGCTGCTTCTGGAAAAGAAGTTGCATTAATTACTCAAACTTTTAGTAGCCCCACTACAGAAAAAATTATAGCCGATTTTGTTGCAGCCTATCCCAATGTAAAACACCTGTATTTTGACACCGTGGCTGATGCGGAGGCATTGGATGCCTTTGAAGCAGCTTATGGTCTTCGTGCTTTGGCTGATTACGACTTTTCCAAGGCTGCAGCCATTGTTTCTATTGGGGCAGACTTTTTAGGGGATTGGCAAGGAGGAGGTTTTGATAGTGGTTATTCTAAAACAAGAATTCCTCATAAAGATCATGGAAAAGCGAAAATGTCTCAGCATTTTCAGTTTGAGGCCAATATGACTCTTAGTGGTGCCGCTGCCGATTATCGTATTCCAGCTACTCCTGCTGCTCAAAAAAATATTTTGGCGCATCTCTATGCCCAACTAACAGGAACAACAGCACCAGGCACCCTTTCGGAAACACATCAAAAAGCAGTATCGCAAGCTGTAGAAGCTTTAAAAAAAGCAGGCAAAAAAGCTGTTGTTGTTTCTGGCATTCAAGACGTGGGTGCGCAGCAATTGATTTTAGCGATCAATCGCTTTTTGGAAAGTGATGTGATGGATGTTGCTTCACCTCGTTTAATTCGAAAAGAAAACGGAACCGCTCTAGAACCTGTGCTCAATGATATTAAAGAAGGCCGTTTGGGCGGTGTGATTTTTGCCGGGGTAAATCCAGTTTACAGCATGCCTGATGGAGAAGCCTTTGCGGAAGGAATCAAAAAACTAGATCTCTCTGTTGCCTTCTCTATGAAGGAAGATGAAACCGCGGCTGCTTGTCAATATATTGCTGCAACACCTCACTACTTAGAAGGTTGGGGCGATTATGAATTTAAACGTGGACATTTTGCTTTAGCACAACCCACGATTCGACCCTTATTTGAAACGCTTCAGTTTCAAGATGCTTTATTACAGTGGAGTGGAAGTACAGCAAGCTTTTATGAAAGCATTCAAAATCATTGGAATGAATCTATCTTAGAAGGTGAAAGTTGGAACGCTGCACTGCACGATGGCTATTTTAGTGCCAACAATGCCACAGCGCCAACATATACCGAAACCGATTTAACCCAAGCCGTTCAAACCCTTGCTGGTGCCTCGGCTAGCGGATTAGAATTGACACTCTATACAAAAACAGGAATGGGAGATGGCAATCAGGCCAACAACCCATGGTTGCAAGAGTTTCCAGATCCAATCACTAGAGTGAGTTGGGACAACTATTTGACTATGGCTGCAGCAGATGCCGCTGCACTTGGTTTAAAAAACGTAAATGTTGCCAACGGAGCGCTAAACGGCAGCTATGCCGAAGTAACGGTAGGAGAACATACGTTGACCGTACCCGTTTTAATTCAACCTGGACAAGCCAAAGGGTCTGTTGGATTGGCTTTAGGATATGGCAAACAAAAAGGCCTTCAAGAAGAAATGCAAGTGGGGGTTAATGCCTTCCGTTTTTATAACAAGGCACAAGCGGTGCAAGAAGTTACTGTTGCCGCCGCCGCAGGTTTTCATGAGTTTGCTTGTGTGCAATTGCACAACACCCTCATGGGAAGAGATATTGTTAAAGAAACCACTTTGGAAATCTTTAACACCAAAGACAAAGACTATTGGAATCCTATTCCAAAAGTGTCAAAAAATCATGTTGAAACACCTGTCACTTCACCAGAGGTTGATATTTGGGAATCATTTGACCGTTCCATTGGGCATCATTTCAATCTTTCAATTGATCTGAATGCTTGTACGGGTTGTGGGGCTTGTGTGATTGCTTGTCATGCAGAGAACAACGTTCCTGTGGTGGGCAAACGTGAAATAAGAAAATCTAGAGACATGCATTGGTTGCGCATTGACCGCTATTATTCTTCAGAAGCAACTTTTGAAGGCGATCATGAAACCATTGACAATATTTCGGGCTTGGGAGACTCATTAACCACTTTTGGTGAAATGGAGCAAGCGGCAGAAAATCCACAAGTGACTTTCCAGCCAGTTATGTGTCAGCATTGTAACCATGCCCCTTGTGAAACTGTATGTCCTGTGGCTGCCACATCTCATGGCCGCCAAGGTCAAAATCATATGGCCTACAACCGTTGCGTTGGAACGCGCTATTGTGCCAATAACTGTCCCTACAAGGTGCGTCGATTCAACTGGTTCCTATACAATAAAAATGATGAGTTTGATTATCATATGAACAATGACTTAGGTCGCATGGTGCTGAACCCCGATGTGGTGGTGCGCTCTCGCGGTGTGATGGAAAAATGTTCTATGTGTATTCAAAAAACACAAAAAACCATTTTGGATGCTAAACGAGATGGAAGAGCTATTAAAGATGGCGAATTCCAAACAGCGTGTTCTGCTGCCTGTAGCAATGGAGCGATGGTCTTTGGCGATATTAACGACAAAGAAAGCCAGGTGGCTGCACTTAAAGAAAATGATCGTATGTATCACCTTCTAGAAAGTGTGGGAACCAAGCCCAATGTGATGTATCAAACCAAAGTGAGAAACATATAAACGTATTAATAGAGATTATTTATGGCCTCACATTATGAAGCACCGATTCGCAAACCCCTCGTAACAGGAGATAAAACCTATCACGACGTTACTGTGGATGTGGCTGCACCCATTGAGGGAAAAGCCAACCGCCAATGGTGGATTGTTTTTGGAATTGCACTAGCCGCATTGCTCTGGGGTATCGGCTGTATTATTTATACTATATCTACCGGAATTGGAACTTGGGGATTAAACAAGACCGTGGGTTGGGCTTGGGATATCACCAACTTTGTTTGGTGGGTAGGTATTGGACATGCTGGAACGCTTATCTCTGCCGTACTTCTTTTGTTTAGACAAAAATGGCGTATGGCCATTAACCGATCGGCAGAAGCCATGACGATCTTTTCTGTTATTCAAGCAGGGTTGTTTCCCATTATCCACATGGGAAGACCATGGTTGGCCTATTGGGTTCTACCCATACCGAACGCTTTTGGATCTCTTTGGGTAAATTTCAACTCACCTTTATTGTGGGACGTTTTTGCCATTTCAACCTATTTATCGGTTTCTTTAGTCTTTTGGTGGACAGGACTTTTACCTGATTTTGCTATGATTCGGGACCGTGCCATTTTACCATTCCAAAAGAAAATTTACAGCTTGTTGAGTTTTGGATGGAGTGGAAGAGCCAAAGATTGGCAACGTTTTGAAGAAGTTTCTTTGGTATTAGCTGGTTTGGCTACCCCCCTAGTACTGTCAGTACACACTATTGTATCGTTTGACTTTGCCACCTCTGTAATCCCAGGTTGGCATACAACGATTTTCCCTCCCTACTTTGTGGCGGGAGCCATTTTCTCAGGTTTTGCAATGGTGAACACCCTTTTAATTATCATGCGTAAAGTTTCAAACCTAGAAAATTATATTACTGTTCAACACATTGAATTGATGAACATTGTGATAATGATTACGGGTTCGATTGTGGGTGTGGCCTATATCACTGAATTATTTATCGCTTGGTATTCGGGTGTAGAATATGAACAATACGCTTTCCTAAACCGAGCCACAGGACCTTATTGGTGGGCTTACTGGTCAATGATGACTTGTAATGTCTTTTCACCTCAATTTATGTGGTTTAAAAAATTACGTACCAGTATTATGTTCTCTTTCATTATTTCTATTGTAGTGAACATTGGAATGTGGTTTGAACGTTTTGTGATAATTGTAACCTCCTTACACCGCGATTATTTACCTTCTTCATGGACCATGTTTTCGCCCACTTTTGTGGACATAGGAATATTTATAGGTACTATTGGATTTTTCTTTGTGTTATTCCTGCTGTATGCGCGCACTTTCCCAGTGATTGCTCAAGCAGAGGTAAAAACCATTTTGAAAGCATCTGGAGAAAAATATAAAAAATTAAGAGACGCCAAATGAGTAATCAAGTAGTTCACGCGCTTTATGACGATGACGATGTGTTGCTAAAAGCAGTAAAAGACATACGCTCAGAGAAGCACCATATTGAAGAAGTTTATACCCCTTTTCCGGTGCACGGACTTGATAAAGCACTCGGTTTAGAAGAAACACGCATTGCCATTATGGCCTTCATATATGGCTGCATTGGTTTAACTGTGGCTATAGTGATGATGAATTTTATTATGATTCAAGATTGGCCGCAAAATATTGGAGGAAAACCCAGCTTTTCCTACCTAGAAAACATGCCAGCCTTTGTGCCTGTAATGTTTGAAATGACTGTATTTTTTGCAGCGCACCTAATGGTGATTACCTT
>CAZTYX010000011.1:0-23536 GCA_964617385.1 uncultured Flavobacteriaceae bacterium | reverse complement strand
TATTCCATTCTTTGCATGGGTAATTGAAGCACTCAACAGGTTCTTTGGTTTGCCCGTCATATTTTAAGGCAATTTTAATATTACCCTAGAAGCAAACTCGCCTAGTAAACTTTGGCCTTTTAAAAAAGCCGAAAACCCTAATCCACTCACCACTGACGACAAGTTTTTGGTGGCTGTGGAGGTGCATGATAATGAAAAAAAACTCACTCAATTGCTTAAGAAAACAGGTGCAATTGAAGTAACCCTAATTGAAAACAACGCCTAAATGAAACAACTTGGTTATTTAGTTATCCTAGGGCTTATCCTCAGTTTGCAGGCCTGTTTCGATCCGGCCCAGCCCAACTATCAGTATTTTCCTAATATGTATGAACCCGTGGGCTACGAAACCTATGCTAACAGCGATGCTTTTGCCAACGGCATTGAAGCACAAACACCCGTTGAAGGCACCATAAACAGAGGATGGGAACCTTATGAATATCCCGACACAAATGAGGGCTATGAAGCGGCTAAGGCAGAACTCCTTTCTCCCATAGAAGTTTCAGCGGCCAATACGGCAGAAGGAAAAGAATTATATGGAATTTATTGTGCCGTATGTCATGGAAACAAAGGTGATGGGCAAGGCATTTTAATGACACGCGAAAAATTCTTAGGAATTCCAAGTTATGCAGATAGAGAAATTACCCCAGGCAGTATCTATCACGTTTTGATGTATGGAAAAAATGCTATGGGATCTCATGCGGGACAAGTCAATGCCACTGAGCGTTGGCAAATTGCTCAACATGTGATGGATTTAAGAAGTAAACTAATAAAATAATTGCGCAACGCTATGCACTATACACTACCCAATAAACTGAAAATCTTTGCCATCGCACTAATAGCGGTTGGCTTTCTAGGGCTTGTTTGGGGATTTTTAGCCATGCCCTCTACTGTTGAGGAAGCCCAAGCCATGGTGGCCACGGCGCATCACGGAGAAGAACATGCTATGGAACATATGCAGCCAGCGCATGACACACACGCTGCAACCGATTCGCATGCCACTTCGGCCCATGCCGAAGAATCGCATGATAATGACGCACATGGCGAGCATTTGTTGCACCAACTCCAAAATAAACCATGGGCTGCACTTTATGTAGCGGCTTTATTTTTCTTTGTTATTGCACTCGGTGTTCTTGCTTTTTATGGTATTCAGCGTGCTGCACAGGCCGGATGGTCCATTGTGCTGTTTCGTGTCATGGAAGCCATTACAGCATATTTGTTACCCGGTGGAATTATTGTCTTGATCATTTTAGCACTTTCTGGCTTTCACATGAATCACCTCTTTATATGGATGGATCCTGAAGTGGTGGCTCACGACGAAATTATACAAAATAAAACAGGCTTTTTGAATGTGCCGTTCTTTTTGATTAGAGCTGTTATTTTTCTTTCAGGGTGGTCTTTATATCGTCATTTTTCAAGAAAATTTTCTTTGGCGCAAGACGAGGCACCGGCGGGTGATATCTCTAATCATAAAAAGAATTTTAGAATATCAGCGGCCTTTTTAGTATTCTACATCGTAACAGAATCTATTATGGCTTGGGATTGGATTATGTCCATAGACCCACACTGGTTTAGTACGCTCTTCGGATGGTATGTTTTTGCCAGTATGTTTGTAACCGGTATTACCGTGATTGCGTTAATAACCATTTACTTAAAAAATCAAGGGTACTTAGAATTTGTGAATGACAGTCACTTACACGATTTAGGTAAATTTATGTTTGCCATCAGTATTTTTTGGACCTACCTCTGGTTCTCTCAATTTATGTTGATTTGGTATTCTAACATACCTGAAGAGGTTACTTATTATATTACCCGTATGGAAGATTATAGCTTGCCCTTCTTTGGTATGGTGGCTATGAATTTTATCTTCCCCATCTTAATTTTGATGAACAGCGATTACAAGCGTAGCTATTACATTGTAGTGATGGCTGGTATTGTAATTGTTTTAGGACATTATATGGACATTTTCAATATGATTATGCCCTCTGCCGTTGGGGACCAATGGTTTATTGGAGTGAGCGAAATTGGAGGCTTTTTGTTCTTCCTAGGCTTGTTCCTTTTGATCGTATTTACAGCATTAACGAAAGCCCCACTCTTGGCTAAAGGAGATCCTTATTTGGGCGAGAGCAAACGTTTTCATTATTAATAAATTAAAGAGTCGAATAGATGACCATTGTATTGACACTTACCATTCTTGTTTTAGTCGCCATTGCGTTATGGCAAATCACTAAAATATTTGAACTCTCACAAACAAAAAGGGAAAACTCCCAAATTGCAGATGACAATGACAACAACTGGAACGGGAAACTCTTGTTTGCCTTTCTTGTTTTCATCTATCTCATAACCATTTATTCTTTTTGGGCCTATGGCGATGTGCTGCTTCCTGCTGCAGCTTCAGAACACGGCACCGATTATGACAACCTGATGTGGATTTCATTTGCCATCATCTTTTTTGTGCAATTCATAACCCAAGCTTTGTTGCATTATTTTGGCTACAAATACCGGGGTAAAGAAGGAAATAAGGCCCTGTTTTATGCCGATAATGATCGTTTAGAGTTTTTGTGGACCATTATTCCTGTAATTGCCCTAGCTGGACTTATTCTTTATGGCCTTTACACATGGACAAACATTATGAGTGTTGAGGAAAATGACGAAGCCTTAGTGGTTGAGCTCTATGCGCAACAATTCAACTGGAAAGCCCGTTATGCCGGGAAAGATGGTGTTTTGGGAGATGCCAACGTTCGTTTCTTACAAGATTTTGACGGCCGTAATTTGGTGGGAATAGACGCCACAGATCCCAATGGATTTGATGATGTGGTGGTGCAAGAACTGCACCTTCCTGTGGGGCGAGAAGTTATTTTCAAAATGCGTTCTCAGGATGTATTACACTCTGCTTATATGCCTCACTTTAGAGCACAAATGAACTGTGTACCGGGAATGATCACTGAATTTGCCTTTACACCCACAGTCACTACAACCGAAATGCGAAGCAATCCCGATATTGTGGCAAAGGTTAAAAAGATTAATAAAATTCGTTACGACAAAAGCCAAGAACTTATTGCAAAAGGAGAAGAGGCCCTAGAGCCTTATGAATTTGATTATTTACTACTTTGCAATAAAATTTGCGGGGCGTCTCACTATAATATGCAAATGAAAATTATAGTAGAATCTCCTGAAGCTTTTGAAAAATGGATGGAAGAACAGCAAACTTTTGCAGAAGTAATTCAATAAACTGATTAAAAACAAATAGATATGTCAACAGCAGCAGCGCACATTCACGAAGAGGATCACGGACATCATCACAAAGAAACGTTTATTACCAAATACATCTTTAGCCAAGATCATAAGATGATCTCGAAACAATATCTGATTACAGGTTTGTTTATGGGAATTATTGGTATTGCCATGTCGCTTTTATTTCGCCTACAATTGGCTTGGCCAGAGCAACCCTTTGGCATTTTTGAAGTGCTTTTAGGCAAATGGGCACCCGATGGTGTTATGGATCCCAATGTGTACTTGGCGTTGGTAACCATTCACGGAACCATTATGGTGTTTTTTGTGCTCACTGCTGGACTGAGTGGAACCTTTAGTAACCTACTCATTCCATTGCAAATTGGTGCTCGAGATATGGCGTCTGGACTGCTAAACATGATTTCCTTTTGGTTGTTTTTCCTTTCTAGTGTCATAATGGTTATTTCCCTTTTTGTGGAAGCAGGGCCTGCCGCAGCAGGGTGGACCATTTATCCTCCATTGAGTGCCTTGCCTCAAGCCCAACCGGGTTCTGGTTTAGGTATGACTCTTTGGTTGGTTTCTATGGCCATCTTTATCGCTTCCTCTTTATTAGGATCGTTAAATTATATTGTTACGGTTATCAATTTGAGAACCAAAGGCATGAGCATGACACGATTGCCGCTCACCATTTGGGCCTTTTTTGTTACAGCTGTTATTGGGGTTGTATCTTTCCCCGTCCTATTATCAGCGGCGCTATTGCTCATTATGGATCGAAGTTTTGGCACATCATTTTTCTTGTCCGATATTTTCATCCAAGGCGAAGTATTACACTATCAAGGGGGATCACCCGTATTATATGAACACTTATTTTGGTTTTTAGGCCACCCCGAAGTATATATTGTTTTACTACCAGCCTTAGGAATCACCTCAGAAATTATTGCAACCAATGCCCGTAAGCCTATCTTTGGCTACCGTGCCATGGTGGCTTCTATTTTAGCCATTGCCTTTTTGTCTACCATAGTTTGGGGACACCACATGTTTATTTCTGGAATGAATCCATTTTTAGGTTCAGTATTTACTTTCACCACCTTGTTGATTGCCATTCCGTCAGCGGTAAAGGCCTTTAACTATATCACCACCCTGTGGAAAGGAAACCTTCAGCTCAACCCCGCCATGTTGTTTTCGATAGGGTTGGTATCAACCTTTATTACTGGTGGTCTCACAGGAATCATTTTGGGAGATAGCACTTTAGATATCAATGTGCATGACACCTATTTTGTGGTGGCGCACTTTCACTTGGTGATGGGTATTTCTGCCCTCTATGGTCTATTTGCCGGTGTGTATCATTGGTTCCCTAAAATGTTTGGCCGTATGATGAATAAAAATTTGGGGTATGTTCATTTTTGGGTTACTGCCGTTTGTGCTTACGGTGTCTTTTTCCCGATGCACTTTATTGGTATGGCCGGACTGCCGAGACGATACTACACC
The DNA here is from genome assembly GCA_964617385.1 of uncultured Flavobacteriaceae bacterium. Taxonomy (GTDB): domain Bacteria; phylum Bacteroidota; class Bacteroidia; order Flavobacteriales; family Flavobacteriaceae; genus JADHMP01. The sequence continues at coordinate 18,781 of CAZTYX010000011.1, read as the reverse complement.
AACACAGCGTTTCCATATTTTGACGATTTAGCAGACATCAACGTGTTGATTACTGTATTCGCGCTTATTGCTGGAGCTGCACAGATTGTCTTTTTATACAATTTTATTCATAGCATGTTCTATGGAAAACCCACTGTTCAGAATCCATGGCGTTCCAACACCTTGGAATGGACCGCACCCATTGAGCATTTTCATGGCAATTGGGAAGGAGAAATTCCTCATGTACACCGTTGGGCTTATGACTATTCTAAACCTGGTCAAAAAGAAGATTTTGTGCCACAACACATTCCCCTGAAAAAAGGCGAAGAAGAATTACAACATTAATTCTCTTAATGTTTTAAAGGTTAAGACCCCTATGCCATTCTGTATAGGGGTTTTTTAATGGCATTCAATTGTTGATGTAGCCTCTTTGGTGAGAAGCAATTTTTCGGCAGAAGGCGATACATAGGGAATTCCTAAACCCAGCCCTCTTAATATTAGCCATAAGCCAAAAAGAATAACAAAGAGTGGAACAAATTTGTGAAGTGGTATGTTCCTTACTCTTTCATATAATGGTTTAAAAAATAATATTCCAATTAAGGCGGGAGTAGTTCCTACTCCAAAAGCGATCATAAACCAAAAAGCGTCTGTTGGTTTAGTGGTTAAGAAAGCTCCAGAAAGAGCCACATAAACCAACCCGCATGGCAAAAAACCATTCAGAAAACCGCGCACGCCTATGTTCGTAATTTTGCGATGGGTAAATAATTTAACGAACCGTAGTGCCAATTGATCCAACACCCTTAACTGAAAAGAAAAGCGACTGTGAATCAATAATTTTTGTAAGCCCACTAAACAAACAATAAGCCCCACCAACACCGCCAAAAACTGATGGCCAAATGAAAATTGAAACCCATATCCTATGACCGCGGCCAGAAAACCCAAAAGGCCGTAGCACAAAAGGCGACAAGCATGATAGAACAATTGTGACAAAAGAGAGAAATGAGGTGTGCCATACATAAAAATCAGTAAGGGTCCACACATTAATAAACAGTGAAAACTGCCAGCAAAACCCAATAAAAACGCCCCCCACATTAGTAATAAAACTCTTTTTTAATTCGATAGGCTTTTTGCTGAGTTGTCCATGAAAAAATAAATATCCAATTCCCGTTTTTGAGTTTCTCGTCAGAAATGATTAAAAGCCCGAGGGTATCTGTATTTCTATGGAGTTTAAAATCATTTTTTTGGGCGCCAGGAAAATATCCTTGTATTTCTATTACGGTATTTTTCGGGAATGGAAATCCAATGAGTTGCTTAGCCTTTCGATCAAATTGCAAATTTGCTTTCCATGTTTGGGCATTTTCCTCTGCTTTTCTGTAATCATCAAAATGGATTTCTTCTTCATAATAATTTTCATGAACCAATTCGTGCTCAAAAGGAGTTTGGGTTTCAATTTTCACGACCCAATAGCCAATAAATCCAAAAAAGAGGAGGAACGATAAAACAATAGCATTGGGCCAATTCAATTTCATATTGGTCTATATTAATAATAGGTTCTAGGTCCTAAGAAGAGGGTGTGGGCTGTTTCTACCAGCTCATCTTGATCATAAAATCCGATTTCAAGTTTTATTTTTTTCCCTTTCCAACTTGTTTTGGGCAGCTCAATAAAGAAAGTACCGTCTTGCAATTCTTCGGGTTGCAATTGTATGTTTTTTTGATTGGGCATATAGATGCTGCCTTGGTGAGATAACAAACGCATTTCGAGTTGATCGTAGCTTTGAGTACTTTTATTGATCAACTTAAACGTGTATACATTTTGAATGGTATCGCGAGTTTCATTAAGTGTGTATAGTTGTCCAGGGATACGCAATAAGGTAGCCTCAATGGTGGTTCGTGTGGCAAGTAAAACGGTAAAAAGCCCGACTAAAATGCCCAGCACCAAACTATATCCTTTAAGCCGATTGGTGAATTGGAATTTCTGATTCGTTTCAATTTGGTGTTCAGAAGCATAGCGTATTAATTTTTTGGGCAAACCCACAGCGGCCATCATAAGATCACAAGCATCCATGCAAGCAGTGCAATTGACACATTCTAACTGTGTGCCATTCCGAATGTCAATTCCTGTGGGACACACCTGCACACATTGATCACAATCGATGCAATCTCCTTTTTGACTTTTTATTCGATCTTCTCTTTTATTGATTTTAGCGCGTCCTGCTTTTTTTTCACCCCTCACATAATCATAAGCCACCACAATAGAATGTTTGTCTAAAAGGACGCCTTGCAAGCGGCCGTAGGGACAAGCAATTATGCAAACTTGTTCTCTAAACCAGGCAAAAACAAAATAAAACACAGATGTGAAGCAGAGTAAAAAAATAAGCGTCTGGATATTTTCTTGGGGCGAACGAATGTATGCTAGCAAAGTGTCGGAGCCAATAAAATAAGCCAGAAAGACATTTGAAATTAGAAAAGAGAGCGCAAAAAACAGACTCCATTTAAGGGTTTTTCGTAAAATTTTTTCGGTGTTCCATGGCATTTTTTGCAGTTTAATTTGCGCCCCTCGGTCTCCTTCAATCCAAAATTCTATGGGTCTAAAAATGAGTTCCAAAAAAATGGTTTGTGGGCAAACCCAACCGCAAAACAAACGACCAAATCCCACAGTAAAAAGGCAGACAAATACAATGCTTATGAGCATCATGATGGCCAGCAGATGAAAATCATGGGTCCAAAAGGGGGTGCCAAAAACATGAAATCTTCTTTCAATAACATTAAAGAGAAAAAATTGTTTGCCATTTAGTTTCAAAAAGGGGCCTATAAAAAGAAGGAGTACTAGAAAATAGCCCACAATTTTTCGTTTGTTAAAATAGGGGCCTTTTGGTTTTTTGGGATAAAGCCAAGCTCTTTTTCCTGCAGGTGTTACGGTACTTATGGCATCCCTAAAGGATTCTTTTGCCGGGGGTTGTTGCATTTTTATGGATTCATCACTGTGCCTTCTGGATCCTTCGGATGTAGTGGCGTAGTGCCTTGGAGTGATAGTATAAAACTACTGAGGTGTTGAATTTCATTGGGTTTAAGGGAATTGTTCCAGGCAATCATGCCTTTTCCAGGGCGCCCTCCTTTAGAAATGGTTAGAAAAATACTTTTGATATCACCTCCTAAAATCCAATAAGCGTCAGTCAAATTGGGGCCAATACCTCCTCCACCGTCGTTTTGATGGCAAACGGCGCAGTTTGCTTTAAAGAGTTTTTGGCCGTTTTCTAGACTTGTTGCATCGGTAAGCAGGGTTACGTTAGTTTCGTCAACAAAGTTGGCAGCAGTTTTTTTATAAGCTTCAATTTGTTGATTGGCTAAAGCCATTTCATGATTAAAGTTTTTTTCTTGATTGGGTCCATTTAAAAGATGATAATAGCCTAAGTATACAACGCCAAAAAATAGTGTTGCATAAAATAGATAAAGCCACCAAGGGGGCAGGGGGTTGTCTAGTTCTCGAATGCCATCATAGTTGTGGTCTTCTATGAGGAGCTGAGATTCTGTGGCTGTTTGTTTGCCCATAAGCCATTCGGCCACCCGTTTTGTCCATGTGTTTTCTTGTGCTAATTTCTTTTTAGCTTCTTCCATAGCGCGTTGTTCAGGAGAAATCAATTGGTCTGCAATGCGCTCTAATACACCGAGAATCACTTCAAAGCTAACGACCAATAGAAAAATTAAAAAGAGAAAGCCTAGCACATAGGGATTAAATAACACGGTTCCTTTAGGTTCTTCAACCAGCCATTCGGCCATCAAGTAGGAAAGAGACATTATAAGGAGAATACGAAGGTATGATTGTATTTTTCTCATGAGTTTTTGGGGTTTAATCGTCAGTGAAGGGCAGGTGTTTTAAAAATTCTAATTGATCTTTTTTTAAAAAATAAAGACGCACAAAAAGAAGTAAAAAAAATGAGGCGAAGAGGACAAGGGAGGCAATGGGATATAGTGAAACGCCCTCGATATTTTCCAAATGTGCTTTAACAAATTTGAGCATATTATTTATTCGTTGGTTTTATGTTGTGAAATGTCCGTTCCCAATCGTTGTAGATAGGCAATCATTGCAATTATTTCTCGATCGTTTAAGGGGACAAACCCAGGGGTGTTTCCACGGCTTTCCACCTCGGCTTGATAGGCTTGTTCAAACTGTGGGTCCCCCAATAATCTGTTGGAAATAGCATTGGCTTGCTCTGCCAATTCATCCCATGCCGCACTCAAGTCTTCTTCAGTATAGGGGACTCCCAATGAAGCCATAACTTCCATTTTAGCAAGGGTTTTTCGAGTGTCTAATTTATTGGTAATGAGCCATGGATAACTCGGCATGATAGAGCCTGGTGAGGTTGATTGTGGGTCATACATATGGTTGAAATGCCAAATGTCACTGTATTTTTGACCCACTCTTAGCAAGTCTGGGCCGGTTCTTTTGCTGCCCCATAAAAACGGATGATCATAAACATACTCACCCGCCTTAGAATAATCGCCATAGCGCACCACTTCACTCCTAAAGGGTCTAATCATTTGAGAATGGCAGGAAATGCACCCTTCTCTTATGTATAAATCCCTCCCTTCTAATTCAAGGGGTGTATAGGGTTTTACATAACTAATGGTGGGAATATTTGATTTTACTAAAAGGGTTGGAATAATTTGAACAATACCGCCAATTAGAATGGCAATAGTGGCCAGCACGGTGAGCTGAACGGGGCGACGTTCTAACCAAGCGTGAACTTTTTCGCCGATTAAACGTTTTTTACTAAGCGCAATTAGTGCGGGTGCTTCCACGCTTTCATCCACCACTGCTTTTCCGTTTTTGACTGTTTTATAAATATTATAAAGCATCACTACGGCGCCCAAAAGATAGAGTGTGCCACCAATGGCTCGAAGCCAATAAAGCGGAATGATTTGAGTTACAGTTTCTAAAAAATTGCCATAAACTAAGGTGCCGTCGGGATTAAACTGTTTCCACATAAAAGCTTGGGTAACCCCCGATATGTACATGGGAATGGCATAGAGAACAATTCCTAAAGTGCCAATCCAAAAATGAAAATTGGCCAGCCCTGTAGAATATAATTTGGTTTGGGTGAGTTTAGGCACTAGCCAATAGCAAACACCAAAAGTGAGAAAACCATTCCAAGCCAAAGCCCCCACATGCACATGCGCAATCACCCAATCACTAAAATGAGCAATGGCGTTTATACTTTTTAAAGAAAGTAAGGGGCCTTCTAGTGTGGCCATTCCATAGCCAGTGATGGCTACAACCATAAATTTTAATACAGGGTCGGTTCTCACTTTATCCCAAACACCGCGTAGGGTGAGAAGGCCATTGATCATTCCTCCCCAAGAGGGCGCGATGAGCATTACCGAAAAAGCGACTCCTAAATTTTGTGCCCAATCCGGCAAGGCCGAATAAAGCAAATGATGAGGTCCAGCCCAGATATAAATAAATATTAACGACCAAAAATGAACAATGGATAGCCGGTAGGAATAGATGGGTCTATTGGCTGCTTTGGGGACAAAATAATACATAAGCCCTAAAAAGGGAGTGGTCAAGAAAAAGGCTACAGCATTATGGCCATACCACCATTGCACCAAAGCATCTTGCACACCAGCATAGACAGAATAGCTTTTGAGCATACTCACCGGATAGGCCAAGCTGTTAAAAATAAGCAATACAGCAACAGTCACAAATGTGGCGATATAAAACCATATGGCAACATATAGGTGGCGTTGTCGGCGTTTGATAATGGTGCCAATCATGTTGATGCCAAAGGCAACCCAAACCAATGCAATCGCAATATCTATAGGCCATTCCAGTTCGGCATATTCCTTAGATGTAGTATAGCCTAATGGTAATGAAATGGCAGCAGCGACAATTATGAGTTGCCAACCCCAAAAATTTATTGCACTAAGAAAATTACTGTAAAGCCGGGCTTTGAGCAAGCGTTGTAAAGAATAGTAAACGCCTGCAAAAATGGCATTTCCAATAAAGGCAAAAATAACTGCATTGGTATGCAGCGGTCGTAAGCGACCAAAATTTAACCAAGAAATCCCTTCGGTGAGATTGGGAAACAAAAAAAGGAAGGCCAGCACCAAACCCACCGTCATTCCAATTACGCCCCAAAATAGAGTGGCATATAAAAACTTTTTAACGATTTGATTGTCATATTTAAACTGTTGGAGTTCCATAGGTAAAATTTAAGGGAGAGGATATAGTTTCGATTATTTTGATGTTGGTTTGTCTTTCATTAACAGTCGTAGGGGAGGGGTGTCTAAGTCATCAAAAGCCCCTTTTTTGACCGACCATAAGAAGGCAATTAAAAACAACAATGCCATCGAAAAACTGACCAGTAATAGGAGGATTAGGACACTCATTGGCAATGTTTGGCCGATCTTTAAATTCACGGTCTAACAAAAATATTGGATGCCGTCTTTTTAAAACATGACATAAATCAGTTGTCCAGTTTATTTTTTAATTTTTTAAAAACCATATAAGTGCTTAAAGAGGCAAAAAAAATTACGCTTATCGAACTAAGTGGCATTAAAATGGCGGCTACTATAGGGCTTAAATAACCGAATGCTGCCACACTTAATCCCACAAGGTTATATATTAAAGACAGCCCAAAGCTCCAATAAATTAAACGCTTGCCCTGATGTACTGCTGCCAAAAAGTGAGGGAGTTGAAAAAGGTTTTCACCATACATAATGAGGTCGCAAGCGGGCGTAAAAGCATGGGTTTGATTATTTACGGCCAGACCCACATCGCTTTGTTGCAGAGCTCCGGCATCGTTTAGTCCATCGCCAATCATCAAAATCCGATATCCCTTTTGTTGTTGTTGTTTAATAAAATCTACCTTTTGAAAAGGGCTTTGACCAAAATGGAAGATGCTTTTTAAGGGTAAAATTTTTGCGATTTGTTGGGTCCCATTTGCCGTATCTCCTGACAAGAGTGAGAGGGGATAGGGTTGAAGTTGTTTAAAAAATGTTTTTAGCCCGGGACGATAGGCGGGTTGCATTAAAAAACAACCTTTGTAGTGTTCATTAAGGGCTATGTGAACTGCCGAATGAATTTCTTTTTTTGAAGTTAATATTCCCACAAATGCGCCGCTGCCTAGTTTTATTTTTTGCTTACCTACAATAGCTTCCAATCCCTTTCCTAAATGTTGAATGCAATTTGTGTTGGTGTCAAAGTCCACACCATTAAGGTGGTTAAACAGCGCTTTGCTCAAGGGATGATCTGATTGATAAACAATGGATTTTATACTGCTCAATTCTTTAGGTGTCAGCGGCAATCCTTCATAGGTAACCCGATACAATTTGGGGTCTGTTAGCGTACCTGTTTTATCCACCACAATATGATTTATGTGGGCCAATTTTTCAAGTGTTTCGGTATTTCTTGGAAAGCAATTCAACCGATCAAAATACCGCATCAAGTGGCCCCAAATAAACGGAGACGATAGTGCTATGGCACAGGGACATGCCACAATGAGTAGGGCCGTAAAAATTTCGACTACTCTGCTGGCATCTATCCAAAACCAAAGCGCACCCACCCCCGTGGCAATTATTAAAAGGGTTGGTGTAAAAAATCGACTGATGTGGTCGGCGAAAGAAGGCAAGGCTTCTTTTTCTTTTTTTTGAAAAGCGGGTTGTTTCCACAGTTGGGTTAACTTACTTTCAGACACGGGTTTTAACACACGCGCAACCCCACTTTGTTTTTCAATTTTACCACCAGCAAACAATTGTGCTCCTTTTTTCTTTTTTACAGGCGTTGCTTCTCCTGTCACAAAACTATAATCCAATTGAATTTGGTCACTTTCCAAAAGACAATCTACGGGCACAAGCGAGCCCACCCGTAAGGCTATTAAATCACCTACGTTCAGTTGTTTTAGGGCGACTGTTTTTCTTTTGCCATCGGGTTCAATGGTTTCAATTCCTAGGGGGAAAAAGGAGGTGTAATCTCGGTCATAGCTAAAACGTGAATGTACTTTTTGTTGCATAAACTTTCCGATGAGTAAGAAAAAAACTAAGCCAGTGAGACTATCAAAATAGCCTAGTTGATTAAGAAAAAATGAAGAGTAAATGCTATTGCCTAAAAGGGCTACAATGCCCAATGCAATGGGCACGTTGAGGGTGAGTTGTTTAACTTTGAGGCCTTTCCATGCCCCCAAAAAATAATCTTGTGCGGCAACCAACACCACCGGTATACTCATCAACAGAGACAGCCAATCAAACCATGGCCGAAAGCGTAGGATCCAAAATTCATGGGCATCAAAGTAGGTGCTCAAGGAGAGAAACATACAATTGCCAAAGGCAAAGCCTGCAATGCCTAATTGCGTGAGAAGCCTTTTTGAATTTCTTTTTTGAAGGGGTTTTTGTCCCAGACTCAAATCGGGGGGATATCCTAAGGTGGCTAGGGTTTGGGCTATGGACCGTAAAGATGTTTGGGAATTATCGTATTGTAAATAAAGAGTTTTAGACACAAATTGCACTTGGGCATGGAGCACGCCCGAATCAAAAATGTGAAGTTGTTCTAAAATCCATAAGCAGGCACTGCAATGAATGGAAGGAATGGTAAAAACAGCTTGCACATGATTGTCTTCCTTAAAGGTTATAAATGCTTGAGCAAGGCTGGGTTCTTCTAAAAACGCAAAGTGATCATTAGGTTGTTGGGGGATGTTGCCTCCATCTTTTGCCAAGTCATAAAAAGTGATTAATTCGTTGTTTTGGAGCAGTTGATAAACGGTTTTACAGCCCAAGCAACAAAATGTTTTTTGATCATATTGATGCGGCGCAAAGGAGAAAGATAGTTGGCAATGATAACAACGATTCATGGGGGCGGTTGGAGCAGATTTTTGGGCTGAAAATTAAACAACACATCAAAGGTACGTTTTTTGTACTTTTGAGGAAGCATTCCTTATTTAACCTCAAATTTATGCCCCCTTTGCCCCACCAAAACTGCCATCAGTGTCCTTTTCAAAACGTAGATAAAAGTTGTTTGTTTCAAAAAACAGCAGCAGAGTTAACGCCTTTTAATTTTAAAAAAGGAGCCGTTATTTTTTCAGAAAAGAAAAGCCTCAACGGTGTGTACTGTATTTGTGAAGGTTTGTGTTTGATTTCAAAAAATTGTCGGAATGGTCGGAATCAAATTATTGAAATATTGTCTGGCGGAACCCTGTTGGGTGTTCGGAGCATTTTGTGTGAAGACCGCACCAATCTAATGGCCAAGGCAATTTTGCCTGTGCGAGGATGCTATTTACCCAAAAAAGCTTTTTTTCAACTGATGGCCAACAACCCCTCTTTCACTCTTCATTTAACCAAAACATTAGCAACCTATTTAAAACGATCGGATAATAAAATTGTGGCCTTAGGGCAAAAATCTATGCATCAGCGGGTGGCTGAAATCGTGTTGGAACTGCCCCAATTTTTCGCAACGGCCTCTGACGGATTTATGGAAATTAAATTGACACGTGAAGATTTGGCTAATCTAGTCGGAATAGCCACAGAATCGCTAATTCGAATTTTATCTTGTTTTAAACAAAGAGGGTGGATTGTCATAAAAGGTAAAAAGTTAAAAATTCTAGCCCCACAAAAGTTGGCTCAGTTGGGTGAAGGACATATTGTTCTTTGAGTCTATCGTTTTGTTTAGAATGAAGTATCTTTGAGGAAATGAATGAACATTTAGATGCTTCTGGACAACACCTTTCTCCTGAGGAACATGATATAGACCGTGCCCTCAGGCCGCTTAGTTTTGATGATTTTGCTGGCCAAGAGGCTCTTTTGGAAAACCTAGAAGTGTTTGTGGCCGCCGCCAACAAACGTGAAGAGGCTCTAGACCACACCTTGTTTCATGGCCCTCCCGGCTTAGGCAAAACGACTTTGGCTCACATTTTAGCGAATGAATTGGAAGTGGGCATAAAACTCACTTCAGGCCCCGTATTAGACAAACCGGGAGACTTGGCCGGATTGCTCACCAACTTAGAACCCCGTGATATTTTATTTATCGATGAAATCCATCGCCTGAGCCCCATTGTAGAAGAATATCTTTATTCGGCCATGGAGGATTATAAAATCGATATCATGATTGAAAGCGGTCCCAATGCCCGCACTGTACAAATCAATCTGAACCCTTTCACGCTGGTGGGTGCCACCACACGATCAGGGTTGCTCACGGCGCCCATGCGTGCTCGTTTTGGGATTAGCAATCGATTGGAATATTATAATACCGAATTACTCTCCACCATTGTGGAACGCAGTGCCCATATTTTAAAAGTAGCTATTGACCATGCAGCAGCTCTAGAAATTGCCGGAAGAAGCCGTGGAACCCCCCGCATTGCCAATGGACTTTTGCGGCGCATTCGTGATTTTGCTCAAATTAAAGGCAATGGAAGTATAGATCTACAAATCACTCAATATGGGCTCAAAGCCCTCCAGGTGGATACGCATGGTTTGGATGAAATGGACAATAAAATTTTAACCACCTTGATTGATAAATTTAAGGGTGGCCCTGTGGGAATTACAACTTTGGCCACGGCCGTTTCTGAAAATGGGGAGACCATAGAAGAGGTTTATGAACCCTTTCTTATCCAACAAGGATTTTTGGTGCGTACCCCCAGGGGAAGAGAAGTGACCGAGCTGGCTTATAAACACTTGGGGCGTATAAAAAACAATCAAGAAGGGCTGTTTTAATGATCCCCAAGGGAAAATATAGTCAAGCCATAAAAGAAAAAGCCACCGCCTTAGGATTTTTATCCTGCGGCATTTCTCAAACCACATTTTTGGAAGATGAAGCCCCTCGATTAGAACAATGGCTGCGGGAAGGGCGCCACGGCAAAATGACCTACATGGAACGGCATTTCGACAAAAGACTTGATCCACGCCTTCTTGTGCCAGGTGCCAAAAGTGTGGTGTCCCTTTTGTTAAATTATCACACCAACGAAAAACAAAAAGATTCTCAGGCCCCCAAAATTTCTTCCTATGCCTTTGGCAAAGACTATCATTTTGTGATTAAAGAGAAGCTCAAGCAATTGATGCAATTTATTCAAGAAGAAATAGGGGATGTAGGTGGCCGTGTGTTTGTAGATTCTGCCCCAGTGATGGACAAAGCATGGGCCGCCAAAAGCGGCTTGGGGTGGTTGGGAAAGAACACCAACTTAATCTCAAAAAAAGTGGGTTCCTTTTTTTTTATTGCAGAATTAATTTTGGATTTAGAACTCGAATATGACCCACCCACCACAGACCATTGTGGCAGTTGCACTGCCTGCATTGATGCCTGCCCCACGCAGGCCCTCACACCTTATCAAATTGATGGCAGCAAATGTATTTCCTATGCAACCATAGAACTAAAAGAAGCCATTCCACAAGAATTTAAAGGAAAAATGGACCAATGGGTCTTTGGGTGCGATGTATGTCAAACGGTGTGTCCGTGGAATCGTTTTGCTACCCCTCATAAAGAAAAAGATTTTGTGCCCAATGCCGCATTGCTCGATCTTTCTAAGAGCCAATGGGAAGAAATGACCGAAGTTGTTTTTGAAAAACTATTCCAAGATAGTGCTGTGCAACGCACCGGATTTAAAGGATTGCAACGCAACATTGGTTTTTTGAAGGTGGATGATTGAAAATGCCCAATGTCAAGTCAAATCAAAAAACATTTATTTATAAATTCTTTTTTTCTTTTTTGAAGATTCACGAACAATTAGCTTGGACGGCACAATGGAGGTGTTATAAGTAATTTCTTCCTTTTTGCGGCGTTGTTCCATTTGATTTAAAAAGAGACGAATCACTTCTTCCCCCATCAGAAAACCCGATTGATCTACAGTGGAAAGGGTGGGTGTGGTTAGGGTGGATAATTGCCAATTGCTAAAGCCCACCACGGCAATATCTTCAGGCACACGCAATTTCACTTTTTGAAAAAACCGAATAGCTCCTGCAGCTGTTAAATCAGAAATGGCAAACAATCCATCCATTTCAATACCCAATTCATAAAATTGTTGGGCGCTTCTAAAACCTTCCTTTTCATTGGCATTGTCACAAATGGCGATGAGGTTTTTGTCATAGTCTAGGCCATGATCTTCCAAAGCTTTTTTATAGCCTAAAAAACGATCGATGGCAATTTGAGGTAAGAGTGCTCCCCTAAAGTGTGCTATTTTTTTACACCCTTGTTCAATGAGATGTTTGGTGGCCAAATAAGCCGATTCACGATCGTTGATGACCACGTTTGAACAATTTAAAAACTTGGCTGTTTTATCAAAAACAATTAATGTAGTGCCTTGATTTTGGATTTCTTTTAGATGCGAGATGTCTCTAGTTTCATGTGAAATGGATAAAAAAATGCCATCCACATTTTGCTGCAATAATGCGGCCACCAGTCGCTTCTCTTTTTCATGAGACTCATTGGAACAGTGCACAATAACTAAATAGCCAGCTTCTTCGGCTTTGGTGATGATGCCTTCCAACACGCTGCTAAAAAAATAATGGACAAAAGTGGGTACAATTACACCTAAAATTTTGGTCTGTCGTGTGCGTAAAAACGAGGCTTGGGCATTGGGCTTAAAGTTCATTTTTTCACAATAGGCAATAACCCTGTTTTTTGTGGCCCAGCTCACATCTGGGTAGTTCTTTAATGCTTTAGAAACCGTTGTTATAGAGATGTTTAAGGCTTCGGCAATATCCTTAAGTGTTAGATTTTTCATTTTCGATAGCGAATACACAAAGTTAAACATTTTTCAATTCGAAAAGCTTTTCGTTTGATGTTTTAAGTTTTTTATTTAAAAGTTAACAGAACGTTAATTTTTATAAATATTATTGTCCCGCTTGCAATAAGCAAAAAACCAAAACAAATAAAATATCTTAGAATGAAAAGTAAGTTATTAAATCGTCTGCTTACCCTCAACATGTTGCTTTTGAGTGTGGGTATTTTTGCACAATCCATTTCTGGAGTTGTGACAAGTGAAGATGGACCTTTGCCAGGTGCAACCGTCCAAATTAAAGGAACTAGTACAGGTACCAGCACAGATTTCGATGGTAATTATACCATTGCGGCCAATGATGGTGATGTACTTGTGTTTTCTTTTGTTGGTTTTTCTACCCAAGAAGTAACTGTATCTGGTCAAGATCAGATCACAGTAACTCTTATGGCAGATAACGAACTAGAGGAAGTTATTGTTACAGGTTATGGTACCCAAAACGAAAAAGAAATTACTTCTGCAGTAGTTCAAGTTACAGCAGAGGAGTTCAACAAAGGGCCTATTAACCAAGCGTCTCAATTGCTACAAGGTAAAGTGGCAGGTTTGAGCGTTTACAACAAAGGGGGCGACCCTAACTCACCCGCCACCATTCGTTTGAGAGGTTTGTCTACTGTAGGTGCAAACGTATCTCCTCTTGTGGTTGTTGATGGTGTTGTTGGTGCTTCTTTAGACAACGTTGATCCTAACGATATTGAATCTATCAACGTGTTGAAAGATGGATCTGCTGCTGCGATTTACGGTTCTCGAGGATCTTCAGGGGTAATTATTGTTACTACTAAAGGAGGTCGAAGTGGAGAGCTTACGTTGTCTTACAACGGACAACTTTCTAATTCAAGCATTCTTAACCGTATTGATGTAATGAACAGAGAAGAATTTTTAGCCGCTGGTGGTTCTGACCTTGGTGCTGACACCGACTGGACAGAGGCTGTAACACGCAGTGCTATTTCTCAAATTCATAACATTGCTGCTTCAGGAGGTTTTGATAACACTACATACCGTATTTCTGCCAACATCAGAAACAAAGAAGGTATCGTAATCAATACTGGATTTGAGCAGTTCAACTCAAGAGCCAATATTTCTACACGAGCCTTGAACGACAAATTAAAAATTGATTTTAATGCATCTTTTACACAAAGACAATCAAGCTTTGGTAACCCACTTGTATTAAAATATGCTACTTTATTTAACCCAACTGCACCCATCTACACAGATGGTTCGCCTTTCTTCCCTGGGAACTCAGGAGACGTAATTGGTGGATACTTTGAAACATTCGGATTGTTTGACAGTTTTAACCCTGTTTCTATTGCAGAACAGCACGAAAGAACAGGTGAGCGTACAGAATTGAACTACAACTTGTCTTTGGGCTATGACCTTACAGACAACCTCGATGTTCAGTTTAGAGCTGCTCGTCAAACTTCTAAAAACAACAACAGAACCTATGTGCCTGTAACAGCTCTTCTTAGCGGTAACGCTTTAAGTCCAACCAGAAGAGGTTCTGCTGGTTTTGAGGATAACAGATATTCTTTTGAATTGTATGAAATCTTTAGTACATATAACATCGCTACAGATGGGTTTAACTTAAACCTAACTGGGGGTTATTCGTTCCAACAGGACAACTACCAAGAAAAAAGATTTTCTTTAGGAGATTTCCCAGACGACACTATGGACTATAGTTTTAATATTGATGCCTCTCAGGATTTAAATAATGCTGGTTTCATTACTGCTAGTAGCTACAAAGGTCCAGATAACAAAATCATCGCCTTTTTTGGTAGAGCCAATGTAGTGATTGATGATGCCATTTATGTGAACGCCTCTGTGAGAAGAGAAGGTTCTACTAAATTAGGAGACGGAAACAAATGGGGTACATTCCCAGCCTTTGGTGTAGGAGCCGATTTAAACAAATACATCGGAACAGACTTTGACACCTTTAAAGTGAGAGTTGGATACGGTGAAACAGGATCGCTTCCTGGCCCCACTGGTTTATCTCAAGTGGTTTACAACTTTGGATATGACTCTGGAGGAACAGGAAACACGTCACAAGCCCGTGCTGCAAACCCTGATTTAAAATGGGAATCTAAAGCTGAAACCAACCTTGGATTTGACTTTGGTAGCGGTAAATTTAGCGGAAGTTTAGATTTATATACCCGTGACATTTCTGACTTTATTTTAGAAACTAAAGTAGACGTTGCAACTTATGGTTTTGATACACGTTATGAAAACTCAGGAAAAATCAATACTCAAGGGTTAGAAATCAACTTGGGTTATGAGGTTACTGATAACTACCAAACCAACATCAACCTTTCAACCTATAAAACTACGTTGGAAGAGTATGTGTTAGAAAATGGTGATATCCGTGCCAACTTAGGTGCACCTGGTCAAAACGCAACCGACATGTTATTGGTAAGACCTGGTGAAGAAATTGGTCAAATTTGGGCGCCACGCTTTGTAGGTGTAAATGCCGATGGATCTCCTCAGTTTGCTGATATTAATGGCGATGGAAACGTTGTAGCTAGTCAAGACAAATGGAACGATCCTGATGCCGACTTTGAAGCAGCGGGTAATGGTATTCCTTCTCTAGAAATGGGATGGTCTAACAATGTTTCATTTGGCAACTGGAGTGTAAATGCCTTCTTTAGAGGAGCCTTTGGCCACAGCTTAGTAAACACCTTCCGTGCGTTCTATGAGCCCAGACTTGCTAGCCAATCTTCATACAACTTTGTGAACACTTCTTTAGCAGAGCCCACTCTAACAGTAGCTCAGTTTAGTTCACTTTATGTAGAGAAAGCAGACTTCTTTAAGTTAGATAACCTTACAGTGGCTTATAACTTTGACATTAATGAAGGTTCCTTTATTGAAGGGGCTCAATTATCTGCCAACGTTCAAAATGCTTTTGTGATTACAAACTATACCGGAATTGACCCTGAGCCTTCTTTGGTAGATTCAGGTTCATATGATGGTGGGGATTATAACCCTGGACAGGGAGATGTATTAGCTCCTGGTGTAGATCGTCGAATCAACTACTTTACGGCGAGAACAGTTACACTCGGATTAAACATTAATTTTTAATTAAAAATAACATTGATTATGAAAAATTTTAAAAGATCAATTTACGGTTTGCTATCTGTTTTTGCGGTAGTGGTTGCCTGTACTGATTTGGAAGAAGATTTGGTAGGCGACTTCACACAAGACGTAACGGCTCCTGGAGTTACTATTGATGTTGCTGCCACAGATGGTAGTTCTCAAGCAGTCCAAGATAACATTGGTGCTGCCTTCGAAAAATTGAGAAATGGAACTGCTGGACACCATAACTACTGGTCTATCCAAACCGTCTCTTCTGATGAGATGCAAGTAGGTCAAAAAGGAGGTGACTGGTATGATGGTGGAATTTGGTTAGATATCCACAGACACGAATATACTGGAGCTTCTGCTCCCCTTAGAGATACTTGGAACACCCAATACAATGCCATTAGTGAAGTAAACGCTTCATTGGCTAAGGCTGGGCTTTCTGCCAACGAAGTTGCGCAGCTAAGAGTGTTAAGAGCCTTTTTCTACTGGCGTTTAATGGACGTGTTCGGTAACGTAAAAATTGTTACTGCCGTAGGGCAAGACGCTCCTCAAGCAAGCCGTGCCGAAGTATTCAACTTTGTAGAAAGCGAAATTCTTGCCGCTTTAGGAGTTTCTTCTGTAAGCGCTAATATGGATTTAACCAATAGCGATTTGAGCACTAGCCCAAAGAAATACAGAATCAACCAATATGCTGCTGTAGGTTTTTTGTCTAGAGTATATCTCAATGCCGAAGTGTATTCAGGTACACCACGCTACCAAGAGGCTGCAGATGCTGCTTCATGGGTAATTGACAATGGACCTTATGAATTGACTACTGAGGCAAACTCTAGAGTTAAAAACTTGGCGAAAGTAGCTAACGCTGGAGACAATACAAACCCGATGTTAATTAACGACGAGCTTGTAGGATATCCTGCGATGTTTGCACCCAACAACCAAGATAATGTTGAGTTGATTTGGACCGTACCTTTTGATGGAACAACAGGAGGGGGAATGAACTTCCATATGATGGGATTACACCAACCTTCTCAATTTACTTTTAACTTTGATTCACAACCTTGGAATGGATATCAAACATTAACGGCCTTTTATAATTCTTATGACGATCCAAATGATGTAAGAAAAAAATCAAACTTCTTGGTTGGACAGCAATATTCTTATGCAGGATTGCCATTGAACGACTGGGCCGCTGATGATTTTGATTCTGCGGGTCAAAAATCCTTAGGGTTAGATTATACCCCTGAGATTAATCAATTGGCTCCCGATTCTGAGCGTCAGAGTGGTGCCCGTATGTACAAATTTAGCCACGCCCAATTTGAGCGTAACGAAAAAAGTAATGACTTTCCAATCTTGCGTTTGTCAGAAATGTACATGAACCGTGCAGAAGGTCTTGCTCGTGCCGCTGGCGATTGGTCTTTGGCCTTGCCAGATGTAAACGTTATTCGTACAAGAGCTAAAGCAAGTGCTTGGACAGACGTTGATGCTGATAAATTCTTAGCAGAGCGCGGAAGAGAATTCTACCAAGAATCTCACCGTAGAACGGACTTGATCCGTTTCGGAAAATTTGGTGAAGCATGGCAATTTAAATCGGCTTCTCCAGATTATAAAACATTAATGCCAATTCCTACCGATGCAATCACTGCTAGTAGTGGTTCATTAACACAGAATCCTGGTTATTAATATAATTTTATATTAGATCTGAAAATGGGTCATTCCTTTTATGGTTTGACCCATTTTTTTAATTTCACACTCACAAAATTGTCAGGGTCGGTTTAAAAAACCAATGTTAATTTTTTAAATAAGTATGTTATACATCAGTACATCTTAATATAAACGTGTGAAAAAAAAACTCCTTTGCGTTTGGGTTTTTCTACTCCTTATTTCTTGTCATCAAAACCCACTTAAGCAATTTGAATTGCGACATGACACCGCATTGCAATTTCAAAACCAGCTAAACTACACCCAAGATTTTAACCCCTATACCTATAGAAATTTTTACAACGGCGCCGGTGTTGCTTTAGGCGATATCAATAACGACGGCTTATTAGATGTTTATTTTACAGGGAATTTGGTAGATAATAAATTGTTTCTCAACAAAGGAAATTGGCAATTTGAAGACATCACTGCCCAAGCGGGTGTGGCCTGCTCAGGGGTGTGGTCAACTGGAGCCACCTTTGCAGATATAAACGGCGACGGCCTATTGGATTTATATGTCTGCAAATCTGGAAAACCAGGAGGTGAAAACCGTCATAATGAACTTTTTATCAATCAAGGCAACCTCACTTTTTCTGAAGAATCTAAAGCCTACGGATTAGATGTTATGGGGCTTTCTGTGCACGCTGCTTTTTTTGATGCCGATCTCGATGGTGATCTCGATTGCTATGTATTGAACAACTCTCTTCGTTCAGTGGGAGGCTATGATTTAATTAAAAATCAACGTAATATTCCGGATCCTAATGGAGAAGGCAACGTCTTTTTTGAAAATCAGGATGGACATTTTGTAGATGTGAGCCAAGAAAAAGGGATTTATACCAGTGCCATTGGTTTTGGTTTGGGAATCACCCTAAGCGATTTTAATAATGATCGTTATCCAGATCTCTATATTTCGAACGATTTTTTTGAGCGCGATTATTTTTATCTAAACACAACCAATGGCTTTAAAGAAGCTTTGGAAACCCATTTTCAATCCACCGCCATGGGGGCCATGGGGGCTGATGCCGCCGATCTCAACAACGACCTTTTAGCCGACCTTTTTGTGACCGAAATGTTGCCCGCCACCCTGCAACGCCAAAAAACAAAAGCAAAGTTCGACTCTTGGGATAAATATGCTCTCATGCTCAAAAATGGATACACCACTCAATTTCCACGCAATGCCTTGCAGCGCAATATGGGTGCACAAGGGTTTTTAGAACTGAGTCGATTCTCTGGCGTGGCCGCCACCGAATGGAGTTGGGCTTCTCTCATTTTTGACATGAATAATG
>CAZTYX010000010.1:0-32925 GCA_964617385.1 uncultured Flavobacteriaceae bacterium | reverse complement strand
TACGAGCAAAGATAGCAATTCTTATGCCGACACCCCTTTTCCACTCCATTGCCGCCTGGTTTTTACGAAAACGCATCCATCAGATGGAATATTTCATCAAATATCCCATTGAGGTGCAACAACAAGTGCTCCAAAATTTACTGTACTGTGCTGTCGATACAGAAATCGGAAAACGCTATGACTTTAGTTCTCTAGAGCGCTATGTACACTTTAAAAATAGATTGCCCATTGTGCGGTATGAAGACATTACTAAAGACATTGAACGGTGCCGCAATGGAGAACAAAATATTTTTTGGAATACGCCCATCAAGTGGTTTGCCAAATCAAGTGGCACCACCAACGCCAAGAGTAAGTTTATACCCGTGAGTAATGAAGCCCTAGAAGAATGTCATTACAAAGCAGGAAAAGACATGCTCTCCTTATATTTTAACAACAACGAAAACTCACAATTGCTCGCTGGAAAATGCCTTCGTTTGGCTGGAAGCAAAGAGTTACACAACAAAAACAATAAAATTTATTTTGGTGATCTTTCGGCCATAGTTACCGAAAATCTTCCTATTTGGGCGGAGATCAGTAGCACCCCTAGCACCAAAGTTTCTTTAATGACTGAATGGGAAGCAAAATTAAACGCCATTATCAAAGAAAGTGTGCAAGACAACGTTACAGGGCTCCTTGGAGTGCCCTCTTGGATGTTGGTGCTCATGCAAAGGGTGTTGTCTAAAACCAAAAAGAAAGACCTTTTTGAAATATGGCCGAATCTAGAAGTCTATTTTCATGGAGGGGTCAATTTTGATCCCTACCACTCCCAATTTCAATCGCTCCTGCCCTCTGCCGATTTTAAATATTATGAAATCTACAACGCATCGGAGGGGTTCTTCGCCATTCAAGATCAAAATAACAGCACCGATTTATTGTTGATGCTTGACTATGGTATTTTCTATGAATTTATACCCATGGACAAATATGGCACACATTCAGAAGATGATGTTGTTTCATTAGATGGGGTGGCCATGGGCGTGCAATATGCTGTAATTATCACCACCAATGGTGGACTTTGGCGTTATGATATTGGCGATACTATACGATTTACTTCTTTAAGTCCTTTTCGCATTCAGGTGACTGGTCGCACCAAACACCACATCAATGTTTTTGGAGAAGAATTGATCATAGACAATGCCGAAAAAGCACTTACGGTAGCAGCACAAAAAACAGGTGCTCAATATGTTGATTTTACCGCAGGCCCTATTTTTATGGAAGGCAAAAGCAAAGGGGCTCATGAATGGATTATTGAGTTTAACAAACCACCAAGTGATATAGACACCTTCACCCAAACTTTAGATGAAGAGCTCAAAGCTCAAAATTCAGACTATGAAGCCAAACGGTATAGAGATATAACCCTAACTTTACCCAAAGTCCATATGGCTAGAACCAATCTCTTTTATGATTGGTTAGCAAAAAAGAGTAAATTGGGGGGCCAACACAAAGTGCCTCGGCTTTCAAATAAAAGAAAATTTTTAGAAGAATTATTAGAAATGAATCGCTAAGAAACTGCTTTCAATTTGGGCAATTCAATGCGAGAAAGTTTTTCTTCTGCATATTGTTTTCGCACCTTAAATTCTTTGTTGTTTGTTTGGGGAAGGTCAAACATAGCATCACTCAAAATGGCTTCACATAGCGAACGTAAACCACGTGCACCCAAATTGTATTCCATTGCCTTTTCTACAATGTAATCTAAAGCGCCTGAAGTAAATTGCAATTGAATGCCATCCATTTCAAACAATGCTTCATATTGCTTCACTAAGGCATTTTTAGGTTGTGTCAATATCGCTCTTAAGGCTTCTTTGCTAAGAGGATGCATATATGTTAACACCGGAAGTCTACCAATAATTTCAGGTATCAAACCGTAAGAACGAACGTCTTTGGGGGTAATGTATTGTAGAAGTAATTCGGTGTTCACTTCCTTATTTTGAAGTACCGTTTTAAAACCAATAGCGTTTAAATTTAATCGCTTATTGATTTGTCTTTCGATCCCATCAAAAGCACCTCCTGCAATAAATAAGATGTCTTTTGTATTTACTTCTATGAATTTTTGATCAGGGTGTTTGCGCCCCCCCTTTGGCGGAACATTAACCACTGTGCCTTCTAAAAGTTTAAGCAATGCTTGTTGCACTCCTTCACCAGAAACATCACGGGTGATGGATGGGTTGTCGCTTTTGCGCGCAATTTTATCGATTTCATCAATAAATACAATTCCCGATTGTGCTTTTTCAACGTCATAATCAGCGGCTTGCAAAAGTTTGGTAAGTATGGTTTCCACATCTTCGCCCACATAGCCCGCTTCGGTAAGCACGGTGGCATCAACAATGGCTAGCGGCACTTTTAAAAAACGAGCAATGGTTTGTGCCAAGAGTGTTTTTCCAGTGCCTGTGGGCCCCACCAAAAGCACATTACTCTTTTGAATTTCAACTTGCTCCTCGCCTTTTTTTTGTAGGATTCTTTTGTAGTGATTATACACTGCAACAGACAACACACGCTTGGCAAAATCTTGTCCCACCACATATTCATCCAAAAAAGCCTTAATGATTTTAGGGGTTTTTAATTCAATTTCAAAAGTGGGAAGTGCACTACTTTCGGATTCTTCAAGCACAATGCCATGGGCTTGTACGATACACCGATCACAAATATGAGCATCCAGTCCGGCAATAAGGAGCTGGGTTTGCGGTTTGGCTCTACCGCAAAAGGAACAATTAAGATCATTTCCTTTGCTCATTTGTTATTTTGATTTTGTTTGAATTTGTGTCTCTAAAACCTCATCCACCATACCATACACCTTTGCTTCATCGGCTTTCATCCAATAGTCTCGATCACTATCGTTATTGACTTTTTCAATATCTTGTCCACTATGATGCGCAATGATTTGATATAGCTCGTCCTTAAGTTTTAAGATTTCACGAGCCGTTATTTCAATATCGGAGGCTTGTCCTTGAGCACCACCCAATGGTTGATGAATCATTACACGAGCATGTGGCAGGGCAGAACGTTTGCCTTTTTGACCGGCACATAACAATACCGCTCCCATGGAAGCAGCAATACCTGTACAAATGGTAGCCACATCGGGTTTAATAAATTGCATGGTATCATAAATACCCAATCCGGCATATACGCTTCCACCGGGTGAATTAATGTACATCTGTATGTCTCGAGAAGCATCAGCACTCTGCAAAAACAATAATTGTGCTTGAATCACATTTGCCACTTGATCATTTATGGCTGTGCCTAAAAACATAATACGATCCATCATTAAACGAGAAAACACATCCATCTGTGCCACGTTGAGCTGTCGCTCTTCAATAATGTAGGGGGTCATGCTGCTCACAATTTTATCGTAATACATTGCATTCACCCCGTGGTGTTTGGTCGCATATTTCTTAAATTCCTTTCCGTAATCCATTGGTTTTTTTTTAAAAATACATAATTATTTTAGGCTTTGCCATAGGCCTCCTTCACAAAAGCTTCATAACTCACTTTTTTAACCTTTAATGGCGCTTTTTCTTTATAAAAATCGAGCAGCTTTTGTTGCATGAGTTGTTCAGACAATCGGCGTGTTTCTTCTTGATTGGCTAAAACATTAGAAACAATACCATCCAATTGCTCTTGTTCAGGCACTTGCCCATATTGTGCCATTTGACTGCGCACCATGTCTTCGGTAAATGCTTTTAATTCTTCAAACGTTAAACTCAAGGCGTGTTCTTCTACCAATTTTCCTTCAATAAGCTGATAGCGAATACCCTTTTCAGACTTTTCGAACTCCTCTCCGGCTGTTTTTTCATCTAAAGGTTCTTTGCCAGATGTTTGTAACCAACGCTTCAAAAAGCCTTCGGGTAATTTAAATTTTGTTTTTTCGATCAAATGAGTGCTGATATCATTGATCAGTTTTTGATCGGCTTGAGGGGCCAATTGTGCTTGCAATCCCTCTTTTATTTTTTCCTTACAGGCTTTTTCGTCTGAAACCACGCCAGGGCCATAGAGTTTGTCAAAAAAGTCATTATCAAGGGCTGCTAAAACCCGCTCATTAATTTCTTTAATTGCAATAGAGAAATCTCCAGTAAGGGCATCAAATTTTTCTTGATCTATCCGCAACGTTTGTATTGCATGAGATGCATCTTTGAAAAAGCTTTTGGTAGCTATGGTTAATTCCTCACCCGCAGCAGCCCCTTTAAGAGCCTCAATGGCTTTTTTGGATTTTATATCTTCTAAAAAGAACTGTCCCATAACGTCCAATTCGGCTGCTTCATTCTTAAACTGGGCAGTAACTTCAAAACCTTTTTCAATTTGTTTTTGAGAAACCAGCTTCCCATATTGCTTTCGCAAATAGGTCAATTGCTCATCAATCATTTTGGTGTCAGGAACAATTTCATAACGTGTTACTTTGCTGAGCGCTTTGAGATTCACTTCCACCTTAGGAGCTAAGCCTAATTCAAATTCAAAATCTATGGCTTCGGCATCCCAATCCATATCAGATTCCATTTCCTTTGGCAGCGGTCCACCCAAAAGATTTAGCTTTTCTTCTTTTATGTAGCGGTCCATTTCTTGCTGTAGCAGTTTATTTACCTCATCGGCAATAACCGCTTTTTCATATTGCTTCTTGATCATTCCCATGGGCACTTGCCCTTTTCTAAATCCAGGAACAGACGCTGTTTTTTTGTATCGTTTTAAAATGTCATCTACTTTACCCGTATAATCTTCACGAGCCACACGAATGGTTAATTCGGCATTTAAGGAGTCAATGTCCTTGCGGGTTACTTGCATAATTTTCTCAAATAAATTAGTGCGCAAAAATACAATATTTAACGCCATCTCCAACATTTGTGGACCTGGGTTTTCGAAACAAAATGTGCTTTTTTTAAAAAAATAAAATTGGAACGAAACCTACTTAGTAAAAAATTATATATTTGCAGCCTTAAAAAGAATTAATAACCAGAGGGTCGGGCACCCTCACAATTAATGTGATATGCCGGTAAAAATTAGACTTCAAAGACACGGTAAAAAAGGAAAACCTTTTTATTGGATTGTAGCCGCTGATGTGCGCGCTAAAAGAGATGGTAGATTTCTCGAAAAATTGGGCGTTTATAACCCCAACACCAACCCTGCTACGGTGGAAGTAAATGTTGACAACGCCTTACAATGGCTGGAAAATGGGGCACAACCCACCAATACAGCCAGAACACTTCTTTCCTAAATAGGTGTGATTATCAAACACCACCTTCAAGGAGGCTTTCGCAAAGGAGTTTTAACTCAAGAAGAAGCGGATAAAAAATTTGACGCTTGGTTACAAGAAAAGAATGAAAAAATTCAAGCTAAGGTAGACGGACTTAGTAAAGAAGCCGCCGAAGAGCGTTCTGCTAGACTTGCCGCCGAAAAAGAATCTAATGAGAAACGCAAAGCTGCTGCACTAGAAGCTGTGGCCGCTGCAGAAGCAGAAGCTACTGAAACATCGGAAGATATTGAGGCAGCACAAGACAATGCGCCAGAAGTTGCAACCGCTGAAGATGGTGCCGCAAATGAAGCACCTGTTGATGAAGCACCTGTTGAAGATGCTCCCGCGGAGGAAGCCCCTGTTGCAGAGACACAAGAGGAGGCTGCTCCAGCCGACAACGTTGTTGCGGAAGAAGCTCCTGCTACTGAAGAAGCTGCTTCAGAGGAAGCGCCCGAAGCATCGCAAGACGAGGCTGAAGAAGCTGCCGATAAAGAGGCATAATCCTTACCCATTTTATGCGTATTGAAGACTGTTTTTATCTCGGTACTTTCGTTGGTAAATACAGTTTTAAGGGAGAGTTATTGCTCAAATTAGACAGCAATGATCCCGCGGTAATCAAACAGCTTTCAACCCTTTTTATTGACACAGGGAATGGATTAGTTCCCTATTTCATTCAATCGCTCAAGCTACACAAAAGCCATTTATTACGTCTCAAACTAGAAAACGTTGATTCAGAACTAACGGCTGAAGTTTTATTAAAAAAATCGGTCTATTTGCCCTTAGAACTTCTCCCCCCCTTAAAAGGAAATTCCTTTTACTATCACGAAGTTATAGGTTTTCAAGTTTTTGAAAATTCAAATTATTTGGGCACTGTTAAAGGATTTCAGGACAACAGCGGTCAAGATTTATTGGTGGTGCAGCGTCAAAATCAAAAAGATATATTGCTTCCTGTACACGACGATTTTATTCAAAAAGTAAATCGTAATAACAACGTATTATTAGTGTGCCTTCCCGAAGGATTTTTAGATTTATTTTAGAAATAAAGTACAAATCCAAATGAGGGCAAGGGTGTGTTATTGCCCTCTGAGGTATTGACCACTACCAATGACTGTGGAACAATCACATTGCCTTCAATATCTCTGTTGAGACCATATTCTTCTGGGGTTTGATTGGGTTGTGCCAAAAAGTTTTGTATTTCAAAATAGAGGTTAAAGGAAAGTTTTTTAAAGTTCCATTTTTTATCAATCCGAATATCGGCTTGGTTAAAAGGATCTAGTTTTACTTCTCCTAGACGATCATAATCTAAAATTATTTCAGGATAAGCCAATGTACTGGCCTCAACATTGGTGGGCACATAGGGATTTTTTCCAGCATATCGCCAGCGGGCACTCAATTCCCAATTTCGAGGCAACTTATACCCCCCTGAAAAAGAGAGTAAATGACGACTGTCCCAAACCGATGGGCGATAAAGACCATCCAAACCTGAAAATTTACTGAAGAAATAGGTGTAAGCAAAAACGCCATAAAATTGTTTCGCTAATTTTTGTTGAAATAAAAATTCCAATCCGGAGGTTTCTCCAGCCCCCACGGTGCTGATAGCTTCGTTTCCTAACACTTCAAAACCACCTCCTTTGTTCGCCAAAGAAACCCCATCTTGCAGAGAAACGGGATATTGTGCATATCGTTTTAAAAACCCTTCAACAGTGAAACGAGATGCAGGAGTCACATTATATTCTAATCCAGCAACCAAGTGATCGCTGCGGGTATAGGCAGCGTTTTGATTGACAAACACAGCATTTTGATCTTGATAGCCCAACATGGTGTAGGTTGGAATTTTAAAATAGCGCCCCATTGATGCATTCAATTTCCACTGCTGATCTTCTGTAAGGGCATATGAAAAAGCCATTCGAGGCGATAGGTTATCAACTAGGTCAGATCCCTCCGTAAAACTGTCTGCATCGGTTCTTAGTCCTAAAGTTACATCCAATCGCTCACTAAAAAATTTGCGTGATCCTTTAATAAAGAATCCATACTTCAGAAAATTGAGTTGCGTAGCGTAGGTCAAATCCAAAAATTGCTCTTTAAAAAGCGACTCATTTTGGTAGCTAGATTGCTGTAAATTCAACCCTGTAGACCATTTCCATTGATTTACAAACTGGGTGGCCTGAAAACGTAACTTCGTTTCCCATTCATACGATTCGTTTTGAAAAATGATACCTTCTTTTTTGGTGTTGTCTTTGTATCTTGAAAAACTATTGTCCAATCGATTGGTGCTTACGGCCGTGGTCATAAATCCATTTCCGTTTTTATAGTTTCTTTTCCAAGACAACCCAACGGTATTACTTCTTTGATCAATGATGGGTACTTGCTCCAGGGTGGCTTGCTGTTCGGCATCAAAAGTGTCTGGTGGCTTCACAGAAAAATCGTCTATGGAGCCGATTCCTAAAAAAGTAAGTGAATTATAATTATCAATCTGATGCTTAATTTTCCATTGAAAGTCCCAATAATCTGGGCGAATGGGCAATCCAATTAATTCAAATAAAAATTGAAGATAGCTTCTTCGAGCTGACAATAAGAAGGTCGTTTTTGCAGGTTCGTCTGTACTTTTTTGAAACAAAGGCCCTTCTAGGGTTAGGGCTGCTTCACTAGCACCCAAACGAAAATTACCTCCAAAACCATTGGGATTTCCTTCCCGTTGTTCAAACGCTAAAACTCCGGAAAGTGGATTGTCATATTCGGCACCAAAGGCGGAGCTTGATAGGGTTACTTCACGCACAAAGGCAACGTTTACTAATCCCACTGGGCCCCCGGCACTCCCCTGTGTGGCAAAATGATTAATGTTTGGAATTTCAATGCCATCTAAATAATATACTGTTTCATTAGGGGCACCTCCTCGAATAATAATATCATTTCGAAAACCACCGATAGAGGGAGAAATACCCGGCATACTTTGCACTACTTTGGTAATGTCGTTATTGCCTCCCGGATAGGTTTCTATTTCTACTGCTGAAAAACTTTGTGTGGAAAGTGGTGTGTCTCGTGAAGTCCTAAATGGACTTTGTGAAACTACGACTTCTTCTAAACCCTCGGCTACTTCTTGCATTTCAAAAAACAAGGGGCGGTTACCGATGGAAGTCACAATAACATTAAAAAGGGTTTGGTTTTCATACCCCAAATAACGTACCACAACATTATATGTTTGGGTAGGCACACTTTCAAAAGTAAAGTAGCCATTGGCATCGGTTATTACACCAAAATTGGTTCCTTCCAATAACACTGTGGCCCCTTCCAAAGGCTGCTGAGATTGCAAATCAATGATCCGCCCACTGAGGCTTCCTGTATTTTGTGCTTGTAGCGCTATGGTAAAAAGGAAGAATAAAAGAATCTTTTTCATAGCACAAAAATACAATTCTAAACAGTAGTATTTATTTTTTGTTTAAATATTTTTATTTTTTATTAAACATTTTTTATCTTGCACATATGAAAGAGAAACGCCGAGATTTTTTAAAAACTGCATGTGCACCCATTGTATTATCTGTTCTTGGAGTGCCCTTAGCTGCCGCTTGCAGCTCAGAAGATGATGATGAAAATGATAATATGATGCTTCCCACTGCGGACAATCAACTTGAAATTGACCTTAGTGAAGATGGCTTTAGTGCTCTTGCTGAAGTGGGGGGTTGGATGAACTATACCGCTCAAAATTTGCTGTTGGTTCGAGTGAGTGAAACAGTGATTCGAGCCTTTAACAATGCCTGTCCACATGAAGGCAACCGAAATGCATGGTCTTACGATGGCTCTGAATTCACCTGTTCTAATCACGGCAATAGCTACTCAGACAGTTGTGACGGCATGCTACAATGCATTAATACCAAGTTAGAAGGAAATATTTTAACGGTAGGTTAATCTGTCTTCTTTTCTTTTCGCTCTTGTTTTTTTAATAAGCGTTCTTGGGTATATTTTCTTTCTTCTTCTGCCAAAGAATCTTTAACAAATTGTTTTTCGCTGTATAGTGATCGTAGTTCGTTTAACTCATCAGCGCTTATACTGGTTTGATCTGCTGCTTGAAGGGCCACATCTTCTTTAGAAAAAGTGGCTTGGTTGGTTTGTTTACGCATTATTTCGCGGGCTGCTTTTAAATTGTAATACCATCCCGGATTTATCATTTTATTAGCGATATAATGTTCTTGTTTTTTTTTATCCCAACGCACAAAAAGAAAACCTCCCGTTACGGAGTCTAAAGTGACTCGGTACACACGGGCATTGTTGGGCAGCGTTTGGTAAATTTCAACTTTATCGGGCATAAAACCCGCAGTGTACAATAATTCTTGAACAAAGGCCCACTGCCCTTCGGGAGTTGGATCTTTGGCTACATCATAAAAAGCAGCCTCATCAGAATATTCTTCTTCTTGAGCAAAGAAAAACCCAGAATGCAAACATAGCGTATAAACAAGCGCCATTCGAACTTTATTTTTAAGGAATGAATTTTTACGAAAAGAACTACGCAGAAAACGGGCAACACAAAGCGTATTTAAAACCTTAAATGAATTGCAAATCATAGTCCCTAAACTAATTTTAATTAATTGTATTTCAAAATTCTATAGACACAAATAGGCTTCCTCAATGCATAAGGAAGAATCAATCAAATTCTAAAACACCTTTTTTCTCTGCCAGAGGAAGTGCTTTTACTTCATGAAAATAACGAACGATCAAATACAAGGCAAGACTGTAAAAAAGAACGACACCGATTACAAAATAATCAAATTTAAAGTAGTATTTGTTATAGGTCAACATCACATCTCTTCCAGAAAAAAGAAGCACCCCTAAAAAGAGACTAAAGCGATGCCAGGAGGGCTGCTGAAAAAAACGCATGATGGTGAGGCACCCCAAAAAACTCAGTGTAAATCCATAAGCAAGACCAATAAACTTCATATCCTCCAAATAAGCGTATATATTTGAAAAGAAGACAATTAGATATGCGCCAAAAAAGAGAACCCCCATCATAAAGGCTGCAGGAGTAAACCATCTAATTCTTTTAAGAAGGGATTCAATCAATAAAAATTGTGCTAACAGATAAGAACTTACGCTCAAAATTTGTAGTATATGTTTGGTGTCAAACAGCAAAAGCCAATCGCCTATCCAGCAAAACACCAAGGCAAAAAACAAGCTTCGATTGGTTTTAATGGTGTGCCAAAAAAGACCCATAAAAAGGGGAATCAATAAGGGCAATGTGGTCAATCGAAAAACGATCTTTCCTTGAGACCAAAAAAAGAAATCAAATGCGGTTACAATAATTATGGCTTTCAGCCATAAATAACGCTTAAAAATTTGGATCATGATTAGAACTTATAGACCCACTGCAATTGAAATGAACGCCCCATGGCATCGGCATAAAATCGCATTCGATCTAAATAGTCGCGGTAGGTTGTGTTCAAGACATTGGTGCATGATAGGGTGATTTTATTTTTTTCTGAGTCTAAATTACCCAAAAATAAAGACACTCCAAAATCAATCAAACCATAAGAAGATGGAGGAGTGCTTAAGTCTAAGGTGCGTTCCACAAGTTTTCCTTCGGATAGCATGCTTAGCGTAATATTATTGTTTGGAAAGCGGTTTTGATTGCCCACCACTTCAATTTCCATAAACATTTGCATTCGCTTCAAAGCATCCGGTTTATAATTCCAACGTTGATATAAATTCCATGGGGGTATATTAATAAGATCTTGTTCTTGCGATACATCCCATCCACGCAACCAAGAAGCACTTGTGGTTAGTTGCAATTGTTGAAATGGTTGAATAGAAAGATCTGTATCAAGTCCCCATAGAGCAGCTGTTGTAGAGGCATATTCCCATACAGGATAGGCACCCCGAATGGTTTGCTGAAGTGCTGAAGGAGCGATGTATATGTAATTAAGTAAACGAGCATAGTGTGGACTTATACGCCACTCCAAAATAGAATTAGAATAGACTGTTTCGAACAACAATTTGCGAACGGTTTCTTGTTTTAAATTCAAGTGCCCACGTTCTATGGTGGCCAAAGAATGATGTAAACCATCGCTAAACAATTCGGCAGCATTGGGCGCACGCTGCGATTGAATGAAGCTCAATGAGCTTTTCCATCGGGGGTGCCATTGCAGGGTAGCTCCGCCATGATATGCCCCATTCCAGAAACTCAATTGGGGGCGCACCAACAATTGAGTATTAAATTCTTGTTGGACAAATTGTGTAAATTTGGTTTCATAATTCCGCTCTTGCCAAAGTGATTTATCATAATACTTTTGGGCGTCCCAAAACACATAATCCCAACGCACTCCCAATTCAAGGGTAAGGTTTTTAAATTGCTTTTGGGTAAGGGTGGCATAGGCAGCCGTTTGATATTTTAAATAATCAGGAATCAATCGTTTTACGCCCGTAGCAGGATTTGCAAAATGGTCTTGAAGCAAACCCGATAGACCGAAATTAAGATTCCAAAAACTATTGGGCACCCAAGACAAATTTGTGGTCAGCTCATGCCCCTTTAATCGAAGGTCAACCGCCGCTTGGTTGCTTCTATCTCCTCTGCGCACATCAAATTCAAGCCGATTGTTGTGCTGAAAATTATAATTTAAACGCAGCCTAACCGATTCACTCAACCATTGGAAAGCATGAAATGCAATGGTTTGATGCCTGCTTTTTTGTTGTGGTGCTGCAAGGGTGTAGGTAAACGGATTGATTCGCAAAGGAATATCACTTTCTAAGGCACGTGCCAAGTCATTCAAATTCCCGATATGGGCCGCTCGTAATATTCCAATTTGGTTATAAAAATGAGAATAGCTTATATCCCAACCCTTCGTGATTTTTGTTCTCCCCACCTGAAGTAAAATATTTTGACCTTGCAACCCAGTATTGGAAAGCACATAGTTTGGAGCCTCAAAATCACCAAAACGTTTCACACTCGCTTGCAGTTTAAAAAAATTACCATTGGCGCGCATACCATTGAGTTGAGCGGCAACAGCCCCTCCCCTTCCATTGGTAGCGCCCATAGAGTTAATTTGTCCATACAAACTGTCTTTGGGAAGTATTTTTGTGGGAGTCATTATGATGAACCCTCCAGGGGTATCGCCTCCATATTGCAAAACGGCAGCACCTTTTACTAATTCAACTTGCTCGTAAGCATTTAAATCAATATTGGGCGCATGGTCTGCCCCCCATTCTTGATCCCGCAAACGCATTCCATTTTGAACAATGCCTACCCGACTGCCATACATACCATGCACCATAGGTTTGGCGATACCTGTACCGGTTTTAAGGGTGGAAACACCACTAATGCTCTTGAGCGCAGAGGCCAAATCACGGCTGCTATAGCGCGTTAATCGATCGGCGTCTAGCCGTTGCGAAACAACCGTTTGACGTTCTTTTTTTTGTTTGCTGTCAAACACAATCACCTCTTCCAATTCGTCAATATGATGTTCTAACGCAAGGGGCAAATTCACATGATTGCGCACCAGCACTTTTCTGCTCAGACTGTCGCAAGAGGGATGCGAAACCAAGAGTTCATATTTTCCTGGACAAAGCCCCTCAAAAAAATATTGACCCAAACTGTCTGTAATTTGGAGTTTTCCATTTGGTGCTAATTGTACCAATGCCCCTCCAAGGGCATGATTATCATGCAAATCAGTTATTTTTCCACTAAGGGTTAATGTACACTTTTGTGCCCGCAATTCAGGACTATAAAACAGCCCTATCATAAAGCAAAAGAAAAGCCTCCAAAGAAAACAGTTGTCCCTCCAAAGACTTTTCTGCAGTTTCGTTTTAGTCATTAATTGTAACTGAAAAATCTACTTCCACATCGGTTTCACCTCCTATGGCAGCTCTTGTTTGAGCCGTTTTGGAAGTGGGTTCATGAATTAAATAAACACGGAGTGTTCCTTCCCCACTCGCTTGTGTTCTCCATTTGGTGCGAATGCCTGTGGCCACACCATTGGTGTCTTTAATGTCATTACCAGCAGCATCTATGGTTAAACCACTGATATTGTTGTCATAAAAAACCAAATGTTCATCTGCTTCCTCCATCACTTCTTGGGTTATATCTTCCACATCTGCAGGATCACTTTCATCCAAAAAAGCAATTTCAACAGAATAAGTAACATTTGCTTTTAAATTGATTTCTGGTGACGGCCCACCTTCTTTCCAACGAATGTTTTGCATTGTTTCATTAGGGGCATTTAAAGTAAGCGTTACTGTGGTAATAAGTTCTTCTTCATTCACCATTTCGGGTGCATCCTTTTCACATTGAGTGAGAAAAAGGGCCAATAAAATTGGCAAAACATAAGGTATTAATATATTTCTATAAGATTTTTTCATGATTGTTCTGTTTGATAAAATTAAATGGTATGCCTTATCAATTTGGGCATTCAACTTCTTAAAAAAGGGAATCAAACATGGGGAGGGCCACGTGAAACCGTATAAGCATCAAAGGTTTCAACAAAGCAAAATGTATAATAATCTTGAGGGGTATTGATCTGCGGCAAAACAACCATAAGCCTGTAGCAATGGTTTTCATCAACACCATTTATAAGGGCATGATCGAGCAGATCTAAATGAGGGGTTTTTTCGTGTAGATGATCAGTAAAATCACTACAAATAGACACGGCACTGTGCGCCTCAAGGGCATGAGTTAACCTCAAGCCATAGGGCATCATGAGGGCAATCACTAAAAGAATTGCGCTCAGAAGACGTAAGTTATTATGTCTAAGAAACCTAATCACGAGATAAAATTAATCAATCCGTTTGATTTTTATATTACGGAATGATATTTCACCTGGGTGATCTTGTAAACAAATTGAACCTGTGGGAAATTTCCCAAAGTCCTTCCAGTTGGCAAATTTACTATTGGCAACCATGGCATCCCAGGCTGGACCATGCAATGGAAAATTGGTTACTTCAACTCCGTTATGTATCACAACGCCTTCATTCAGCTTGTGATTAATCGTGATGTGGTAACTATTCCATGTTCCGGCAGGAAGGGTTTCTAGAGAGGATGGAGCTAACATGTCATATAATGCACCGGCTGTGTGCACTTGATTTTTTTCATCACCCAAAAAAACTTGTGGGTCTATGATTTGTATTTCAGGCCCCGTTACAAAGGGATACGAAAATTGAGAATCTTCATTTACACCCCAAATAAATCCACTATTTGCCCCTTCAGAAACTTTCCACTCAAATTGTATTTCAAAATTGGTATAGGTTTCATCCGAAATTAAACTTTTATCTCCTGTTCCTTTTGCGTGTTCTGAACTAAAAGTTAATTCTGTTCCTGAAACAGTCCAGCCACTTTTTGAGCCATCGTCTTGATAGATATGCCAACCCTCAAAGGAATTAGGAACTACCAGGTCTTTCCACTCTGCTTTAGCATTTGTTGTGGTTTGTTTTGTGGGTGTAGAATTTTTACAATTCAAAAAAAGTAGGGTGGACAATGCCAAAGAAAAGAAATATGTGAATTTCATATTAATAGATTTGAGGGTTAAAGTTAATAAAGAAATAAGAAATTACTCAAACCTAAACTTTACGTTTTAATTTTTCAATTAGTTCTGGCACCACTTCAAAAGCATCACCCACAATACCATAATCGGCCGCTTTAAAGAAGGGCGCTTCTGGATCGTTGTTGATAACCACCTTGGTTTTTGAAGCATTGATTCCAGCTAAATGCTGAATAGCTCCTGAAATACCAATCGCGATATAAAGGTTTGAAGCCACTGGCTTTCCAGTTTGTCCCACATGTTCGCTATGAGGCCTCCACCCCATG
Organism: uncultured Flavobacteriaceae bacterium; assembly: GCA_964617385.1. Lineage (GTDB taxonomy): Bacteria > Bacteroidota > Bacteroidia > Flavobacteriales > Flavobacteriaceae > JADHMP01. The sequence goes on along the minus strand of CAZTYX010000010.1, from coordinate 17,887 downwards.
TCGGATACAGGTTTTGAACAGGCAGTAGCGGCACCTAATACATCGGCTAGTTCTTCAATCATACCCCAATTTTCGGGCCCTTTCAACCCTCTACCTCCTGAAACCACCACTTCGGCATCGGCAATACTAACTGCAGCTGCTGCTTTTTCTATACTTGTCACCTGCAGAGATGCGTTGGTTTGTGCCAGTGGCATGGCTTCAACGGTTGGCGAAGCCTCGGATTCATTTAAACCAAAAGAGTTTGTTGCCAATGTTAATACGGTGTGTGCTTTTTTGCTTTCTACCAATCGAAAAGCTTTATTGCTAAAACAGCTACACTTCACCCGAAGAGGGGCCAATTGCACAGGCAAATCGACGGCATTTGGGATGTATGCAGCCTCCAATTTTGTAGCCAAAAGTGGAGCCACATAACGCCCATTTGCAGTGGCACTGAGCAGACTAAGCACAGCTTTTTCCTGGGCCACCAATTGAGTTAGGCTTTCACTAATGGCTGCCGCCGTAAAAAAAGCGTTTTCTGAGGCCGATAAATTAATCACTTTATCGGGACCATATTTGTTTAAGGAAGTTGAATCATTTTGATTAAATGTAACAGCCACGAGTGGCACATTGAGCTGATTGGCTACAGCTCGCCCATAAGAAACAATTTCAAAACCATTCTTTTTTATATTCCCTTTTTCCGACTCAACAAATACTATAACTGACATAAACTCTATATTAAATGACTTTTGCTTCTTCTTCTAGCAACCGAATTAATTCATCAACATCCACCAATTGAACCGACCCTTTTGGCACTGGTTTTTCAAAAGAAACATCAGTGGTGTTAGCTTCCACAGTTTGGGGTGAAACCACCTCAAGTGGTTTTTGTCGAGCTTGCATAATGCCACGCATGTTTGGGATAATCAATTCATTTTCTTCTACCAACCCCTTTTGTGCACCCAACACCAAAGGCATATCGGCTTGGAGTTTTTCTATACCACCATCCACTTCACGTTGTAAAAAAGCTTTTTGTTTGTCTATTTGCAAATGCACACAATTGGGTACATAAGAATATCCCAAAAGAGTGGCTAAAATACCACCCACCATACCCCCGTTATAATCAATAGATTCTCGACCTACAATGATAAGATCATAGTTGTTTTTTTGGCAAAGGGCATTCAATTGCTGCGCCACAAAAAAACCATCTGTTGGAGCTGCATCAATTCGAACAGCTTGGTCTGCACCAATGGCTAAACATTTTCGTAAAATGGGTTCCACATTGGACTCTCCAACAGTTACTACCGTAATCTTTGCTCCCAATTCTTGTTGCAGTTGAACGGCACGTGTTAATCCAAATTCATCATTGGGATTAATAATATATTGAATCCCAGCGGCATTAAACTGAGTGTTATTTTCTACGAAATCAATTTTAGACGTTGTGTCTGGGACACAGCTAATCGCAATCAAAATTTCCATTACTAAAGAGGGGTTTTTTTATTTAAAAATGACATCGTGTCATTTTTTTACAAAATTAAAAATATTGCACTATTTTCTATTGCTTTAAACAAATTATTTTTCAATATCTCTCACTAGTCGAAAGCCCGTATGATGCAATCCTGTATCGGGAGATGACTTCATTCTAGAAGCCACGCGATAGCCAGAGCAATAGGAATCATTACATAAAAAAGACCCCCCTCGCAAAACCCTTTGCGGGGTGTGTGGTTGATAAGGATCAAAACTTTTTTCAGGTCCTTGGGGATTCAGCACTTTTTGCTTGGCAAGTTTTTGATAATAGTCGTAAGCATACCAATCAGAACACCATTCCCAAACATTGCCGGCCATATCATACAGACCAAAACGATTGGGGGGAAAAGAAGCCACGGGAGCAGTATAAAAAAATTGATCTCTTAAATCATTTTTGTACGGAAAAGCACCTTCCCAAGAATTTGCTTTGGCAGCTCCCTCTAAGACACCCTCAGTTCCCCATGGATATTCGTTTTCTTCTTCACCGCCCATAGCAGCCCACTCCCATTCTGCCTCTGTGGGCAAACGTTTATTGGCCCATTGAGCATAAGCAACGGCATCATCCCAAGACACATGCACTACTGGGTGGTTTTCTTTTCCTTCAACGCTACTGCCATTCCCTTGTGGCTGTCGCCAACTGGCTCTATACGTCCAATGCCACCAATTGCCATAGTTATTTAAATTAACAGGGCCGTTTGTAGGTTTAAAAACTAAAGAAGCTGCCTGCAATAGCGAATCGTGTGGCTTAGGCGTACCCTCTGGCAGGGCTTTTTTGAGTTCCTCCCAGTTCGGGGCTTTCTCGGCTGTGGTCACATAACCAGTGGCCTCCACAAAGGCCGCAAACTGAGCGTTGGTTACTTCCGTTTTATCCATCCAAAAACCATCCACTTGCACTTGATGGGGTGGGGCTTCATCAGGTCTAGCCATGCGGGCAGTGCTGCCCATAGTGAAAGTGCCCGAGGGAATCAAAACCATTCCGTCTTTTTCTTCCACTTTATGGGGTGTAACGGGTTTAGGGGCACCACATCCTGAAAGTAATAGTGTAAGTAGAAGAAAAACGGTTAGGGCGAACCCTCCTAATTTATGCATTAAATGTGCTGGTTTATGATATTTTCATAAAGCTCTTGTTTACCGCTAATACGGTCAGGGGTTCCGTTTTGATGTGCAATTTTAGACAGTGCCTCTAGATTTAGCTTACCCTCCTCAAACGCTTTTCCATCCCCTTGATCAAAAGAAGCGTAGCGTTCTTTTCTTAGCTTCGAAAAGGCTGAATTTTCCATAATATCAGCCGCTGTCAAAAGCGCTCTTGCAAAGGTGTCTGCGCCGCCAATGTGGGCTAAGAAAACATCTTCAATGTCAGTGGAATTTCTTCTCAATTTGGCATCAAAATTAATACCGCCTCCTTGCAATCCATTTTGTCGTAAAAAGACCAACATGGCCTCAGTCACATCATTAATGTTATTGGGAAACTGATCGGTATCCCATCCGTTTTGATTGTCGCCTCGGTTGGCATCAATACTTCCCAACATGCCCGCATTGGCAGCCACCTCAAGTTCGTGTTCAAACGTGTGCTGTGCCAAGGTTGCATGGTTCACTTCAATATTTAATTTAAAATCTTGATCTAAACCATATTGGCGTAAAAACCCAATGGCTGTAGCCGCATCAAAGTCATATTGGTGTTTCATGGGCTCCATAGGTTTTGGCTCTATAAAAAAGGTGCCCTTGAATCCTTGCTTTCTGGCATAGTCTCTAGCCATGATTAACATTTGCCCCATGTGATCCAGTTCGCGGCCCATATCGGTATTAAGCAGAGACATGTAGCCTTCTCTCCCGCCCCAAAAGACATAATTCTGCCCTTCTAGTTTAAGGGTTGCATCAATGGCCATTTTGATTTGTGCTCCGGCGCGAGCCACCACATTAAAATCCGGATTGGTGGCAGCACCATTCATGTAGCTAGGATTTGAAAAACAATTGGCCGTTCCCCAAAGCAATTGTACCCCAGAGGCTTTTTGCTTTTCGGCCACATAATCGGTAATGAATTGCAATCTTTTTTCGGTTTCTGCCAAGGTGGCCCCTTCTTCGATGAGATCAACATCATGAAAACAAAAAAACTGAAAACCCATTTTAGTAATGAATTCAAAAGCGGCATCGGCCTTGTCTTTGGCTCTTTGCAATGGATCTGTAGCTTGATCCCAAGCAAATTGTTGGGTTCCTGGTCCAAAGGGATCTCCTCCTTGTCCACAGAAGGTATGCCAATAGGCCACAGCAAAACGAAAATGTTCAGCCATGGTTTTTCCTGCCACAACTTGATCGGGGTTATAATATTTAAATGCTAGTGGATTGTCTGAATCTTTTCCTTCATATTCAATTTTTCCTATGCCTTTATAAAATTCTTGGTTTCCAGTAATAATCATTGTTTTTTGTTTTATGTGTTTAAAAAATTGGATAGCGTTTCTTTCCAGTGTTGGTAGGCTTCAAAATAGGGTTGTGTTTCGGATTGGGGCAAGAAGGTTGCCACACGATCTAGGCTGTTCATTTGTTCTTGAAACTCATGAAATTGGCCTGCTTCTATGCCTGCAGCACGGGCGGCGCCTACGGCTCCGGTGGTGTCATAAATCTCAATTTCATGTCCAGCCAAAGTGGCCAAGGTTCGTGAAAAAAGTTCTGCTCGAAAAAGGTTATCGTTTCCCGCTCGTATCACACGTGGAGTCAAACCGTCTTGCATCATTATTTCAAGACCATAATAAAAAGCAAATGCAATGCCTTCTAAAGTGGCACGGCAAAGATGGCCTTGAGTGTGTTTGTTTAAGTTCAGATGCAATAAATGAGCGCCTAAAGTTTGATTATTAAACATGCGTTCTGCGCCATTACCAAAAGATAAATTTACTAAACCTTCACTCCCAACAGGAACAGCATTGGCCAAAGCATTCATTTCAGAAAAGGTGTCGATTTGAGTCGTTTTTCGCAACCAGCTGTATTGAATACCCGCTCCATTAATACATAATAATTTTCCTAAAACAGGTGCTTCGTTGGTATAATTGACGTGTGCAAAGTGATTGTATTTATTGTATTCTTTAGCCGTGCGTTGGTCTGTTACAGCAAAGAGCACTCCAGAGGTGCCCCCAGTAGCGGCCACTTCACCAGGATTAAGAATATTAAGTGCCAAGGCGTTGTTGGGTTGGTCTCCAGCACGATATCGCAAAGGAATATGAGCCGGCAAACCCGTTGCTGCTGCCCCTTGTTGATGTACCGATCCTTGATCTGTGAAATTTTGCGTTAACGGAGGTGTAAGAGACGCATCAATCCCAAAATATTCCAACAACCAATCGGCTACTTTATTATGTTTAAAATCCCAAAGTGTTCCTTCGGACAATCCGTTTGTGGTTGTAGCTATTACACCTGTGAGTTGATAGGCAATAAAATCACCTGGCAACATATAATACGCCACCTGTTCAAAAATTTCTGGTTCATTTTCTTGAATCCATTTCAATTTGGAGGCGGTAAAATTACCTGGGGCATTTAACAATTGACTTCCATATTTAGCCTCGCCCAATTCCTGGGCGGCTTTGTCGCCTATAGTCACAGCCCTACTGTCGCACCAAATGATGGCATCACGCAATAGCTTTTTATTTTTGTCTAACACTACCAGGCCGTGCATCTGATAGGATATACCAATGGCCTTAATGTCTTGGGCGTTAATTTTGGCAGTGGCTATTATTTTTTTGGTGCCTTCACAAAGGTGTTGCCACCACATCATGGGATCTTGTTCTGCCCAACCCACCTGAAGAGCCTTGATGGGCATTTCGGTTTGGGGTTCATTGATCACACAAAGGGCCTTTTGTGTTGCCTCATTCACTAGTGCAATCTTCACTGATGAACTTCCAATATCATATCCTATTGTGTACATATTGTCAAAATCTCAAATATAATAGAATTCGTTAAACTATGAGAGCCCAAAAGCCAGTCCTTTTAGGGCGGCCAAACCTTGCATTCTTCCTAAAAGGGAATAGCCTGGATAACAGGTTTTATGATTTTCAAAGTCATGCAAAAAACCGTGGTCTGGTCGCAGTGGAAGTGAAACATTTCGAGCCTTCGCAATAGACAAAGCTGCCTGCATGAGGGCACGCATATCATGATCTCCAGAGAGATGAGGCGCTTCTTGAAAAGTGCCATCAGCAAAACAATGCACATCTCTAAAGTGTAAAAAATGAACCCGGTCTTGGTGAGTAGTTAAAATATGAAGGAGATCATTTTTGGGATCGGCGCCTAAAGAACCGGAGCAAAAGCACAATCCATTTTGTGTGGCTGGCACGGCTTCAAAAAGAAGTTTTAAATCTTTTGCCGTACTCACAATGCGTGGAAGGCCCAAAACTGAAAAGGGCGGATCATCGGGATGAATGGCCATTTGAATATTATATTCTTGGGCCACCGGAATGATTTCTTTAAGAAAATAAATCAAGTGCTCACGTAAAGTATCTGCTGATATAGCTGCATAAGGCTGCATTTTTTCTTCTAATTCTTTTAATGAAAAATCAACGCTGCTTCCTGGGAGTCCCAACAGAACATAGTTTGTTAGCTGCTGTTTTTGTTCCTCTGAGATGTGGCGTGCAAACACCGTCATTTTATTAATTAGTTCTGGATGATAACTTTCCTGTGCATTAGGTCTGTTTAAAATATGACAGTCAAAATAGGCCATAGCCACTGGATCAAAATGCAAGGTTAGGGTGCCGTCTTCATTTTTATAATGGTGGTCTGTACGAACCCAATCCAAGACCGGCATAAAATTATATGTAACCGTTGTAATGCCACACTGGGCGAGATTGATAAGACTTTGTTTGTAGTTTTCTATATATTGATTAAAATCAGGACCTTGATATTTTATAGTTTCGTGAACAGGCAAACTTTCTACTACTGTCCAAGAAAGGCCGCATTGGGCAATTTGGGCCTGATATTTTTTTATTTTATCTACTTCCCAAACAGCTCCCACAGGCACCTCATGGAGTGCACTAATGATGAAATCGGCCCCCGCTTGTTTTAAATTTTCGAGACTGAGCGGATCTTTTTTTCCAAACCACCGGAGTCCGGTTTGCACATAATTTTTTGTATTTTGCATATCCCAAAAAAAGAGACTAAAGGTACTTTTTTCTTTCAAAGAAATGAGGCTCACGATAATTTTAATATAATTTCAGAAACAATTAAAAATGAAACAAAAATCAACTTCCCCACAATCAAGACGTTCTTTTTTAAAAAAAGCAGTTGTTGCCTCCAGTGGTTTGGCTATTACTCCACAAGTATCTCTTGGGGTGCCCACCTATGTGCCTCATCTATTTCAAAACAATAAGACAGTAGAAGGGGTTACCCTTGGATTGATTACTTATTCTTTTCGTGCCTTAGAAGATCAAAGCGCAGAAGCCACCTTGTCCTACATTAAGAGTTGTGGTGTTCATGCTGTGGAAATGATGGGCGACCCAGCTGAAGATTTTGCTGGTAAACCCAAAATGACAATTAATCGGCGTGCTTTTTATGGACTTGTTAAAAAGGAACGAAACAACTCAATAACAACAGATGAAGCCAAAGAATTGGCCGATTATAGAGCCCAATACGAAGCCTACAATAAAAAAAATCAGGAATGGCTAAAAACGGTTTCTTTAGAAACCTTTGAAAGAATGAGAAAAATGTATGCCGCAGAGGGAGTCTCTATTTACGCCTACAAACCCGCCCTTTTTAGTAAAAACAACAGCGATGACGAAATTCGTTTTGGTATGCGTGCGGCCAAAGCATTGGGTGCTTCCCATGTCACTTTAGAACATCCTGGTGATGATGCACACACACTCAGGTTGGGTCGTTTGGCACAAGAAGAAAATGTTTTTGTTGCTTATCATGGACACGAACAACAAACCCCTAGTTTTTGGGATGTGGCATTACAACAGTCAACACACAATGCCATGAACCTTGACCTGGGTCATTTTGTGGCTGCCGGTAATGAAAACCCTCTTCAAATTATAAGAGACAAGCATATGCATATCAAAAGTATGCATGTTAAAGACAGAACCACACCCGAGGGGGGACGTAAAAATTTGCCTTGGGGCACCGGCGAAACACCTATTGCGGAGGCCCTCCAGTTAATGCGTGATCAACAATATACTTTTCCCGCCACTTTGGAATATGAATATCGTACGCCCGAAGGTTCAGATGTGCTCACCGAAATAAAAAAATGTATCGACTACAGCAAAAATGCCTTGAGTTCATAATCCAAAAATTTTAATTATCTTCAAAAACTAAACAAACACAAAATAAACAATGAAAGAATCTAGACGCTCTTTTCTTAAGAAAACTGCTGCTGCCAGCTCAGCAACAATTGTGGCCCCAACCATTTTATCATCAAAAGTTTTTGGGGCAAACGACCGTATTAACGCAGCCGTATTGGGTGTGAACGGAAGAGGAAAAAATCACATTAGTAGTTTAATGAATCAAAAAAATGTTCAAGTAACTACGCTATGTGATCCTGACCTCAACGTGCTCGCTAAAAGAAAAAAAGAGTTTAGCGAAAAATACAATAAAAGTGTAGCCTTAGTCCAAGACCTCAGAAATGTTATGGATGATAAAGACATTGATGTGGTGAGTATTGCCTCGCCCAACCATTGGCATGCTCTTTCCGTTATTTGGGCCTGTCAAGCGGGCAAAGACGTATATGTCGAAAAACCCGGCTCACACAATTTGTGGGAAGGACGAAAAATGGTGGAAGCGGCTCAAAAATATGATCGTATTGTTCAGCACGGGGTGCAGCTTCGCAGCTCTCCAGCAATAAACGAAGCCATTGAACTTATGCGTGATGGCTACATAGGAAGAGTTTACATGGCTCGAGGATTGGTGTTTCGTTGGCGAGCAGACATTGGCGACAAAGGATTTTCTGCCGTTCCCAATGGTATAGATTATGATTTATGGACAGGCCCTGCTCCTAAAAGACCTTTTACACGCAATCTTGTACATTATAATTGGCACTGGCATTGGGATTATGGAAATGGGGATGTTGGAAACCAAGGTATTCATGAAACAGACCTATGCATGTGGGGATTGGATGTGGGACTACCCACTAAAATTACCTCTATGGGCGGTAAGTTTTTGTGGGACGACTGCAAAGAAGTGCCCGAAGTATTAACCTCTGTTTATCATTATCCAGAAGAAAAGAAAATCATTCAATTTGAAGTACGCCCTTGGTGTACCAATACCGAAGACGGAGCTACTGTAGGAAATATTTTCTATGGAGACAAAGGTATTTTGGTGGTTGAAGGATACAGCAAATACAAAACTTATTTAGGACAAGACAGAACACCAGGAAAATCGGGTGATGATGGCGCAATGGAAGCCTCAGGAATGGATCGAGGCAGTGGTGGAACGGATGGACATTTTCAAAACTTCATTGAAGCAGTGCGCAGTCATGATGCAAGCCTCTTAAATGGGCCCATTGAAACCGGTCATTTGTCTTCGGGCTTGGCACATTTAGGCAATATTGCCTACCGCACCGGAAAAGTGTTGACTTTCAATCCAGAAGCTGAAAAATTTGTGAACGATCCTGAAGCAGACAAAATGCTTTCTAGAAATTACAGAGAAGGATTTGAAGTGCCAGAAATAGTCTAGCATTTATTGCACTGAATAGCAAACCCAAAGATTGGTACTAACCGATTTTTGGGTTTTTTTATTATCATCAATATTTCAACCTTTTACAAATAATTTTTTTGTTGAATTTTTTTATATTTGTTGATACGTAAAATTTTAATCATGAAAAAAATCATTTCTTACCTAACCACTACCTACGCCCTCCTTTTTTTCAGTTTAACTGCTTTTGGACAAAATGCTGAAAACCCTTGGGCTATATCTGTTGGTGCAGATCTCATTAACTTACAAGGCGAAAACGTTGATAAGGGAACCAATTTTGGTTTGCCAGCATTAAGCCTATCACGTTACCTCAATTCCGGAATTTCCGTGGGTGTGCAAATGGCCTTAAACAATGTAGAAAACAACAATGCAAAACTAGATTATACTTCCTTAGATGGAATTATAAAATACAATATCAGCGAAGGTAACGTAATGCCTTACCTATTTGCTGGTTTTGGTCTTACCAAAATTGGCGAACAAAACAGCAAAGGGGGCTATGGTTTTTTACCCTCTAGAGAAACTTCGAAAACCATTCTTGGAGGGGTTGGAGCCAATTTCTTTTTAAATGATCATTGGGCTATAAACGCAAGCACATCTTATCGCTCTGCTTATGAATCGCATTCGTACAAACACCTTCAACATGTGATCGGGCTTAGCTATAACTTTGGTGCTGGTGATGCCGATAAAGACGGTGTGTCCGATCAAAAGGATTTGTGTCCCGATATTCCTGGACTTAAAGAATTTGAAGGTTGTCCAGATACAGATGGAGATGGTATTCCAGACAATAAAGACAAATGTCCTGAAGAAGCGGGCACTGAAGCGTTGCAGGGCTGTCCTGATTCTGATGGTGACGGTATTGTCGATGCCGACGATGCATGCCCTAATACACCCGGTACAGCGGCTATGAACGGATGTCCCGATTCTGACAATGATGGTGTGGCCGATAATGAAGATCGTTGCCCTGAAGTTGCTGGTGATGCAGCCAATGGCGGTTGCCCTTGGGGAGATGCAGACAATGATGGCGTGGCAGATAATGTGGATGGATGTCCAACCGAAGCAGGACCTGCTTCCAACAATGGTTGTCCTGAAAAAATGGAGCCTACTGCTTTAATCAACTTCATAAATAGTGAAAAAGGAAGAATTCTTTTCTCTAGCAGCAATGCTACGGTTAGAACAGGTTATGCCAAAAATCTTGATGAATTAGTCAGTTTACTTGGCCAATATCCCGGGGCTAGCATTACGATTGAGGGGCACGCCTCTAGTGACGGTAGCGAAAGTTATAACCAAGCCCTTTCTGAAAGACGTGCAAACGCTGTAAAAGCTTATTTGGTAGGAAAAGGCGTCGACGCTACTAGACTACAAACAGTAGGATATGGTGAAAACAGACCTGTCGATTCCAATGACACTATTCAAGGTAGAAAAAATAACCGCAGAGCTCAAATTAATCGAAGAGCAGAAATGCGAGTGAATTAACATAAAGTTTATTTCAAAGAAAAACCCTTACGAATCCGTAAGGGTTTTTTTATGAGTGAATTTCTAATTTAGAAAGAAATCTACTTTTACACTATACATCGCAACTAGCCACCGCTTTAGACAAAGAGTCCAAGCCGTCATTGGTCCGATTGGCTGGGATAAACTCTTGTGCCACAACACCTTTAAAACCAGTGTCTACAATTGCTTGCATAATGGCAGGGTAATAAAGCTCCTGTTGTTCTTCAATTTCATGACGTCCGGGAACACCAGCGGTATGATAATGTCCAAAATATTGGTGCGATTCTTGAATGGTTCGGATTACATCACCTTCATCAATTTGCATGTGATATATATCGTAGAGCAACTTAAAGTTGTCTGAATCTAAAGCCTTGCATAATTCAATTCCCCAGTTGGATTTGTCACACATATAGTCTTTGTGGTCAATTTTTGAGTTTAGCAACTCCATATGGAGAACAACCCCTCTTCTTTCGGCGCGACCCAAAATTCGTTTAAGTCCTGTAATACAATTTTTTAATCCAACTTCATCATCCATACCTCTTCTGTTGCCACTAAAACAAATTAAATTTTTAAATCCCGCTTTGGCTACCAAATCAATATGCTCTTCATAACGTTTCACAAGAGCATCATGAAACTTTGGGTCATTAAAACCATCTACCAAATTGAGCTCGGCACCATTACTCATTGTGCTTTCTAAACCATTGGCTTTTAGCACATCCCAGCCTTCTGGGCCTATAAGGTCTATACCCATCAAACCCATTTCTTTAACTTTGGGAGCAAATTCTTCTAATGGAATGTTACCAAAGCACCATTTGCATACCGAGTGATTGATATTACCTTTTAAGTTTGTTTTCATATTTTCATCAGTTTTGGGCGAGGCATAGGCGGTTTTTCCTATAGCCAAAGAAGCCGCTCCTGCCGCCATAGACTTGAGTGCTGTTCTTCGATTCCAATTTGTTTTTGTTTTCATAAGTGAATTGTTTAATAGTTATCTAACATTGCTTTTCATAACAATACGATGCAGCCATCGATTGGAGAGGCGTTTTAAATAGACACCCCATTTTTCTTTTTTTCCAAAATATACTTCCCATTTTTTTTGTGTAATTGCTTGGCGCATTTCTTGACAAAAAAGGGTGCAGTTCAAACCATTTTTTGTGCCTGGGTCATCGGTACCCAAAGGTGCTCCATTTTCGGTTAGAGCGTTAATGGTAACATTGGTCTGTACAAAACCCGGACAGATTAGGGTTACATTTATACCATCTTTTTCATGCTCCATGCGCAAGGCATCAAAAAAACCATGCAGGGCGTGTTTAGCGCCACAGTAGCCCGCCCTGTAGGGTGAGGCAAACTTCCCCATCACACTTGTCACTACAGCAAAATGGCCGTTTTGTTGAGTAACAAAATGAGGCAACAAAGCGTGAGAAAGTGCCACAGTGCCCAAATAATCTACTTCAACCAAAGTCTGAAACACAGAAAAAGCGGTGCCTAAAATTTTTGATCGTTGGCTGACACCTCCGTTGTTGATTAACAAATCGACTTTGCCATAAAAAGAAAGGGCTTGGTCAACATGATTGGTTGCTTTGTCAAATGCTTTAAGATCAAAAGGAAGCAGCGCAATGGGTGTTTTAGGATCACAACTAGATTTGACATTTTCAAGTTGCGCTTTGCGGCGAGCCGATAATATTAAAGCAACATTTTCCTCTCTGGCATATTGCCGAGCCAGTTCTGCGCCAATTCCGGAAGAGGCTCCCGTAATCCAAATCACTTTTTTGTTCATTTACGCTTGTTCTTGTTGCCAATTCTTTTCCCATTTCCAAGCGCTTAAGAGGGCTTCTTCCAAGCTATATTGAGACTCCCAATCCAGTATTTTTTTTGCCTTGGCAGGGTTTGCGTAGGCTTGTATAATATCGCCTGGGCGTCGGTCGGTAATTTTATAATTTACTTTTTCTCCGGTAACACGTTCAAAAGTTTGAATAAGTTCTAAAACAGAATTTCCCTTTCCTGTACCTAAATTAAAAACATCACAATTTTTCTGATTTTTTCCAGACCATATACAGGTCAAACTATTGATGTGCGCCTGAGCTATATCCATTACGTGAATGTAATCACGAATACAACTGCCATCGGGAGTAGGATAATCGGCACCAAACACCTGAAGCGTATCACGTTTACCAATGGCGGTTTGTGTTAAAAAAGGAACTAAATTGGCGGGGACTCCTTGAGGTATTTCTCCAATTAGAGCTGATGGATGGGCGCCAATGGGATTAAAATAACGCAATAGAATGGCGCTAAAACTTTTATTAGCAACACAAACATCCTGAATGATTTGCTCAGCCATTTGTTTGGTGGCACCATAAGGAGATGTCGCGGGTTTCAAAGGCGCCGTTTCGGCTATAGGCACCTCATTGGGTTCGCCATAAACGGTGCACGAAGAACTAAAAATGAGTGGTATTTTTCGAGGGACTAATTCCGCTAATAAATAAATTAAGTTATGAAGGTTGTTTTGATAATATTGAAGGGGCTTAGAAACGCTTTCTCCCACTGCTTTTAAAGCAGCAAAGTGAATAACACCATCAATGTTGTTGTGTTTAGCAAACAGTGATTGTACATCTGCTTGTTTTTTTAAATCCAACAATTCAAAATCGGGTGTTTGTTTTGTTATCGCTTCAATACGCTTTAAGACAGCCTTGGTACTGTTGGCTAAATTATCTACAAGAATAACCTCGTGGCCCAATTCAAGTAAAAGGATTGCTACATGCGACCCTATATAACCTAATCCCCCCGTTACAACTACCTTCATTATTTTGATTTTAGAGTGACCAACCTTCACGGAAGTCTCTTCCTACAAACTGATTGGCTTCTTCTAGATTAGTGATTTTCATTTGATCGCCGTCCCACAAGAGTTTCTTTCTCCCAATGAAAGCGTTGTTTCTTCCTGTATTTTCTCTAAGCAGATAACTTCTAATGGCAATATTCCCCATTAAAACGGTTTCTGTTAAAGGCACTGAATAATCAAAAGAAGAGGTTAATTCTTGATGTTCTTTAGAATTAAAACCCGCTTTACAAGCAGCAATCCATTGGTTTTGATGTCCGAATTCTGGCAGATTGTTTTCTGTTTCTATATGCCCATCTACAACGGGCTCTCCTCGTTTATATAGTTTTGGATTGGCCCCATACACGCCTGAGGTTATAATGCCTTTTTCACCGACCATGATAATGCCATTGTCTTCAATTTCAACATCGGTGGGAAGTCCGTCGGGATGACTGGGTTTTATACCGCCATCGGTCCAAACCATTTTTATCCGTTTGTTGTTTTTGGATGTAGGATCAAAATGTAACGTTACGGAGGATGAAGGGGGGCATCCTTCAGGGAAATAATTTGCGGTCCACATTTTTTCATAAATGGTTCCAACACTGCATTCTACATCGGTTGGATAATGAAGTCCAAGAGCTTTAAAAGGAATGTCAATTATATGACAACCCATATCGCCCAGTGCCCCTGTGCCATAATCCCACCAACCTCTCCAATTGAAAGGGTGCATATTGGGTATATAATCTGTTTCAGGGGCTGGCCCTAACCACAAATCCCAATACAGAGCGTCTGGCTTTGATGCTTTGTTGGCCATTGGTTTTTGACCGCCTTGCGGCCAAACGGGTCGGTTGGTCCAAACATACACTTCAGAAATGGGACCAATTTCTTGATCGTTCACCCACTTCTGAACCGACAACTGGTCGGGGTTAGAAGCCCCTTGGTTTCCCATTTGTGTGACCCGTCGTTCTTTGCGCGCTAAATTTTGCAACCAGCGTGCCTCCTTAATATTGTGTGTAAGAGGTTTCTGAACATAAACATGCTTCCCACTCTGCATGGCATGAGAAGCAATGACCCCATGGGTATGGTCTGGGGTGGAAATTGTAACGGCATCTATATCTTTTTCTTTGTCTAATAATTCTCTAAAATCAGCATAAAATTTAGCCTCAGGAAAACGTTCAATACTGCGCAATACACCATGATCGCCTTTAGTATCGACATCACATAAGGCTGAAACACGAGCTTGCCCTTTTCCCCAAGCGTTTTCTAAATCACTGCGTCCTTTTCCACCAACACCAATTCCAGCTATATTAAGTTGATCACTAGGGGCAATATGGCCAACACCACCTAAAACGTGGCGAGGCACAATAAAGATACTGCTCGCAGCAGCAGTCTTTTTTATAAATTTTCGTCTTTGCATGAAGTATATGTTTTTAACACCGATACGGGAATGTTCGATGTTGAAAAGTACGAAAATTTCTTTTTTTAAAAAGTGCTTAAGGGACTAAAAATTGCTTCTTCCAGTCTTGCTCATCAGCCGTAAATAAGGCTCTTTGGTGTTGTGTTCGATCCAATTGGAGTATTTCAAACGAGATTGAATGAAAAACCAGTCGTGTAAAATAGTTTTTATCGGTTTCATATTCGATTGCTTCGTCTTGAGAAAAGGGTGTTCCTGGAGGTAGCTTGGAAGTGTAATCTCTAATACTATTTTCTGGTTGCCTCGAGAATATTTCTTGTGGGGCGTCTTGTGTTTGAAGAACTGCGTTTACAATGAGTTGAACCTTCTTTTTGGGATGATAAAAAAATAACTGTGCTTTATTTTCTTGTTGCAAATCAATCACTTTTTGACTGCGTGCATCTGTGTATATAGTAAACTCAAATTTTTGTGAGTCAAAGTCACGTAAGACTACCATACGCGTTTTAGGCAATCCTTCAGGACTTACAGTAGCTAGAGTAAAAAATCGAAAAGGGTGTTTTTTATCGGTCTTGGCTCTTGTCCATTGGTTTTTGGCGAATTCAAAAAGGGCTTCAAGGGTCATAGGTTTGCGTATTTTTTATAAACCAATGAGAAACTCTTTGCTGGGCATTTTGTTGAATATCAGCCCAAAACAAGTTAATGTCTGCAAAGTGATAGTTTTTAATAAAAGAAAGCCAGAAGCGTTTTGGAATTTTAGGAACCGTAGCCCAAAGCATCCCGTCCACTCGTTGCACAGCCACACTGTTTGGATATATTTTTAAATCGCTATTGAGCACCCCTAAATGTTGCGTTGCAGCTCCCCTGTCAGCATTGTCCCAAGTGATGGGGTTTACCGTGATGCCCCCTTGATACCAATCGACATAAGTTTTTGGCAAATGGCCTTTTTTATAGGTATTCCATGTGATGTAGCCCCCCACTTGCGTTGGATCATAAAGAGGTTGCAAGGTTTTAAATTCATCGGGCTTCAATTTAATGCCTATCAAATAGGCCGCCACCAATTGTTTTTGCAGGGGCTTATTGTCAAAAAATTCTCGGACAATTTCTTTCAGATGATGACTCCCTTGGCTGTGTCCAGCGAGAATAATGGGTTTCCCTTGATTATAATGTTCTAGATAATAACGAAAAGCGTTTCTCACATCTTCATAGGCCACAAGAAATGCTTTTTTACCTTCTGCTTTATAGGGCTCTAAATAACCTCTATAGTGGGCTTGGCGGTAAAAGGGCACATATAAATTACCCGCTGCCGCCCAAGCCGAAGCCTGAAATTGAACCGGTGTATTCAATACTTCTTGGCGCACTTCTGCCACTTCAAGAGACGCATTCCATTGACTGTTTTTTCGATCGGTCAACAAAGTGGGATAGACGTAAAACACATCTACTGGACGTGCCAATGAATCTGTTAAAAATTGTTTTAGCTGAGGAGGATAGGCTTGTGGCAAGACCGCCCAAGACGCAGATTGCGCATAGTCTGGAGGTGCTGGTGTTTCTTGAGAATCAAAGGCCACCACTTGATGACTTGCTTTACATCCGAGCATCAATAGAGTTGCTAGAAATAAGCCGTTTTTCATAAAGCATTTTAGACAAATATAAGGCTTTGGAAAAATTTTTATCCCATAAGCCTCGTTTCGTTGCTTTGAAATTGTTTAGAATCCACTAACTTTAGAAAAATTTTATTCGTTATGCGTATTTATACAGCTCTATTTATTTTTAGTTCATTATTCTTTTTTGCTTGTCAACAAAACAAAAAACAAAATACCAAAGAAGTTAAGGTAGAAGTCCAAATGGACGATACTGAAAACGGGGCCAAAGCCACCGTAACCATAATTACAGACGACAATGGCAGAATTTCTGAAGAAGTCCAAGTTTTTGAAGGAAGTCAAGAAGAAGTTTCAGAAAAAGTAAAAACGGTAACGTTTAAATACGACAACAAAGCTTCCCCAAACCTACAAAAAGTTAAAAAAATAAAACTTACCCTTGACCCCAAAAGCAATAGCACCACCCAAGGAACTGTGACTCTTATGGAGGCAGATGGTATGGTTTCTTTAGAAGCACATATCAATGGCCTCACTCCAGGGATGCACGCCATCCATCTTCACGAAAAAGCAGATTGCTCTTCGGATGATGGAAAATCAACCCAAGGACACTGGAACCCCACCTTTGAAAACCACGGGTCTTGGGGCGCAGAAACTGGATTTCACCGTGGTGATATAGGAAATTTTGAAGCCGATGCTTCAGGACATGGCATGGTGAATTTTAAAACCGACTTATGGTGTATTGGCTGTGCAGACGAAACAAAAAACATCATGGGCAAAGCCATCATTGTACATCAAGGGGAGGATGATTTAGCTTCTCAACCTTCGGGTGCTGCCGGTGCGCGAATCAGTTGCGCTGCTTTGATACCCTAAATCTAATCTTCAAAATCCCATTGACGTTGCACATCTAATTGACGTTGTGCTTCCAACTCCTCTTTTGGGATTACCTTTAAAAAGGAAGGGTGTTGTTCAATGGCGTATTGAATTTTTTCGATGATTTTTTCAGGCGTCTCCTTGTCATAGTCAAATTCCATGGGAGGCTTAATCACCATAGATTGAAGGATGCCTCTCTTTTTTATAAGCAACCCCTTTTTATCAAAAGACCTTCGAAAGCCATCAATCACTATAGGAATAACAATAGGTTTGTGTGTTTTAATAATGTGAGCTGTCCCTCTTCTTACCGGTTGAAATGGGCGTGTGGTGCCTTGAGGAAAAGAAATCAACCAACCGTCATTTAAAGCTTTTCCAATGTTTTTAATATCACTCATTTTTACAGAGCGTTTAATGTCTTTTCCACCCTCACGCCAAGTACGTTCAATAGAAACAGAACCGGCATAAGCCAAAATACGAGGAATCAAACCTGCGCGCATGGTTTCCTTCGCCGCTACAAAATATATATTGAGTTTGGGATGCCACAAATAC
>CAZTYX010000009.1:1448-34709 GCA_964617385.1 uncultured Flavobacteriaceae bacterium | reverse complement strand
AATAAAAGCGCAAAAATTCAAGGTCTGTTTAGATTATCATTTGGGCAATTGTTTGGGCCCCTGCGAAGAAAAATTAGATCAATCGGTGTACGATGAAAATATTAAAGCAATTAGGCACATTATTAAAGGAGATTTTAAAGCCTCTTTAGCCACTTTTGACAAACAAATGAAAAGCCATGCCGAAGCACTGGCCTTTGAAAAAGCCCAACAAATAAAAGAAAAAATTGATGTGCTTAAAAATTACCAAGCCAAATCCACTGTGGTGCATCCCAAAATAAACAATGCCGATGTGTTTGCCCTTTTTTCGGATGAATCTCACGCCTATATCAACTACCTTCAAATTGCCCATGGAGCCATTGTGCGATCTCACACCTTAGAGTTGAAAAAAAAATTAGACGAAACCGACGAGCAGTTGCTCGAATTGGCCATTGTAGAGTTGCAGCAGCGTTTTGACAGTTCGGCCAAGGAAATCTATTGTTCCCATGCGGTTGCCTTGGGAGCGTCTTACAAAATTTTCGTGCCTCAACAGGGCGATAAAAAAAAGCTTGTTGAATTATCGCTACACAACGCCAAGTTTTATCGTATTGAGCAATTCAAGCAAATGAAAATGGTGGATCCAGAGCGGCACGTAAAACGCATTATGGCTCAAATGCAGTCTGACCTTCGCTTGTCTGCTCCGCCATACCATATCGAATGTTTTGACAATTCTAATTTGCAAGGGTCCAATCCAGTGGCCGCTTGTGTGGTGTTTAAAAACGGTAAGCCTAGTAAAAAAGAATACCGCCATTTTAATATCAAATCGGTGGACGGGCCCAACGATTTTGCCTCAATGGAAGAGGTCGTTTTTAGACGCTACAAACGTCTGATGGAAGAAGATGCCTCTTTGCCTCAACTCATAGTGATTGATGGGGGCAAAGGACAACTTTCTTCGGCGCTAAAAAGTTTAGATCTTTTGGGGCTTAGGGGAAAAATTGCCATTATTGGAATTGCCAAACGATTGGAAGAAATCTTTTTTCCAGAAGACCCTATTCCGCTCTACATCGATAAAAAGTCAGAAACCTTAAAAATTATCCAACGTGCACGCGATGAAGCCCACCGCTTCGGTATTCGTTTTCATCGCAACAAACGCAGCAAAGGCGGCCTGCAATCTCAAATGGATCAACTCCCTGGTATTGGCCCCGCCACACAGGCACAATTGCTTAAGGAATTTAAATCCTTAAAAGGGATTAAAGCAGCTTCCGAAAAAGAAATAATGGCCTTATTTGGTCCTGCAAAGGGAAAGAAAATTTTTACTTCATTAAAACTTTTGGCATCCTAATGACGAACGTTTTTAATTTAAATTTAACAGCTACACAAAGGCGAATGTTTATTTTTGCCTCATGATTAAGAAAGGAATTTTTGTAGGATTCATTTTTCTAATAAGCGCATTTGCTCCTCAACAGGGGGGCGGTGACATACAACCCCCGCCCCCCTTTAAAGATGGAGAGTGGTTTGAATTTCGAATTCACTATGGCATTTTTAACGCCAGCTATGCCACCCTTTCTTTGCAAAAAGAAATTTTTGACGGCAAAGACGTTTTCCATGCAAAAGGGTATGGACGCACCACTGGACTGGCACGTTGGTTTTTTAAGGTAGAAGACCACTATGAAACCTACTTTGATGCCCAAAACGGACGCCCCTATAAGTTTATACGAAACATAGACGAAGGAGGCTATACCAAAGACCTTGAAATTCTATTTGACCATACTACCCAAAAGGCACACATCAACGATAAAAAGAAAAAGGAACAACTTGAATTGCCAATTGCTCCCAATACACAAGATTTATTGTCTTGTTTATATTATCTCCGTCACTTTTATCCTGAAAAGGACATAGCCGTAAACGAGAGTTTTAGTATTAATATGTTTTTTGACCAAGAAAACTATGTGTTTCAACTTAAGTTTTTAGGGAGAGAAACGATAGACACCAAATTTGGAAAAGTGCCTTGCTTAAAGTTTCGCCCCATGGTGCAATCGGGTCGGGTATTTAAAGAACAAGAAAGTGTTACGCTTTGGATTTCTGATGATCAGAACAAAATCCCCCTCAGAATTCAAGCCGATATTTTGGTAGGTTCTATTAGTGCCGATCTTGAGAATTTTAAAAATTTAAAACATCCATTTCGTCTTGTGGTAGACTAAAAAAGGTCCTTTAAAATTTCGTTTAAAACTTTTTGTCTATTGGGTTTCATTATATGGTAGCTATTGCGAAATTTGGAAGATGGTTAATTTAACGATGCGTTTCGCAATTTTGTTTGCTGGAGTACTCTTTTTGTGGGGCTGTGGAGAGGCGCCCAAAACGGAAGAGGCACCCCCCATTATAGAAAATACAACGCCTAGCATTGCTCCTTCAATGCGATTTGGCTTGAACCTCAACACCTTTGAAACCACCACAAAAAAAATTAAACGGGGCGATACTTTTGGTTCAATTTTAGAAGCAAACGGTATTGACTATCCACAGGTTCATGCTATCATTTCGGCCATAAAAGACAGTGTTAATGTGCGCAAACTGCAACTCAATAAACCCTACACCCTCTTCTTTTCAAAAGACAGCCTAAAGCAATTATCCTATTTTGTTTACCACCCCAATGTTCAAGATTATACGATCATACAACTCAAAGATAGTGTCTACGGAAAAAAAGTTTCTAAAGCCATAACAATCAAAGAAATGGAAGCGGTGGGCACCATTCAATCTTCCCTTTATGAAACCATGAAAAGTATTGGGGTAAATGACGCCCTAACCTATTATTTAGCCGATGTTTATGCCTGGACAATCGATTTTTCAAGGCTCTATCCTGGCGATCGTTTTAAAGTAATTTATGAAGAACGCTTTGTGAACGACACCCTGTCGGTAGGTATTAACAAAGTGAAAGCGGCCTACTTTGAGCATCAAGGCAAACCCTTTTATGCCTTTGAGTTTGAGTCAGACCCCGAAAAAGGAATCATCGATTATTTTGACGATCAAGCCAAAAATTTAAGACGTGCTTTTTTAAAAGCTCCGGTAAAATTTAGTCGTATTTCCTCGCGCTACAATCTTAGACGCCGCATTGCCTATTATGGCAACCGTGTGCGCCCACACAAAGGCACCGATTTTGCTGCCAATGTGGGCACCCCCATTTTGGCAACGGCCAAAGGGGTGGTGGTTAAAGCTTCTTATACCAAAGGCAATGGAAACTATGTGACCATTAGACACAACGAAACCTACAGCACTCAATATTTGCACATGAATAAAAGAAAAGTGCGCAAAGGACAAAAAGTTGAACAAGGTGATGTTATCGGTTGGGTGGGCATGACCGGCAACACCTCCGGCCCACATGTATGTTATCGCTTTTGGAAAAATGGAAAACAGGTAGATCCTTTTAAACAAAAACTCCCCGAAGCCAAACCCATTTCATCTGCCTTAAAAGCCAAATTTATGGTGGCCATGCAGCCCATTAAAGAACAGCTGGATTGCATTGCTTTTGATGAAAAAGCCCCAACCAACCAAACCATTACATATCAAGAAAAACCCATTGAATGACACTTTCTAATCAACACCCCAAAAGTTTGCCTGCCTGGCAAAAATTGGAACACCATTTTAAAACCATACAACATAAAAGCATTGCCGATCACTTTGCCGACAACCCCAACCACTGCGCTCAAATGCAATGGCATTGGCAAGATTTTTTTGTTGATCTTTCCAAAAACAGATGGAATCAAGAAACCCTAAAGCTGCTTTTAGATTTTGCCAAACAGGCGCATCTAGACCAAGCCATTGAAGCCTATTTTGGAGGTGGAGCCATCAATCAAACCGAAAACCGTGCCGTATTACACACTGCTCTGCGACAAAAAGAAAAACAATCTATTGTGGTTGACGGCAACAACATTGTGCCCGGTGTTGAATCCGTAAAAGAAAAAATGTATGCTTTTTCAGAGGCGGTTATATCTGGACAATGGAAGGGGTATAGTGGCAAAGCTATCACACACATTGTAAATATTGGTATTGGAGGGTCAGACCTTGGCCCAGCCATGGTAACTGAAGCCTTGGCATTTTATAAAAACCATTTGGAAGTGCGTTTTATTTCCAATGTTGAAGGAGACCACGTACAAGAAAGTCTTAAGGGGCTTCATCCTGAAACGACCCTTTTTGTGGTGGTGTCAAAAACCTTTACCACGCAAGAAACCTTGAGTAATGCACAAACCATTCGACAATGGTTTTTAACCACCGCACCTGAATCGGCCATTGCTAAACATTTTGTGGCGGTTTCTACCAATTTGGAAAAAATAGAAGCCTTTGGTATTGCCAAAGAGAATGTTTTTCCAATGAATGATTGGGTGGGCGGTCGCTTTTCGTTATGGAGTGCAGTGGGTCTAAGCATTTGTATAGGGGTCGGACCAAAACATTTTGAAGCCTTATTGCAAGGTGCTGGCGAAATGGATGAACACTTTAAAGCAACCCCTTTTGAAGACAACCTTCCGGTGCTTTTAGCCCTTTTAAGTGTTTGGTATAACAACTTTTGGGAAGCAGAAACAGAAGTATTAGTGCCCTACACGCAGTATCTAAGAAGTTTACCTGCCTATTTGCAACAAGCCATCATGGAAAGTAATGGCAAAGGAGTAGATCGAAATGGTAAAGTAGTGGATTACCAAACAGGAACCATTGTTTGGGGGGCCCCCGGCACCAATGCACAACACGCCTTTTTTCAATTGTTACATCAAGGCACCAAACTCATACCCGCAGACTTTATCGGGTTTAAAAAATCACTCTATGGTGATGCCGATCATCAAGCCAAACTGATGGCCAACTTTATTGCCCAAACTGAAGCCTTGATGAAAGGAAAAACAGCCGAAACAGTGGCTACTGAACTCAACGAAAAAGGCCTTTCTACTGAAGATGCAAAAAAAATAATTCCATTCAAAGTGTTTGATGGAAACCGACCCACCAACACCCTCTTAATCGAACAACTCACGCCTAAAACCCTTGGCGCCTTAATTGCTTGTTATGAACATAAAATTTTTGTGCAAGGGGTGCTGTGGAATATTTTTAGTTATGACCAATGGGGTGTCGAATTAGGAAAACAATTGGCCACTGTGGTTTTAGATGACTTTAAATCTCAAAACCCACAGGCACATGACCCGTCCACCACGCGATTAATTGAATGGGTTAAAAAGGCCTAATCAAAACGAAGGGCTTTAATATTAAGCTGTAGGTGCACTTGGTTGTTGAAGTGATTTTCTTCCACCGTATAACAAATCGAAAAGGGGTCTTGTGATTTTACCGCCAACAAATGCGATGCTTGATTAAACGCAATGCCGGTAAAAATAGCCCCTGAAGGATCCGTTAATTCTAACCGCAAATGAGTCTGATCTTGACCCACAGCGCGTGAGCCACCAGTGTCTTTACACCGATGGGTCACAAACACAGGGCGCATATTTTGAGGACCAAAAGGAGCCATTTGTGTCAAAATGCGATATACTTTTGGCGTGATTTGATCCAATCCCACTTCGAGATCATAAACCAATTGTGGCACTCTTTGTTCGGGTTCCATTTGCGCCTGAACCACTGTTTCAAATTTATTTTTAAACGCTTCCAATTGATGGGTTTCAAGAGTTAACCCAGCGGCATATTTATGCCCTCCAAATTGTATCATGGTGTCTTCACAAGCTTCCAACGCACGATACACATCAAAGCCTCTAACCGAGCGCACCGATCCAGCCCAATGGTCTCCCGATTGGGTCAACACCACTGTGGGTCTATAATAATGTTCTATCAAACGAGACGCCACGATACCAACAACGCCCTTGTGCCAATGGGCGTCATAAACTACTGAGGTATATACTTCTGAGCTTTGGTCCACTTGGGCAAGCGCTTCTTGAGTAATTTTTTCCTCTTTAGAACGCCGCTCAGTGTTGTTAAATTCAATGGTGCGTGCTAAAGGTTTAACCTCTTCTGGAGAGGTTGCCGTAAGTAAACGAACCGCTTTAATACCATGTTCCATTCGCCCGGCAGCATTGATTCTTGGCGCCAATTTAAACACCAAGTCGGATACGGTTGCTTTGTTCTTTAACTCCTTAAAAAAATAGGCAATCCCTGGGCGGGGTGCCTGATGCAATTGTTGTAAACCAAAATAGGTTAAGACCCTATTTTCATCAACAAGGGGCACAATATCTGCTGCAATGGCTGTGGCTACCAAATCTAAATAGGGTACTAATTGTTCTTGGGTGGCTCCTTGTGGTTGCATGAGTGCCTGCACCAATTTAAAACCAATGCCACAGCCGCAAAGCCCATCAAAAGGATAGGTGCATTCCGATTGCTTTGGATCTAAAATGGCATGGGCTGGGGGCAATTCTTGGCCGGGTTGGTGATGGTCGCAAATAATAAAATCAATGCTTAAAGTGTTTGCATAGGCCACTTGATGGACGGCTTTAATGCCACAATCAAGCGCAATAATTAAGGAAATGCCTTCGGCTTTAGCCGTATCAATCCCTTTTTGGGAAATCCCATATCCTTCTTCATAGCGATCGGGAATGTAACAAAGTACTTCCGCTATTGGGTTTAAATAGGAATAGACAAGTGCCACTGCGGTGGTGCCATCTACATCATAATCGCCATAAATCATGATTTTTTCTTTTGTTGCAATTGCCTTTTCTATGCGTGACACAGCACGATCCATATCTTTCATTAAATAAGGATCGTATAGTGCTTCCCATTGTGGTCTAAAAAAAGCTTTCGCTGTGGCAAAGCTGGTGAGTTGACGTTGAGCCAACAGTTGAGCAATGAGTTTTGGCACTTGGAGGTGTTCCTCGAGCGTGTTTACTTCATTTGAGTCTGGAAGGGCAGCGGATTTCCAAATCATTGGTTTAAGTGTTTTGACCCGCTAAACACAAAACCAGTTCTCCTTTAGGCGGATTTTCTTCAAAATGTGCAAGGGCAGCTTCCAGCGTAAAAGCATAGGTGGTTTCATGCAATTTGGTTAACTCTCTAAGAATCACAATATTTCGATCTTTACCAATATGATCAATCAATTGCTGAAGGGTTTTTAACAGTTTATGTGGGCTTTCATAGAGTACTATCGTACGGGTTTCTTGGGCTAAGAAAGCCAATCTTTTTTGCCTCCCTTTTTTGGGAGGAAGAAACCCTTCAAAAACAAATCGATCGGAGGGCAAACCGCTTTGCACCAAGGCTGGAATTAAAGCGGTGGCGCCCGGCAAACACTCCACCGGAATGCGATGAGCCAATGCTGCTCGAATAAGTAAATAGCCTGGGTCTGAAATACCTGGTGTGCCAGCGTCCGAAAGCAATCCAATAGACGTTCCCGTCTGCAAACGATTTAAAATCGATTGCAGTTTTTTGTGTTCATTAAACATATGAAAGCTTTCGCATGGAGTGCTAATGTCATAATGCTTTAATAATTTTCCACTCGTGCGAGTGTCTTCTGCCAAGAGAAGGTCTACCTCTTGCAACATTCGCAACCCTCTTAGGGTAATATCTTCTAAGTTTCCGATGGGTGTGGGTATAACAAT
Source organism: uncultured Flavobacteriaceae bacterium (assembly GCA_964617385.1). Lineage (GTDB taxonomy): Bacteria > Bacteroidota > Bacteroidia > Flavobacteriales > Flavobacteriaceae > JADHMP01. Next base: position 27,171 of record CAZTYX010000009.1, on the reverse strand, counting down.
TAATTTAGACATATGAAAAGCAGTGCGCAATGGGCATTTCAAATTTAAGCCGGTAGTTCAAAATGAAGTTCAACAAGTTGCAAAAAACGAGCTTCGTAAGGTTCTTTTCCTACCCAATGGTTGTATTCAGGTTTCACTATTTCTTCAATAAAACCTCGAGCTTCTTCCCAGGTAGAATATGTCATCATTTGCTGGATCACCCGTTGATAATCTTCTCTTTTGTCATCAAACAAATGTTTAATAAAAGCCAAACGGTCGTTTAAATCAATTTTTAGTCCTCTTGAAAAACGATCGTTTAGATTTTTTTTTGTGGATAGTGTTTCGTTTTGTGCTTCTTCAAGGGATTCCTTTTTTTCAAATTGCGGAGGAGGAGCTACTTCTTGGAACAATTCTTCCGGCAGGGCTTGGTCTGGCATTTCGGTTAAAATATCATTAATGGTATCCATTAATGGAGGAACACTTCGGTCTTCTTCATCCGCTTTAGGGGTCGGTTTTTCTGAGGCAAAAGAAACATTTTCCAATTGAGAAACAGCTGCTCTTAGTTGCGAATTATGACTTTCCCATGTGGCATCTTGCTCTTGTTGTTGACTTAAAAAATGATAAACACTTAATAATTCATAAAGTGTTTTGGCTTTTTCTTTCCATAAAAGGGGAGTGCCGTTGTCTGTAGTTGCTATAATTTCTTTGGCGAGATTTTGTATTTGATTTTTTATTCTTTCAATCATATTAATTTATTTTCAAGCCATCAGAATTCATACCTTTGTGTGAAGGGGCTTTATTTGTTAGCCGTCGGTTTTCAAGCAGAAAATTACAAAAATGTTTTTAGAAAATACGGTAAACCCAAAGGAACAATTTGGTTGGATTGAAGTGATTTGCGGGTCGATGTTTTCGGGCAAAACCGAAGAATTAATTCGGCGTCTTAAAAGAGCCCAATTTGCCCAACAAAAAATTGAAATTTTCAAACCGGCTGTAGATGTACGCTATGATGACCATTTAGTAACTTCACACGATGATAATCAAATTTTATCTACTCCAGTGCCAGCAGCAGCAAACATTGCTTTGTTGGCCGATGGCTGTGATGTGGTGGGTATAGATGAAGCTCAGTTTTTTGACGATGAAATTGTGCAAGTTTGTAATGACTTAGCCAACAGCGGTGTGCGTGTGATTGTGGCAGGATTGGACATGGACTATAAAGGCCAACCTTTTGGCCCTATGCCCGCCTTGATGGCCACTGCAGAATATGTTACTAAAGTGCATGCCATTTGCACTCGAACCGGAAATTTGGCCCAGTATAGTCATCGCATCACTAATGAAGACACTCAAGTCCTTTTGGGTGAAAAAGAACATTATGAACCGCTGTCTAGAGCTGCTTTTTTTCAAGCCACGCAAACTGAAAAGAAAACACCTTCAAAAAAAGACAACAAGCTTTGAATAAACTCCATCTTTATCGTTCGCACTTAACCCATAATTATGCGTATATCAAAAGCCTCTTAAAACCCTCCACCGCTTTAATTGGAGTCGTCAAAGCCGATGCCTATGGCTCTGCAGCCGTTGAGGTTGCAAAACACCTGGAAAAACTCGGCATTGACCAGTTGGCAGTGGCCTATACCACTGAGGGTGTCGCGCTAAAAGAAGCGGGCATTAAATGCCCCATTATGGTGTTTTATCCCCACTATGACACCCTCGAAACACTCCTTCAAAAGGGCTTAGAACCCGTAGCTTATAGCCATCGAATTTTAGAACGACTCCATCAATTAATTCAGGTGAACACAACCCCTCCACTCCCGCTACATCTGAAGTTTAATACCGGTTTAAATCGCTTGGGTTTTTTACCCCACGAGGCGGCGGCTATTTTTTCAAAAATCAACCCTCAAGCATTTGCCATAAAAAGCATCTATTCCCACCTTGCTGCCAGTGAAGAGTCCCGCCCATCGGCTGCTTGTGAAACGCAAATCGAACGTTTTAACCAATTGAAAAGCGACAGTCAAAAATGGCTTTCAAGTCCAGTCCAATTTCATTTACTTAATAGTTCGGGGCTATTTAATTATCCCGAATATCAATTTGATGCCGTTCGAAGTGGCCTTGCGCTTTATGGTTTTGCAAACCATCCCGATTGGGATGCCAAGCTCAAACCTATTGCACATTTAACATCAAGCATCCTTCAAATTCACGATGTACTAAAGGGGGCTTCTGTGGGCTATAATTCGGGTTGGGTGGCTCCCAAAAATGCTCGTATTGCCACTTTGCCCTTAGGGCATGCCGATGGAATTAGCCGCCACTTTGGACATGAGCAAGTGGCTGTAAGTATACACGGAAAAAAAGCGCCCATTGTGGGCAATGTTTGTATGGATATGGTCATGGTGGATGTATCTGACATCGATTGTAAAGAAGGTGATGAGGTTGTCTTTTTTGGCCCCACAAACACTGCTGAATGGGTGGCACGTGAGGGCGGCACTATTGTTTATGAATTGCTTTCTAATGTGGGGCCACGCGTAGAGCGTGTGTGGCACCCCTAATCAATTTGTTTGTTTTGCAACATTTTGAATACCGATTGAAATATCAATCCACTTGCATTGTGGTCTACATTAAATCACATTACATTTGCCGAAAATGTAAAAAATGAAATTAGCTGTAGTAGGCGCCACCGGTATGGTGGGCCATGTAATGTTAAAAGTATTGGAAGAACGTAACCTTCCCATAGATGAACTTTTGTTAGTGGCATCTGCACGGTCGGTGGGCAAAACGTTAACCTATAAAGGCCAATCGCACACTGTTATTGGATTGGAAGAAGCAGTGGCCGCTCAGCCCGATTTAGCGCTATTTTCTGCTGGAGGGGATACTTCTCTCGAATGGGCGCCTAAATTTGCTGCTGTGGGCACCAAAGTAATCGACAATTCTTCTGCCTGGAGAATGGATCCCAACATCAAATTGGTGGTTCCTGAAATTAATGCAAGTGCACTCACCCCAGACGATATGATTATTGCCAATCCCAACTGTTCCACCATTCAAATGGTGATGGCCTTGGCTCCCTTACACCGAAAATTTGGCATCCAAAGATTGGTTATCTCAACCTATCAATCCATTACAGGCACTGGAGTGAAAGCCGTTGAACAATTGGAAAATGAAGCTGCTGGAAAAGAAGGAGCTAAAGCCTATCCACATCCCATTCATAAAAATGCACTTCCCCATTGTGATGTGTTTCTTGAAAATGCCTACACCAAAGAAGAGATGAAACTGGTGCATGAAACGCGTAAAATTTTAGATACTCCCAATATGGCTATCACCGCCACTGCGGTTCGTATCCCTGTAGTGGGGGGCCATAGTGAATCTGTTAATGTGACCTTTGAAAATGCCTTCGAATTAGACGCTATTAGAAGTTTGTTGTCTGAAACACCCGGTGTTGTGGTTTTGGATGATCCACAAAACAATAACTATCCTATGCCGCTTCAAGCAGCCGATAAAGATGCTGTTTTTGTGGGCCGTATCCGATACGATGAATCCATTAAAAATGGATTGAACCTTTGGATTGTAGCCGATAATTTACGAAAAGGGGCTGCAACAAACACTGTTCAGATTGCTGAATATTTGATTGCAGAAAAGTTGTTGTAAACACTTAATTTTGAATTGCGAGAATCCGTTCTACTTCAGGTTTAATAAGACGGTTCCAAAGGGCATAGCCTTCTTTATTCAAGTGCAACCTGTCTTTTCGGAACAATTCGCTTTTAGGCTGTCCTGCTCCATTTAAAAAATGAGACGTGGTTTCTAAAAAATACATGTTGTCATGCAACTGACAATACGATTTCAAACCCTTGTTTAAGGCATTGATTTGTGACCAAAGGTGCCAACGACTTTCGGTGGGAGTAATAGACAGTTGTAAGATAGGAATAGTGGGATGTTTTTTTCGAATTCGCTTCACCACATAATCATAATTATTGAGGATTTTATTGGTGCTTTCATCAGACTTGCTTTGGCTGATGTCGTTAGCCACAAAACAAACCACCATGCGCAAATCATGTTCGTTTAACAGCGTATCCACATAAAAAATAAGATCTCTAAAATGAGCGCCTCCATAGCCCCTTTGAATGATAGGCAAAGGCGCCATGTCTTCAGTTAAACTATCCCACAATCGAATACTGGAACTGCCCATAAACAGTATGGACCCCGGGGCATAATTTGTTGTGGCATCAAGTTGTTTAAAGGCTTCTATTTCGGGCAGCGCCCAAGCATAGGTGCTTTCTCCATATTGCTTTAGTGGCGAACACCCTTTGAGAATCAAAAGGGCAAAGGCAGACGAAAGGTATATAAACCGACGTATTCTCATTATTAATCATCCATACTAAAATCTTCCATAAATTTTGTGGTGTAATTTCCCGCTACATAATCGGGATGCTCCATTAATTTTTGATGGAAAGGGATGGTGGTTTTGATGCCTTCAATCACAAACTCATCTAGGGCTCTTTTCATTTTATTTATTGCCTCTTCACGTGTTTGTGCTGTGGTGATTAACTTTGCAATCATTGAATCGTAATGGGGTGGAATCACATAGCCACTATACACATGTGTGTCTAAGCGAATGCCATGACCCCCGGGAAAATGCAAAGTTTCAATTTTGCCAGGGGAAGGTCTAAAATCATTGTATGGATCTTCGGCATTTATGCGACATTCTATCGAATGTAGTTTGGGAAGATAATTTTTACCAGAGATAGGCACGCCCGAAGCTACCATAATCTGTTCCCGAATCAAGTCAAAATCGATCACTTGTTCTGTTATGGGGTGTTCCACTTGAATACGGGTATTCATTTCCATAAAATAGAAATTTTTGTGTTTATCCACTAAAAACTCTATTGTTCCGGCGCCTTCGTAGGCAATAAACTCGGCAGCTTTCACAGCAGCTTTTCCCATTTTTTCTCGCAGTTCTTTAGTCATAAAAGGAGAAGGGGTTTCTTCGGTCAATTTTTGATGACGCCGCTGCACAGAACAATCGCGCTCTGACAAGTGACACGCCTTACCGAATTGATCTCCCACCACTTGAATTTCAATATGACGCGGTTCTTCAATGAGCTTTTCGAGATACATATCATCATTTCCAAAAGCAGCTTTGGATTCTTGTCGGGCACTTTCCCACGCTTTTTCGAGATCTTCTTCATTCCAAACGGCTCGCATTCCTTTTCCTCCGCCTCCGGCAGTGGCTTTTAGCATTACCGGATAGCCCACTTCTTTCGCCAAACGTTGACAATCTTTAAATGAGGGAATTATGCCTTCCGAACCGGGAACGGTAGGCACTCCAGCAGCTTTCATAGTGGCTTTTGCAGTGGCCTTGTCGCCCATTTTATCGATCATCTCGGCAGAAGCTCCAATGAATTTTATCTCGTGTTCTTCACAAATTTTAGAAAATTTGGCGTTTTCAGATAAAAAACCATATCCAGGATGTATGGCATCAGCATTAGTAATTTCGGCCGCGGCAATAATATTGGCCATTTTTAAATAAGACTCCCCACTAGGTGCCGGACCAATACACACGGCTTCATCGGCAAAACGAACGTGTAAACTTTCTTCGTCGGCCTTTGAATATACTGCCACCGTTTTGATGCCCATTTCTTTACAGGTTCGAATCAATCGCATAGCGATTTCTCCCCTGTTGGCAATTAATATTTTTTTAAACATGATGTTCTATTTAAGAGGGATCGATCACAAATAAGGGTTGATCAAACTCAATGGGGGTGGCGTCATCTGCTAAGATCTTAACAATTTTTCCGCTAACTTCTGATTCAATTTCATTGAAAAGTTTCATGGCTTCCACCACGCACATTACATCTCCTGGTTTCACTACATCACCCACTTCAACAAAGGCTGGTTTATCGGGAGAGGCTTTTCTATAAAAGGTTCCAATCATGGGAGATTTGATGGTAATCAAATGATCTTGAGCGGCTGCCTCTGCAGGGGCTTCAGCTGCTTTTTCAGTGGATGTTTCGGCAGCAACAACTGCTTGTTCAACCACTGCTGGCGCTGACATTGCCACAGGCACTTGATGCACAAGGGCAGATCCTTCTATACGTTCTGCACCTTTGGTTTTGATGGTGATTTTAATATCATCCATTTCCAATTTCACTTCTTGTGCGCCTGATTTGGCTACAAATTTGATTAGGTTTTGAATTTCTTTAATATCCATAAATCTTAGTATTATTTATCGTTTAATAGGCCCAACGCAAATAGGCCGCTCCCCATGTAAAGCCTCCGCCAAAAGCAGCAAAAAGGAGCTTGTCTCCATATTGCAATTGCGATTCATAATCATATAAAAGGAGCGGGATGGTGGCTGCTGTTGTGTTGCCATAGCGTTCAATATTCATTAAAACTTTTTCTTCGGTCAAACCTGCTTGTTTGGCTGTTGCGTCAATAATTCGTTTGTTCGCTTGGTGAGGTACAAGATAATTAATTTCTTCACTCTTTAGGTGGTTGCGTTCCATAATTTTTTGAACGGAAGCGGCCATTTCTGAGACGGCATATTTAAATACCGTTTTACCATCTTGATAGAGATTATGCCACCCTTGATTGAGGGTGTCTTGAGAAGTGGGATAAACCGAACCTCCTCCTTTAATTAAAAGTGATTCTCTTGCTGCTCCGTCACTTTTAAAATATTCGTCTTCCCACCCAAAGGTATTTGGAGAGGGTTCTATGAGTACTGCTCCAGCGCCATCACCAAAAATGATGCAAGTGGTGCGGTCTTCATAATTAACTATAGAGGACATTTTATCGGCCCCAATCAAAAGCACTCTTTTGTAGCGTCCGCTTTGCACATAGCCCATGGCAACGCTCATGCCATACAAAAAACCTGAGCAAGCTGCACCAAGGTCAAAAGCAAATGCTTGGGTGGCACCCACAGCCGAGGCCACATAGGCTGCGGTGGCAGCAACAGGATAATCTGGGGTGATGGTGGCCACTAAAACCAAATCGATAGTGTTTGGGTTTATTCCTTTTTTTTCAATCAAATTTTGAGCGGCTTGAATGGCCAAGAAAGAAGTGCCTTTTTGTGGTTCTTTTAAAATACGACGTTCTTTAATACCCGTTCGTGATAGAATCCAATCATCGGTGGTGTCTACCATTTGCTCTAAGTCCTTATTGCTTAAAATGGTTTCAGGAACATAGCCTCCCACTCCGGTAATTGCCGCCTTCACCATAGTTATATGTTCTTAAACACTAAGAATGAGATTGAAAGTAAGGATCGCATTGTATATTGAAATTGACCAATTTCAACAGCGTTGCTTTTATAAGCCTACGTTTTGAGATCCTAATAATCTAGGCTTCTGCAACTCCAGCATCTATAAGCACCTTGCCTCTGTAGTAGAGTTTCCCTTCATGCCAATGGGCACGGTGATACAAGTGTGCCTCTCCTGTGGTGCCACAAGTGGCTATTTGACGTGAGCTGGCTTTGTAATGCGTTCTTCTTTTGTCTCTACGCGTTTTTGAGATTTTTCTTTTAGGATGTGCCATGCGTTTTTATTTTCTATAATAAATCTTTCAATTTGTTCCATCGTGGGTCATTTTGACCCCCAACGTTTGATGTTTTTGGTTCTAGGGCTTTGAGTTTATCAAGAATATCAGATTGCAGACTGCCATCAGCCAAGCCAGGGTGTTCTAACTTGGGTGGTATTGCCAAAATGATCATTTCATAAATTGATTGGGCAACATTAATTTTATAGGTTCCTTCCGGTAAAATTAATATCTCATCGGTGGATGCCTCTGGGTTGCCAAATTTTATGATTTGAGACCAAGTGGGTGCCATTTCTAAATCGAAGGGCTCCAAGGTCACATCACAAGAAACTCGCACATGGCCTTTTGCCGAGTAGTGCAATTCTAACATTCGCTCTTTTTTATCAAATGCTATATTCACATGAAACGCTGCTTCCTGAAACTCTCTAAAATCAAAACCTTCAAAGAACGAATTGTCTAAAGGATAATCAAATTGGTGTATTCCATTTTTTAAACCAACAAACGGAATGTCAAATACATCCAACTTTTCCATCCTGCAACAATTGGAGGGCAAATTTATAAAAAAAATGTATATTGAAGCTATTAAATTGTTCTTGTATGCGCTTTTATTCTTCCTTGGCTTTTAGTCTCGTTTTAATATTGCTAGGCTGCCAACAAAAAGAAAACGCTAACACCTCCAGACCACCCAATATAATTTGGCTCGTAGCCGAAGATCAATCCCCCGATTTTTTCCCGTTTTATGGCAATCCAACCGTAGCGCTTCCGCACCTAGAACAACTGGCTAAAGATGGGGTGCTTTATCAAAATGCTTACAGCCCCGTGCCCGTTTGTGCACCGGCCCGAAGTGCTTTAATCACAGGGCTTTATCCAAGTAGCTTAGGCACACACAACATGCGCACCTACAATGGCTACCAAAAGGAAAATGAACCCACCATTAACATTCCTAGCTATTCACCCGTAGTGCCGGAAGGCGTCAAAATGTTTACCGAATATTTGAGAGCTGCTGGTTATTATTGTACTAACAATGCCAAAGAAGACTACAATTTTAAAGCCCTACCCTCCGCCTGGGATGACAGTAGCAGAAAGGCTCATTGGAGAAACCGCCCTACTGATGCGCCCTTTTTTGCCGTATTTAATTTTGGAATTACCCACGAATCACAAATTTGGCGACAAGCAGACAAACCGCTTTTAGTTGACCCCAACAGTCTTAGCGTACCTCCTATTTTTCCAGACAACGCAGTGGTTCGAAAAGATTTAGCTATTAATTATTCCAACCTTATCCGCCTAGATATTCAAATCGGAAAGGTGATTGAACAACTTAAAGCCGATGGATTATATGACGATGCACTCATCTTTTTTTATGGCGATCACGGGGGGCCTTTCCCGCGTCACAAAAGAGCTTTATATGAAACCGGAATTAAAGTCCCATTGGTGATCAAAATGCCAAAAAACGCCCACGCTGGTGCGCAAGAAAATCGACTGGTGAGTTTTATTGATTTTGCGCCCACTTTGCTTTCTGTGGCAGGAATTGAACCGCCAAAAATAATGCAAGGAAAAGCCTTTCTTGGCATACACAAAACCGATGCGTCTCAATTTATTTTTGCCACTTCCGATCGCTTTGATGAAACTGTTGATCGCTTGCGTGCCATACGCTATGGTCAATATAAATACATCCGTAATTTTAATCCAGAAATCACCAATGCCTTGCCCAATACTTACCGGGCACAAATGGCCATGATGCAAAATATGCGTCAGCTTTGGGAAGCGCATAAACTGCCTGAAAGAGTGGGCCGGTGGTTTGCCACTCCAAAACCTAAAGAAGAACTCTACGATTTAATTCAAGACCCGTACGAACTCAATAATTTAGCGGCCACTCCTGCGCTAAAAGATACATTGGTGTTTTTAAGAAATACCCTTGACCAATGGATGCAAGAAACCAAGGATATGGGGAGTATCCCTGAACAAGAAATCATAAAGGGGTTTTTTCCTGATGGAAATCCACCCCAATTAAAACCGGTACTCATGCAGAAAAAGGGTAATCAACTACATTTAAGCCACCCCAATGGAGGCAGCACCATTATTTGGAAAAAACAAAGTGATAGCATTTGGTCAATATATAACAAACCCCTTAACGAAAAAGAGCCTGTAGAAATCAAAGCGGTGCGCATTGGCTATGCGGCTAGCGAACTGTTGCGCCTCCCCTAAGAGGCCGCTTTTTTTTCGGCAGCAATGGTCTGACTTTCCAATCGATTTAAATACACTTTTCGAGCCACAAACAAGGCCTCTAAAAAGGAGCTGCAGTCTGCTTTTTTCTGTCCTGCAATATCAAAACCGGTGCCGTGGTCGGGTGATGTTCTTACAGCCTCAAGCCCTGCCGTAAAATTTACCCCACTACCAAAAGCAAGTGTTTTGAATGGGATGAGGCCTTGGTCGTGATACATGGCCAAAACCGCATCAAACGATTTGTAGTGTTGGGCGCCAAAAAAACCATCGGCAGCATAGGGGCCAAAAACCATGTGCCCTTTCTCAAAATAGTCTGCCACCACTGGGCGTATCAATGTGTCATCTTCTGTGCCTATCACGCCTTGATCGCCATTGTGAGGGTTGAGTCCTAGTAGGGCTATTTTGGGTTTATTCAATCCAAAATCACGCTTTAAACTGGCCAATAGTAAGTCAATTTTTTGTTTAATGAGGGTTTCAGATAGGGCACTTGACACTTGCTGTAAAGGAATATGATCGGTCACCAAAGCCACTTTAAGTGTGTCATGCACCATAAACATAAGGCTCTCTCCCTTGAGTTTTTTGGCTAAAAAATCGGTATGCCCCGGATGCTCAAAACCCGCTTTTTGCATGGCTTGTTTGTGAATGGGGAGGGTAACCAAAACATCCACTACCTTCTTTTGCAAAGCGCCCACAGCTGCTTCTAATGAGGCAATAGCCACCTTGCCAGCGTGTTCCGAAACGGTTCCATAGGAAATGGTATAGGGGGTTTTAGAATCAGAAACCACATTGAGTTTAGATTTGTGTGGATTTTCATCTAAACTTATTGCGTGGAGATCGGTATAAAAGGAAAATTTTTTTTGCTCCGTTTTTAACACATCCCAATCGGCAAAAACCACAGGTGTGAAAAAGTCAAACATACGCTTGTCTTCAAAGGCTTTAAGTAAGAGTTCTATCCCAATGCCATTAGGATCGCCAATACTTATGCCTACTTTAATTTTTCCGCTATTCCGCATCAAGCTATAATTAATACTTATTTTTGAGCTGTAAATGTAATTAATTATACGCGGATGTTTACAGGAATCATTGAAGCTTTTGGCGAAGTGCAGGGGTTGGAAAAAGAGGGCGAAAACTTACACATCTCTTTAAAAAGTGACTTGGCTGGCGCCCTTAAAATTGACCAAAGCCTGGCCCACAACGGGGTGTGTTTAACGGTGGTTGCATGCAACGCTCCCCAATATACTGTAACGGCCATCAAAGAAACTTTAGCAAAAACAAATCTTCACCAATTGTCTGTTGGATCAAAAATGAATTTGGAACGTGCCATGGTGGCCGGAAGTCGTTTTGATGGTCATATGGTACAAGGCCATGTAGACCAAGTGGCAGAGTGTGTGGAGATTAAAGACGAGGCCGGTAGTTGGCGTTTTACTTTTGCCTTTTCGCCCAAAGAGGGAAATGTGATTATTGAGAAAGGCTCCATCACCATCAACGGGGTGAGCCTCACATTGGTGGATGTAGAATCCAATAGATTCTCTGTAGCCATCATTCCCTACACCTATCAACACACCAATTTTCATCAACTTGAAGTGGGTAGTTTGGTAAATTTAGAGTTTGATATGATTGGGAAATATATTGCAAAGCTTCATTCTCAAATGAAAAATTAATATATTTAGTGAAAACTAAACTGAATGGATCTTTTAGAATTAACAACGTTTTTAATTTCATTGGCCGCCATTTTTTCCATTATCAACCTACGCATTTTAAAACTTCCTCAAACCATAGGTCTAATGGTATTGGCCATTACACTTTCGGCAGTCGTTCTAATTGGAGGTTTGGTGTCTCCCGAGTTTTTATCGGCCGCTACATCCCTCACCCAACAGTTTGATTTTAGCGATTTGCTTATCAACGTAATGCTGCCTTTTTTACTATTTGCCGGAGCCATAAGTGTGAATGTTTATGAATTGCTTCATGACAAATGGACCATTTTATTGTTGGCCAGTTTTGGGGTTGTCTTTTCCACTTTTGCTGTGGGCACAGGGGTTTTTTGGCTCATACAACAGCCGGCACTGGGTCTTGAGGGGCTGGGTCTCTCTTATGTAGACTGTCTCCTATTTGGCGCCCTCATTGCGCCCACAGATCCCATAGCTGTTCTGGCCATGGTCAAAAAAATGAACCTCTCGTCTGTAACAGAAACACGTATAGCCGGAGAATCACTCTTTAATGATGGTATTGGTGTAGTAGTCTTTTTAACCCTTTTGAGCATCAAAATGGAAGGCATCGAAAATGTGACCGTTCAAAGTGTGGGCTTGCTTTTTGTTAACGAAGTGGTGGGCGGTATCATACTCGGAGCTATTATGGGCTACTTGGGTATGAAATTGGTTGAATATATAGAAAACGAACACATTGAATTGGAGGTAATCATTACGCTTTCTTTGGTGTTGCTAACACCGCTTATTTCACATATCTTCCATTTCTCTGCCGTATTGGCCGTGGTGGTCATGGGTTTGTTTATGAATCAAAATATTGATGCCGATAAAAATAAAGAAGGGTTGCAAAAAGCCATGGGCGACTATGTCTATAAATTTTGGCACCTATTGGATGAAACCCTAAATGCTATTTTGTTTATTCTCATTGGGTTAGAAATTATTCCCATCCTTCAAAACTTTGCGCTTCCCTATATATTTATCATCCTAATGGTAATTATTTTGGTCGTGGTTTCACGTGGAATTGGCGTCTTTTTACCCATCAAATTGCTTTCAATAAAAAAACAGTTTGAAGAAAAAACAGCTTTAATCATCACATGGGGTGGTTTGCGGGGTGGACTGAGCATTGCCTTGGCCTTAAACCTGCCCGATAGTATTGGTGATGGAAAAGACTTGATCTTAATCCTCACCTACAGTGTGGTGCTTTTCACCATTTTGGTACAAGGCCTCACGTTGAAAAAAATTGTAAAATCCTAAACGCATAGCCAAAACATTTTTATAATTTTATGGGCAGTTCATGCTGTGACAACAGCCAAGTTTAATTTAATGTAGAAAGGAGGTGTCATATGTCTAGTGATAATTATTTAAGGAACTTTAGACTATGGATGCCCGCAAAAGCAGCCATCTAAAAATTCCTTTTTTACAATAAAAGCGAGTCGATGGGCTCGCTTTTTTAATGTTTTAAAATCAATGAAAAAAATTCCCAGTGTTGACCTTAACCAATTTATTAAGGGGTCAGCAAATGAACAGAAAGCATTTGTGGCTGCCCTTGGTCATGCTTTTGAGTCTATTGGCTTTGTGGCTTTAAAAGGTCATTTTTTAACCCCAGAAACCCAAGAAGCACTTTATGAACAAGTGCGTTTGTTTTTTTCGCTTCCACAGTCGGCCAAAGCCCAATATGAAGTGGCCGGTGGGGGTGGCCAGCGGGGCTATACGTCTTTTGGCAAAGAACACGCCAAAGATCAATCCAAGGGCGATTTGAAAGAATTTTGGCATTTTGGACAAGAAGTCCCCCCTGAAAGTCCCTATCATAAAATATATCCTCCCAATATACAAGTAGTTGAATTGGATCAATTTAATGCTATTGGTATGTCTGTTTTTAAAAAATTAGAAGAAACAGCGTTAAAAGTATTGCAAGCCTTGGCACTCCATTTGGGCATAGACCCCCATTATTTTGATCCGCTTGTGGGAGCAGGCAATTCTATTTTAAGAGCCATTCACTACCCGCCCATAACCAGCCCGCCAGAAGGAGCGGTTCGTGCTGCGGCTCATGGCGATATTAATCTAATCACCTTGCTCATGGGCGCACAAGGCAGTGGACTGCAAGTGCAAAACCACCAGGGGGTGTGGATAGATGCTACCGCCGAAGAAAATGAACTGATGATCAATATTGGTGACATGCTTTCACGGCTAACCAACAACCGTCTAAAATCAACATTGCATCGGGTGGTGAATCCACCCCAAGCATTATGGAATAAACCCCGTTATTCCATTCCCTTTTTTATGCATCCAGTGCCCAGCATGGATTTGAGTTGTCTTCCTCAATGTGTTGACAAAGCCCATCCCAAAGCCTATGAAGATATTACTGCTGGGGATTTTCTTCAGCAACGATTAAAAGAGTTGGGATTGATTAAATAAGCAATAATTGCAATTTTTATTGCGTCTGTGACCTGTTAGAACGTTCATCATCACCGAAATCTTAGATTACCAATAAAACTATTTATTGCACTGATTTACTACGAACTTCATAGTCGTAAATGGCCTTTCCCAAAGCCGCCAAAAAGGGAATGCCAACAGTATCATATTCATAGATATCATCATTAAAAATTTGGTTTTGATTAACTAAAAGTGTAGCGGCCAAGAAAAACTCAACACCTGCTTTTTCATTTGTTATGTAAGCTACATCTGTTAACGTGCCATAGGCCAAGCCCACTTTATTGTATATGCGTACAGCAGGATCCATAATTCCTTTTTGGTCGCCATAAAGGAAAAACTTAACATAACTATCCCAATAGTGTGGATCATCACCATAGTTTGGAACGGCTACCTCGGTGGTGTTTCTGCTCATCCAAAAACGAACAAAATCAAGATCCGTGGAACTGAGATCAAATCGCTTTTTTATTGGAAAATAAGAAGGATATATAATCGTTTTCACCAATCGATCCAGATCTTTCAAGGCGGCTCTATTTTTAAATCGAAAATCCATAGGTTTATTCACCAACGTCCCTTTTTCTATAAAACCTTTTCCTTTATGCAAACCTTTGCGATGTTTACTCTTTTGGGGTTTTGGAGGCTTTATATAATGAGAGTAAAGTGTGTCTTTGCCTTCCATAAAATAGAATGCAGCTTTAGGAGGCAGTGAAATTGTGCCCGAAAAAGTATGCTGTAATTCGATGTGATTAAATCCCTTTTGACCCAAAGACCTATTCATTTGATCTTGCCCCACAAAAGCAAATAAAAAATTATAGGCCTGATTATCACTGACCAAAAAAAGCTTTTTGATTTGATGAGACAGGGTCAATTGGTTTTTCGGATGGCTACTGTCTTGCGCCACTATGTGCTCCTTAGTTTCTGGATTTGCTACCACGAAAGGGGTGTGTATTGAAATGGGGATTCCCGATTGTTGTAGTGATTTTAATTTTTCTAACGCCAAAAGCACTACGGGTAATTTAACAGTACTGGCTGGATAAAAATAATGTCGCCCAGAAAGTCCATAGCGATATGATTTCAGTTTTGGTTTTCCTTTTGCAGTGCGGCGAATTTGAGTATAACGAATCTGTAGCTCATGCGCCTCTTCATTTTGCATAATGGCTTGCAGCCGAGGGTCAGCCGTTTGAAGGAGTTGAGGCAAGGGGTTTTGAGCTTGGCCGAGGAATAGAACCCCAAAAAATAAACCACCAAAAACCAGCCCTAAATGTTTCACACTTATTGAAGTTGAGCAAAATCCTCAATGTCGTCAGCTGCCGTAAGATCAGGCAAATGTTCTGAAACAGGAAAACTGAGAAATTGCTTAGGATTTTCTTTAACAAACATGCGCACAGCTTCGGGAAGTTCTTTTTCTTGTCGTTCTGGATGTATAGGGCATGCCTTTATGTAGGAATATATGGCCGCACCATCAAAACTAAAAATATTCATGCTCACGCGAACTTCTCCAGTAGCATCGCGATATTTTTCTACCACTTCGGGAGCCGGTTTTTCAATAATGTTCTCTAAATATCCCGCATCATCTAAAGCCATAACCGCAAATTTTGAAATGCGTTCATCTGGAAACTGCAAACCTGAACGGCTATAGCTAATCAAAGCATGGGGTTCTTTTCTGGGTGTACGCAAAAGCGATAAAGCAAGCTTAGAATATAAATTGTCTCCATTGCAAATGGTGAAAGTGGTTTCCTTTAATTCTGGAAATTGGTCCATAGCTTGTTCTAAAGCATCCGCTGTGCCTAGCGGTTTTTCTCGACCCGCAGGAAGGTGTTGTAATGCAAATTGAACAGACAAGTCTTCGGTTCCATTTTCATTCAAAAAATCTTTAAACGCTTCGTTTTGGGGGCTCGTAATAAGATACACTTTTTCGTAGCCAGCCGCTTTTGCATTTTTTAATAAATAGTGCAACAAAGGGTTCCCGGTTTTGCCTAGCGGAATTAAACTTTTATGGGCCCGCAAGGCAATGTTTTTGGTGTTGTCAGATAAGGCAACTGTTTCCAGAGAACGCTTCATTCGGGAGGAAGCGCCACCAGCTAAAATTATTAGCGATTTATTTTCATTCATGGGTTAAGGGTTTGTTTTAAGTATGGTATGTTAATTTTACTTCGTAGGCATCTTTTGCCCCTGCACTCAAAAAGGCTTCGATCACCTTTGATTTATTGTTTGGTGAAACCATGGCCACCATGCAACCGCCACCTCCAGAGCCAATTATTTTTGCCCCTAAAGCACCCGCTTTGCGAGCGTTTTCCATCATGTGCTGCATAGGTTTTGGGGTGTTTTGGATCTGTTGCTCCAAAATGCGTTGATGGCTGTTCATCCACACCCCCAGCTGTTCTATATTTCCTCCATTTTGGAGGGCATTTTTAGCTTTTAAAGTAAGATCATAATTATACACAGCGGCATACCAATAGGGCAAATAGGTTTCTGGTACTTCCTTTTTATAGCGCTCATAGTCTTCTAAAACCGCCGATTGCATCACAAATTCTGGATGATTTTTTTGTATGGCCTGAATTGCTTCTTGACCATAAATTCGTCCTTTTTTGAGAACAGACAAGGTTTGCTTGGCTAATCCAGATTCGGCTACCACAAGGGTGCCTAAATTCCCCTTAAGGGGGATGCATTTGGTGGTTTTTGTATCAATATAGAGCAAGCCTCCTTGTGCAATGGTATATTGATCCATCAATCCTCCAGGTTGATCAAAAAACAAGACTTCTGCAGCATAGGTCAATTGGCCTACTTCCAAATCGGTGTAGGACTTGGGTTCTGCTTGAGCTTGTATTAAAAAACGAATCCATGCCACCACCAATGCTGATGAACTAGACAAACCAGCGTTCACTGGAATATTTCCAGTAATGGTTATGTCATAGCCCTGTAGAAATTGAGCGCCTTTGTTTTCTAATACTTTAATGCTAGAAAGAAAATAATCATCTGCTGATACTTTTGTAATTTTTTGGTTTAGATCAATGACTCTATTTTGATCAATATCAGGCAGATAAATTTTATATTTTTTTGAGTTATTGGGGTTTGCTTTTAAATGGATAAAGCGATTAATTGTGCCCGCAATAACAGGAAGGTCTAGATAGTCTTGGTGATCACCAAAAAAACAGACACGAGCGGGGACACTACATTCAATCATGGGGTAAAAATAAAGCAAATTTTAAAGTCCTCTCTTTTTAAGAGACAATTTCTAAAGGTTTTGTGGTTTGCCAATTACCCCTTGTAAAGTCTGGGAATTTTTGTGGCATTCCTTCTTGGGCCACAGATGCTTCACTGAGAGGAGAAACAGCGCTCCAAAAGGCGCCTTCATATACATTTTGATCTAAGGGCAGTCCGTTTCGCAAACATTCCACAATTCGATAAAGCATTAAAAAGTCCATTCCTCCGTGGCCACCCATTTTTTGGGCTAACGCCCCAATACGCTTGTAGAGTGGATGCTCATAGGTTTCAAAGAGCGCCTCCAACTGATCGCCTTGTGCCCAGCTATGGTGATTTTTTGTTGCCCCTGGCACTCCTCCTTCTAGGGCCACGCGCGTAGGAAAACCGGCAAGGACTCCCAGAGTGCCTTGCACTAAATTATGACGTGTGTAGGGTCGCGGACTTGTTTCATCCCACTGAACCATGATGGTTTTTCCTTCTACTGATTTTATAATGGACGTATTCAAATCGCCTCCTCTAAAATCAAGTTGATTCCATTTGTGATCGGCCGGATAATTGGCTTTAGCATAGCGGTTTCTTCCTCTTCCGGGTGTAGAAAAAGAAGTGAGTGTGCCAAACTGGTCTTCACCTCTACTCAAGTTCATGTATTGCGCCACAGGGCCGAGGCCGTGGGTGGGATATAGGTTTCCATTTCGCTTGGCATAGTGATAGGTGCGCCAAGAACCTGTACCTCTTTCTTGTTCTTCCATTTGGCCCCTTAACTCATGAATATAGGCTGCCTCTGCATGAAGCAATTCGCCAATGAGTCCTTTTCTACACATATTGAGGTATACCAATTCTTCACGCCCATAATTGACGTTTTCCATCATCATACAATGTTTTTGGGTGCGCTCAGAAGTGTCTACAATGGCCCACATTTCGGAAAGCGTTACAGCCATAGGCACCTCCACAAAAACATGGGCTCCGTGCTCCATAGCTGCAATGGCCATGGGTGCGTGGTTGTTCCAATTGGTGGCCACAAAAACGGCATCGGGCTGCTCTTTTTGTAACATTTTAAGCCACTGCTTTTCGTCCCCATAATATGTTTTTATTTTGCTGTGTCTTTTCACGTCTATGGCTTCACAGGCCTTTTGGGAGCGTTCTGCCAAATCTTGATAAAGATCACAAATAGCAACAATTTCGGTGCCCTCGATGGTCGCCAATTGTTTGATATGTCCACTCCCCCGAGCACCCACACCAATAATGGCAATACGCACTTTGTCCATTTTTGGGGCGGCATAATCGCCCATATATTGTGCCGTTTTGGATCTTGGAGTAAATTCTTTATTGCCGAGCTTAAGGTTTCCTGCCATATAAACTGAAGCGGCAGACAGAGATGTTTTTTTGATGAAATTTCTACGATTGATGGCGCCCATTGGGAAAATATTTTTAGTTCATTAAAAATACAAAATCTATCCTTATGAAAATTCATTTTGCTTTCCTACCGAAGTTTTCATACATTTAAGTAAAAAACAAATGGGAGTTGGAGGCTTTTTTTTCGGAAGCTTGGCCTTGTGCCTTGTCATCGCAGTTTTGATTGAAATTCAAGAACGTCATTTTCGATAATTTTGGGTTACTTTATTCGAAATATTTTGGTTTATGTGGCCATTGCCACAGTGGTTTACCTGCTATATATAGCCCTGAGGGGAATGCAAAATAAAAAATGAAAGTGCCCAAAAAAATAAGACCAAAGGCACTCCTTGTTTTTGGTTTGTTTAAAAAAATAGCATTTCTATTCCTTTTTGGTTTTCCTACAGACTGTTTCTTTCATTAAAAAAGACGGCTGTTTTCTTCGCTATTTTTGACCATTAGATGCTGTACGAATAATCTTAAATAAAAAAAGGGCAAAATATATTTGCCCTTTAGAAAGATATAAATCTATAATTCCATCCCGAAAAATGGAATAAAAATTTTTACTAGTTGACTACACGTTGCCCTTCAATATCAAAGGTGCCCATCATAAAGCCACTCACCGCATCACCATCAACTTTGATTTCAAAAAGAATATCATAGCCCTGTGCATAGGTGTCAATCTCTAATTGGTTATTGGCAAAATTTGTTCCGATAATTTCTATGGGGGTGTCTTGGTTAAAAGAAGCCTTATATGCATCGTTTTCTTTGGTTACGGTTAACTCAATAGGAATATCACCATAGCCATCCACATTGAGAACGGTGATGTTAAACACCCCCACATAGGGGTCTGCAGGTGCTTTGGCTTGTTTTTGTACACCACAAGAGGCCACCAAGATAAGGGCTACAAATAGTATCGCTTTTTTCATAATTTGAAATTTAGTTGTTTTATTCGGTACTTGTTTCGGATACAACACGATCCCAAACCGTTACTGAGTTATCGGTCTGATCCGTCCAACGCATATTGTTGTTATTATTACTAAAGGAAACGGTATATTTAACAACATTGGTGCCTTGTATAAATGTATAATTATTGGCTCCATCAGAAGACCATGTATATATGCTTAAGGATGGAGTGTTACAGGAGTTGGTGCTTTTATTGGGGCCAGTATAGGTGACAGTAACCAAATTTTTATTGGCACTACACGTAAACTCCATACATTCATACGTTGGGATAAGTTCCACTAAACTGCCTTTCAACACTTCCCAAACAATGATCTCTCCATCAGCTCCTTTTATTGAAACAACTTGCCACTCACCTAACAAAGGATCGTCGGGCACATCTTCTTTTTGGCAAGAAATAAAGACTAAACTAAACAGTAAAAATAAAGATAGGGGTAAACCCTTTTTCATGAGTATTAATATTTGCTTAAAGATAACATTTGTTTTGGATATGAATGGTTAAATTTAAATCATCTTTTCTTTGCGAATGGGGCCCCCAATATCCCTTTATTTGAAATTGGCTGAAATTGTATCTTTGTCTTAAATAAATCTTAACTACTGCGATGCCATGGCTTTAAAAGCCTTTTTATTTGATCTTGACGGTGTCTTTTATGTAGCCAATGATTTGATTGCCGGTGGCAATGAAACTTTGGCCTATTTACGTAGGGCAAAAATTCCTTTTCGGTTTATCACCAACAATACCACCAAAAGCCGAAAAAAATTAACTCAAAAGTTATTGCACTTAGGCCTAAAAGTTACTGAAGAGGAAATTTTTAGTGCCAATTACGCCGGCACACTTTTGCTGGAACAATTGGGTTTAACAAATTGCAAATTAATTTTGGGGGCAGAAGCACAAGAAGATTACAGCCGTTTTAAAGGTGAAAAATACCCCCCAGAGGCCCTCGTGGTTGGTGATATTGGCCGCCAATGGGAATATGCCCTAATGAATGAGTTGCTTCAAGACCTCTTGGCAGGTGCCCGCCTAATTGCCCTTCATAAAGGCCGCTATTTTGAATCTGAGGGTGGGCTCACCCTTGATGCCGGTGCCTTTGTGGCTGGGCTCGAATATGCCTCCGGCACCACAGCCACCGTGGTAGGCAAACCCAATGCCCCCTTTTTTGAACTGGCCACAGCTTCTTTTTCCTGCGCCCCCCATGAAATTGTTTTGGTAGGCGATGATTTTATAAACGACATTGAAGGAGGAAAAAATAGGGGCTACCGCACCATCATGGTGCAAACTGGAAAATATCGCCCAACATTGGCAAAAAAAGCAATTGTACAGCCCGATTATTATCTACCTTCTATCGCCGATTTGCCCCAATGGATTGAAGAACAAATTAAAAACAATGGAGAAAATTAAATTACAAGCCTTTGCCAACGGCAAAATTCGTTGCTTTGGCACCCATGCCAACACCTTTGAATTGGTCGATGAAGAGGGCAATCCGATTCCACATGGCAATCCCTTTTCGCTTTGTGGTTGTGGCAAATCAAAAACAAAACCCATTTGTGACGGGTCTCACAAAGAGGAAACCGCATAACCATTTACACAAAAAATCCTATGGTGTTTCAAAAAGAAATTCAATTGCCGGCTTTCTCTCGAGGGTTTCATCTCATTTCACATGCGGTGTTAAAAGAATTGCCCAATATGACAGGAGTGGCACATGTTTTTATACAACACACCTCAGCTAGTTTGACGCTCAATGAAAATGCTGATCCCACGGTTCGAATGGATTTTGAAACTTTTTTTAATGACTTGGTGCCAGAAACAGCCACACACTATTTACATACCGCTGAGGGACCGGATGATATGACCGCTCACATCAAAAGCAGTTTGTTGGGTGCCAGTGTTAGTTTTCCCATCAGGGAAGGAAAGCCACAATGGGGCCTTTGGCAAGGTGTTTATTTATGTGAACACCGCAATGCCGCTGCGGCCCGACGGCTCGTGCTTACTGTAATGGGCGAGGAGGTGTGTTAAGGATTTTCAGTGTAGGTTTCTAAGCCTTCCCGAAAACCCCAATAGGCTTTTTTGGGATTTAATTCCTCATCAAAAAGCGTGGGCCAATCGTTGATTTTAAAAAAAGGTTTTATCCATGTATCACGATCATTAAACCCCCAAAACGTGATGCCATAGCGTTGTGCTTTTGGAACGGCCTTATGATAAAGAGCCACAAGGCTTTTGTATTTTTCGGCTTGGGCCTTTGCCATTTCCTCGGTGTAATTTTCATAAGATTGCACACCCCCCGCCTGACTGTCGTTGTGTTTATTAAAAATAAGATCGACCTCTGAAAGATGGATTTTTAAACCCGTTGCCGCCGCTTTTTTTAAGGATTGAAATATTAAGCTGTCAGAAATATCCATTCGATAATGCATCTGAAACCCGAGGCCTGTGATAGGAACATTTTCATTCATGAGTTGCTTGGCTAAATTCAGAAAACCTTTGAGTTTAAGGGTGTCTCGTTCGAGGTTAAAGTCATTTAAAAACAAGGCTGCCTGGGGGTCTGCAGCATGGGCCGCACGAAAAGCTTGGGCTATGTATTTGGGTCCAAGTGCCTTGAGCCATTCGGTAGATCGCAGTTCGCCACCTTGGGTTTCCATGGGTTCGTTAACCACATCCCAACCAGCCACTGTGCCTTTGTATTTAGAAACCACCGTTTGAATATAATCGGTGAGAAAAGTATGGGCCCAAAGGCTGTCTTGTTCTAGGCGGTCTTTTACCCATTGAGGGGTGCCGCTATGCCAAACAAGCGCATGACCAAACAAACGCATGTTGTTTTGTTTCGCAAAAGAGACTAGTGCCTCTGTGGCTTCCCAATGGTATTCATTTTCTTTGGGCAAAAGTCTAAACATCTTCATGTTGTTTTCTGCCGTTAGGCTATTGAACTCCCTTTGTGTGAGCATCAATTTTAGGCTATCGGCCAAAGTGCTTTTTAAATTGATGGCCGTGCCAATCGGATAGCGACTTAAATCTTTTAACCCCTTGACTGTTTTTTTTGTGGTGCATTGGGTAAGCCCCAATACTACCATAGCCACCACAAAGCTCCAGTGTCTTGCTTTCTTCATTTTTTTAAAATCAATAGATGCATAAATTTAATCGTTTTGCTTTCATAAAAAATTTCTTTCTTTTTAAACTTTTGTTACAAAAAAAGAAAAAGCAGTAGCCCTTTGCTTAAAAGAATCTTTGTTCTTTCATCAAAAACGAAACAACCAACAAAATGAGCCCCGCTCCAAAAACCCACTCACTGTGCTCTAAAAGAAATTCAAAAAGGGTTAAGGTGATGCCTAATCCAATGAGCGAAAAACCGATATAGCGTATAAACTGTTTCATCGTGATTTTGATATAATATAAAAAAGAAGTGACAAAATAATACTAATTAACAACGAGCTTCCAAGAGGAAAATAAATTTTGGAGGCCCCTTTTTCAAATTTAAAATCGAGTGGGTTTTGGTAAGATAGGCCCATTTTTTCAAATCCATATAGTGCAAGCCCCACTAAAAAAATTGAGCCCCCAACAAAGAGTAATGTTTTTCCCATCATACGCTTGGATTATAAGCAAAAATAGGGTGTTTTAAAAATATTTGAGCCTAAATTTACGATTCACATTCTATATTAATCGCCTCCGTTGTTTTATTTGTAGAAAGAAAAACACGTTGATTAATCAATTGACCCGCCTCAAAATGTTTTTCGATGAGGTTGCCTTGATTGTCTTCCGAAAAAGAAAGGATTTCTGCAAAATCTTCTCCTTGTTCTATACGGCTAAATGTAAATTGCTGTGGTGTGTTTTCTATTATTTTTATCTCAGCATAGGCTATAATACCCACCAACACATATGTTCCTTCTTTATAAGTGTTGCAAAAGTTTTCATCGGCCCCTTTAAAATCAAATTGGTAGGATAAAAAATATTTTTGATTTTCGCTGGGGAGGTAAAAAGCTACATAAATTTCTGTTTCTGTGGTGGAATGTACCCACACTTTTTGCTGTTGTTTTTGCAAAAAAGTGGAGATGTCATTTTCAGTTTTTTCTTTGTTGTTTTCTGTTTGTTGATCTACCGAACAAGCCCCCCAGAAAAGCGTCAATAAGGCCAGCATTAAAGGGGCTTTAAAATCCAAAAAGGAAAGATTGAAGAATTTAAATGGTCGTTTGTTCATGCCCATTGTCTTTTCTAAAATAGTATTTTTGCAGGGTAGAATGGGTCCAGAAATATTTTTTGCGTTTCTCGCTTTTTTAGGGGTTGTCTTTTGGTTTATTGTCAGAGGCCTATTGCGCCTCTTTATTTTTGTATTAAACATCATCTATATTCCCTATGCTTTGTTAAACAACTACATTCGGGTGAAGTTTTGGGGGCTCGAGAAAAAAGCCACTTATCTCGGCGATTTCAAAAAACCATTTTGGTAGCTTCGATCATTTTTACTGCTTCTCCTCTCCCCACACTTTCATTTTTCCGACACCTCTATTAGACCAAGAATAATAAGGAATCGCTTTATAGTCTCCCGTAGAAAGGGTATATACCCCATTGAGTAATGTCTCTTCTTCTTGTACTTGAAATGGTCCTTGAGGATTTATTTTTAAATCATCAATAGATTTGTTGTTATCTATGGCTTCAAAAGCATAAACAAAAGGACCTCTTTCCAAGGCCACTTTGCCCTCATCATCTTTTACTAGCGGGTGTGCTTTGAGACTACGCACCTCCATAGGAAAGGTCAATTCTAGAACATCTCCAGAGGCCCATGTGCGGTCTATGATTAAATAGTTTTCTGAACTGTTTGGAGAATGTTCTTGACCGTTTATTGTTACTATTAATGATTTATTTACCGGATTGGCCAACGCATATAGATCACTGCTGAGCACTTCATTTCGGGCCCAATATGGAATGCGTAGTTTCATTCGAAAAGAGACCGCTTTATCAGTTTCTAAAGTGAGTCGCACTCGACCCTGCCAGGGCATTTGGGTTTGTTGAACGAGCTTTATTTTTTGATTGTTCATCGTAATGGAGGCCTTATTGTCGGCATATAAGTTTACATATAAATCTTTAGCCTGTTTCGCATAAATCAATTGGGGTACAGAGGGCAAAAAGCGGATGAGATTGGTTGGGCAACAGGAACAGTCAAACCAGCCTTTTCGGGTGCAAGCGCCTTGATTGAATTTGTAAACTCCATCAGATTCTAGCGCATTGGGATAGAAAAATTTAGTGCCGTCTAGAGACAATCCCGAAAGTAAACCATTGTAAAGGGTGCGTTCAATAACATCCACATATTGGGTGTTACCCGTTAAATTGAAAAGTCTTTGATTCCAATAAACCGAACCAATCGCGGCACAGGTTTCATTGTAAGCCGTACTATTGGGTAATTCATAGTTGGCGCCAAAAGCCTCACCCTCATGTTTGGCTCCAATCCCCCCTGTGATATACATTTTTTTTGATACCATATTATTCCATAAAGCATGTACGGCTTTTAAATAGGCATTGTCTTTTTGCAGGGCAGCAATGTCGGTCATGGCGGCATACATATACACGGCCCGAACAGCATGTCCCACCACCTCCTCCTGGGCCACCACAGGAAGATGATCTTGAGAATAGGAACCATATAATTCGTGATGGTCTGCATCTCCTCTATGGTCTAAAAAATATTTGGCCAATTTGAGATATTCTTCGTTGGCCGTAATACGATATAATTTGATGAGGCCTGTTTCAATAATTTGATGTCCGGGCACCTCTTGCAATTTGTTTGGGTCTTCGCCAAAAGTTTGCACCATTAAGTTGGCATTGTCCAAAGCGATGGTAAGGAAATTCGTTTTGCCTGTGGCTTTGAAGTGCTGTGCTGCAGCTTCATATAAATGTCCCGCATTGTATAGCTCGTGGCTCATGTTTAAATATTCCCAGCGTTTTCCTTCATCCACCTTAACCCATGTTGCCGGTGGTTTTGCCGGATTAATCGTGCGCCATGTGGTTAAATAGCCATCGGTTTCTTGTCCTGTTTTAATGATGGCCACAAGGCTGTCTAACAACTGCTCAAGGGTAGAATTGGGTGCACTGATTAATGACGTAGAAGCTCCCTCTATGATTTTATATAAATCAGAATCGTCAAAGGGCATGACCCCTTTTACGTCTCCTTCCATTTTTCCTCCCGCAATCAAAAAATTATCCATGCGCCCCTCTTCTCTGCATTTTTCTAGGGCATAGGCAATGGTTTTTTCTTGCACGTCTTGAATGCGAGGCAACCAAAAGGAATCGGTGAGTTGCACATTTCGAATGTCTATCGATTCAATGGGATAATCTGTTTTTAACTTCG
>CAZTYX010000009.1:0-1348 GCA_964617385.1 uncultured Flavobacteriaceae bacterium | reverse complement strand
TGACGGATTAATTCTAGGGGTAAGGCTTCGGAATTTGGAAATTGAATACTTCCTTTTCCTGTTTTATACTTTTTTAGGGCTTCGGCAAAATGAATGTTTGTGTCCGGCAACGCATAGAAACCTATGTGTTTTTTTTGAGCTGCAAAATAAAGCAAGATTTTTCCTTTGTATAAAAACGCAGGCATGTCATAACTTATCTTTTCTTCCACACTGGATACGTTGGCGTGAATGAGTTGATGAATTGTTATCAGCCGTTCTTTTTGTTGGTCGGGTGCTGTGTCAATGTATTCTGCTACATTTTTAGCGGTTGTTTTATTATACATATAATGTGATAAAAAATGTGGTTTTAATCCTCAAAAAAATAGTCCAAAATATATTCGTCAACCAAATAAAACGCCAGAACACCTAGGAAGAAGGCAATAAAACCAAATCCGAACAAACCAAATTTTTGTAAAAACCAATAATTAATTTTAAATCGAAAGGGAATGGCACGATCCATAAATTTTTTCTCAAAGCTTACTGTGTTTTTCCCCATTGGCTATGGCTTTAATTAATCTTAAATATACAAATTCATTTTTGACCTTAGATAAATTTTAAGCCAACGGCAAAAGGTGGTTTTAATTAATACCAATCCAAAAAAGTTCTATCTTCAATTTATAAATGAAATAGGTATGCGAAACAATAAAATTTTATTCGGCATTATAGCTTTTATCATTCTGTTTTGGGCCGGCTCAGGGTTAATAGTAATATATTCCATAGAAGAGTGGTCTATACGCGGTTTATTTGGAGATTCATTTGGAGCCATCAACTCTCTTTTTTCTGGATTGGCCCTTGCAGGGCTCATTTTTACCATATATCAAAATAAGAATGATTTATTACTCCAAAGAGAAGAAATTGAAATCAACAGAAAAGAATTAATTAAATCTCGAAAAGCACAAGAGCGTTCTGAAAAAGCCTTGGAAGAGCAGGTGCAGCAAATGAAGCTGTCTGCTAAACTGAATGGATTAAAAATTTTAATCGAATATTTTAATCTTCAGATAAACAATAAAGAAAATCCTGAGGAAATTATTTTAAAAGCACGCGAAAAAAGAAAAGAAACCATAGCGGAAATAGACAAGCTTATTAATCGTATTGGAGATGATGAATTAGAACGATAATGGCATCGATGCGTAACCGTTTCAAAAAGAATTTTTTAAGTGAAATGGCTTTTGTTTTCTGTGTCGTTTGTATAATCAAAAAAAGGGCAACTCAACGTTGCCCTTTTTTTAATCTTGTGGAGAAGATGGGATTCGAACCCACGACCTCTTGACTGCCAGTCAAGCGCTCTAGCCAACTGAGCTACATCCCC
>CAZTYX010000008.1:0-35200 GCA_964617385.1 uncultured Flavobacteriaceae bacterium | reverse complement strand
GCAGGAGATTGGGGAGCTCCTAAAGATAATATGGGGATTTGGGTGGCTAAATATTCCAACAATTTTCCAGAAATCATATTTTGTTGGGCCCCTTCAAAAATAAAGTTCACTAGCAAATGGGCACTTTTCATTAGCGCCACAGCTTGAGCATGGGGCAAGTAGCCCACATAGTTTACTTCCACAGCAGGTAAGGCAGTTTGAATTTGGTAGAGTATTTCTTTGCTAATGGAACCCGCCAAACTCCATCGTATTTTGCTATTTGGGTGAGCATTACAAAACAATTGAAGCGCACTAAGCAAAGCCGGATAGGCTTGGTTTGGGGTTAACAGACCCGTAAACACCAAATGGAATACCTTTGGTTTTTGTACTTTTTTGTGAGTCATTAAATCGGCATCGTAGCCATTGGGTATGGCGTGTAGCCTTATTTTTTTCTCCACTTTTTCTTGAAGACTTTGGTGAAAAGCCTCTCCTATTGTGGTTAAAATAACGTTAGCGTTTTCTAAAACGGCTTTTTCTAATCGGGCATCTTTTTGTTGAGCAAATCTAGAGCGATATAAATTTTTGTTATAAAAAAGAGCGGTCCACGGATCACGAAAATCAGCAGTCCAATGCCCCTGAAATTCTTTTTGAAGGGCTAAACCGATAAGATGTGTAGAGTGCGGCGGCCCAGTGGTTACCAGATGTGAAATAGTTTCTGAGGCAAGCAGTTTCTTTGCCTGTTTCAGGGCAAACGGCACCCAGCCTTTACGGGCATCAGGGATAAAAAAATTACCACGAATCCAAGCGGCAAAGCGTTGTAGAATGGTTTCTTGAGGAACAGCCCCTTTGGGTATGCCCCCCTTAGAAAACCAGCGCGAATACAATTTTAGGGGTTCTTTGGTAGGGGTGCGATACACACGTAGCCCTTTTGTCAAAGCCTGTAAACTTTCGTCCTTTTCGGCATAGGCTGCCTCTGTTTCACAAACTGTAATTATAATCGGTTCCCAACCCATAGCCTGTAGATGATGGGCAAAATACAACCATCGTTGCACACCAGAGCCCCCGGAGGGAGGCCAATAGTATGTACAGATTAAAATTTTTTGTTTTGGAGACCCCATGAAATTTATTTTTTCCAAAGCGGCACAGAAGAACAGGCTTCTCCATAAAAAAGACTTTTAGCAATGGGCTGTAATTTTTGGATTACTGCCACATATACATTTTCGGGAATGGGTTTGTTGGCACAGCCTTTTAGCATCACCGGTTTGTCTATAAAAGGGGTCCAATCAAAGGTGTTTATCCACTCGGCAAAGAGCGCATTTTCCAATTGTTCTAGAGTGCCTTGAACCACTTTTTGGGCAAAGGGGGTCAAATAGGTGGTGATTAAAAGAGTGGCCCAGGCGGGAATTACGGCTTGGGTGCTGCAATGCAATCCCACAAAATGATTTTTATATTGATGCCAATCGTGGGCTTTCAGTTGAGCGCGAAAATCTTTTTCTCTTAATAAAAACCCTTCCTCTAACCATTGAGAAATATCAATAAGTGTACGGGTTCCAGAGGGGTAATAAGCCTCCAAATCCAATTGAACTAGGGCGCTTTGAGCCACTCTATTGATAATTGTATCGGCCATTTTATAGCATTCCTAATTCCAATTTGGCTTCTTCGCTCATCAAGTCTTGACTCCAAGGTGGGTCAAAAGTTATTTCTACTGTGGCGTCTTTGACTTCATCTAATGATTTTACTTTTTCTTCAACCTCCACAGGAAGGGTTTCTGCCACAGGGCAATTGGGCGTGGTGAGGGTCATCAAAATTTTCACCTCGTCGTCTTCATTTACAAAAACATCATAAATCAAACCCAATTCATAAATATCTACAGGTATTTCGGGGTCATAAATGGTTTTTAATACATTCACAATTTTGTCTCCAAGCTCGGTGGTGTCTTGTGTATTTTCTTCCATGTTTATTGAATTTGCGTTTGAAATGCCAAGGCATACATTTTGATTTGTTTAATCATAGAAACCAATCCATTGGCCCGTGTGGGGGAGAGGTGATCTTTCAATCCAATTTGATCAATAAAAGCGGTGTCGGCATCTAAAATAGCTTGCGGAGGGTGCCCAGAAAAAACGTGAATTAAAATGGCTATAATCCCTTTGGTGATAATGGCATCACTATCGGCGGTGAAGATGAGTTTGTCTTCTTTTAAATCGGCATGTACCCACACTTTACTTTGGCAACCTTTAATAATGTGATCTTCGGTTTTGTATTTTGGATCGATGAGTGGTAAACTTTTTCCTAGTTCGATCATGTGTTCGTAGCGTTGCATCCAATCTTCAAAAAAACTGAATTCTTCAACGATTTCCTCCTGTGCTTGGCTGATGCTTTTCATTGCTACAAGATATTGATTTATTGCAACATTGCTTTGGCTTTTTGCACACCGGCAACCAGTCGGTCAATTTCTTCACGGGTATTGTAAAAAGCAAAGGAGGCGCGAATGGTTCCGGGAATTTGAAAATAGTCCATGATGGGCTGGGCGCAATGATGGCCTGTGCGCACGGCAATGCCCATTTGATCTAAAATAGTGCCTACGTCATATGGATGCAGCCCATCTATGTTAAAGGAAATAACCGCTGTTTTTTTGGGTGCTTCACCATAAATTTTTAGACCGTCAATATTTTTCAATTGTTGTGTGGCATAGGCTAATAGTTCGTCTTCGTAGGAAGCAATGCTTTCATAGCCAATGGCATTCATATAATCAAGGGCGGCACCAAAGGCAATGCCTCCGGCAATATTGGGTGTGCCGGCCTCAAATTTATGAGGTAACTCGGCATAGGTTGTTTTTTCAAATGTGACTTCAGCAATCATTTCACCTCCACCTTGATAGGGAGGTAAAATATTAAGCACATCGCTTTTGCCATAAAGCATACCCACCCCAGTGGGACCACAAAGCTTGTGGGCGGAGGTTACATAAAAATCAACATCCAAGGCTTGTACATCGGCTTTGAGGTGAGGTGCCGCTTGGGCACCGTCAATCAATACTTTGGCGCCATGGGCGTGAGCCTTTTTTATTATGTTTTCGATGGGGTTGATGGTGCCTAGGGCGTTGGACACGTGGTTCACAAAAACCAACTGGGTTTTTTCAGAAAGCAGGGCTTCAAAGGCAGTCATGTCTAAAGTTCCTTGGGGAGTCATGGGAATCACTTTTAAAACGGCTTCAGTTTTCTCACAAAGCATTTGCCAAGGCACAATATTGGAGTGGTGTTCTAGGGCTGAGACGATCAATTCATCTCCTTTTTTTAAAAGCGCTGCATAGCCAGAAGCCACTATGTTGATGGCATGGGTGGTGCCAGAAGTAAAAATGATTTCATGTGCATGAGCGGCATTGAAGTGGGCTTGAATTTTTTTTCGGGCTTGTTCATAGGCTTCGGTGGCTTCTTGACTTAGGGCATGCACACCTCGGTGGATGTTGGCGTTGTAATTTTCATAATAATGCCGAATGCAGTCAATCACCACTTTGGGGGTTTGTGAGGTGGCTGCATTGTCAAAATATACAAGGGGTTGGCCATTCACTTTTCGTTGTAGAATGGGAAAATCATCCCGAATGGCAGTAAGGTTATTCATCTTTATAATTCAAAACCTAAATTAACCCCTAACTTATCGGCAATGAGTTGGTTGATCCTTTTTTTCAACGAAGGGAGTTGAACGCTTTGCAACACATTGTTGGCAAAGGCATAGGTTAACAAGGCCTTGGCTTCCTTTTTAGGAATGCCTCGTGAACGCAAATAGAACAAAGCCTCTTCGTCTAGCTGCCCCACGGTGCAGCCGTGAGAGCATTTCACATCATCAGCAAAAATTTCTAATTGGGGTTTGGTGTTGATGGTGGCTTTGTCATCAATTAAAATATTATTGTTTTGTTGAAAGGCATTGGTTTTTTGAGCGATTTTATCTACCAAAATTTTCCCGTTAAAGACTCCTTCAGAACGTTCGGAAAAAATACCCTTATAATCTTGGTGGCTTTCACAATTGGGATGGGCATGATGTACCAAAGTAGAATGATCTACATGCTGTTTGCCCTCTAAAATGGTTACTCCTTTGAGGGTCGAAAGCACTCGTTCGCCTTTGTGATAGAAATTTAAATTATTACGTACCAACTTGCCACCCAACGAAAAGGTGTGTACGCTAGCATGACTGTTTTTTTCTTGAGAAATGTAGGTGTTGTCTATCAAAGATGCGGAGGGCAAATCATTTTGTAATTTATAATAGTCTAAAAAAGCATCTTGATGCAAGAAAATTTCGGTAACGTTATTGGTTACCACGGGGTGTTCTTTTAAGCTTTGGTGCCGCTCAATAATTTGGCATTGGGCATTTTTATCTAAAACAATTAGGTTGCGAGGTTGCAGCCAAAGGGCCTTTTCATCTCCAGAGGCAAAATGAATAATTTCGATAGGCTTTTCGGCCACCACACTTTTGGGGATGTAGATATAAGCCCCCTCGCGGGCATATGAGGTGTTG
Source organism: uncultured Flavobacteriaceae bacterium (assembly GCA_964617385.1). Lineage (GTDB taxonomy): Bacteria > Bacteroidota > Bacteroidia > Flavobacteriales > Flavobacteriaceae > JADHMP01. Next base: position 30,715 of record CAZTYX010000008.1, on the reverse strand, counting down.
AGTGCCGTTAAACTTTCTTTTTGGGGAGCAATTTGATCAAAATAGGTGTCAATTAATTTTTGATATTTAGGCTTGGTTAAGGCAGCAGACATCAGGCATACATCCAATCCATCGTGGGTGGTGTCAGAAAGAAATGGACTGTATACCCCATCAATAAAAACAATCTTATATGTATCGGTGTCATATAAAAAATATTTTTTGACTTTACTTAAAGCAATAGTTGTTTCGGCCTTTGGGAAAATGGCATAATCTTCCCCAATCAAATTTTGCAACGAAGTGTATTTCCAAGCTTCCTCTTTTTTGGTGGGAAACCCTTTTTCTTCAAAAATTTTCAGGGCCTGCGTTCTTTTCTGCTGTACCGATTCAAAAATCTCAATGTTCTCATCGAGCGTAAAATGAGAAGAGAGCAATTTTTCTTTAAATTCCATCTTTAGGCCAGTTCTTTAATCCAGTCGTATCCTTTTGCTTCCAACTCTAGGGCTAATTCTTTTGTTCCTGACTTTACAATTTTCCCATCAAAAAGGACGTGTACAAAATCGGGCACGATGTAGTCTAATAAACGCTGATAATGCGTAATCACTAAAATAGCATTGTCTTTATTGCGGAGTTTGTTCACGCCATTGGCCACAATTTTAAGGGCATCAATATCTAAGCCTGAGTCCGTTTCATCCAAAATAGCAAGGGAGGGTTCCAACATGGCCATTTGAAAAATTTCATTTCGTTTTTTTTCACCCCCCGAGAATCCTTCGTTTAGGGAGCGAGACAAAAATTTGGATTCAATATCGAGAAGTTTGGCTTTTTCTCTAATCTTTTTAAGCAATTCACCTGCCGGAGAGTCTTCCAAGCCTTGTGCTTTTCGGTTGGCATTGATCGCTGTTTTAATGAAATTTGTGACCGATACACCGGGGATTTCTACTGGATATTGAAACGATAAAAAGATGCCTTCATGGGCTCGTTCTTCAGCGCTTAGATCGGCTAAATCTTTGCCTTTCAGCAAAATTTTTCCTTCGGTAATTTCATAATCTTCATTTCCAGCCACCACCGATGACAAGGTGCTTTTGCCAGACCCGTTGGGTCCCATAATGGCATGCACTTCACCAGCTTTGATGTCTAAATCAATTCCTTTTAAAATGGCTTTATCCTCAACTTGAGCGTGTAAATTTTCTATTGTTAGCATATGTTTTTTTTTAACCTACAGAACCTTCTAAAGAAATTTCTAACAGTTTTTGGGCTTCAACGGCAAATTCCATGGGCAGTTTGTTGAGCACTTCTTTGCTAAAACCATTCACAATAAGTGCGATGGCTTTTTCAGTGTCTATGCCTCTTTGGTTGCAGTAAAAAATTTGATCTTCTCCAATTTTGCTTGTAGTGGCTTCATGTTCAATTTGGGCAGTATTGTTTTTCGCTTCGATATAGGGAAAAGTATGGGCGCCACATGCATTTCCCATGAGCAAAGAATCGCACTGAGAAAAGTTACGGGCGTTTTTAGCACGACTGCTAATTTGGACCAATCCACGGTAGCTGTTTTGTGATTTTCCAGCAGAAATGCCCTTTGAGATGATGGTGCTTCGGGTGTTTTTTCCTAAATGAATCATTTTGGTTCCAGTGTCGGCTTGTTGGTGGTTGTTGGTTACGGCAATGGAATAAAACTCACCAATGGAATGATCGCCTTTTAGCACACAAGAAGGATATTTCCAGGTGACAGCAGAACCGGTTTCCACTTGTGTCCAAGAAATTTTTGAGCGGGTGTGGCACAAGCCTCTTTTGGTCACAAAATTAAATACGCCGCCTTTGCCTTCTGCATCGCCGGGATACCAATTTTGAACGGTCGAATATTTGATTTCGGCTTCATCTAGGGCAATGAGTTCAACCACTGCGGCATGCAATTGGTTTTCGTCTCGTGAGGGCGCCGTACACCCCTCCAAATAACTTACATAACTCTTTTCGTCGGCAATCACCAAAGTACGTTCAAATTGACCTGTTCCCGCCTGATTAATTCTAAAATAAGTGGAAAGTTCCATAGGACAACGAACTCCTTTTGGGATATAACAGAAAGACCCATCGCTAAATACGGCGCTGTTCAGCCCTGCATAGTAATTGTCTTTGGGAGGCACCACGGTGCCGATATATTTTTTCACCAATTCGGGATGTTCTCGAATGGCTTCTGAGATGGAACAAAAAATAATTCCTTTTTCGGCTAAGGTTTCTTTGAAAGTAGTGGCCACAGAAACAGAATCCATGACAATGTCTACGGCCACGCCGGCCAATTTCTTTTGTTCTTCCAAAGAAATGCCCAATTTGTTAAAAGTATCTAGCAATTCTGGATCTACTTCATCCAAGCTCTTATATTGATCTTTCTTCTTGGGCGCAGAATAGTAGGATATGTCCTGTAGTTTTGGTTTGGGATAATTAACATTGGCCCACTCGGGTTCCTCCATTTCTTGCCAAGCTTCAAATGCTTTAAGTCGCCATTCGGTCATCCATTCGGGCTCCCCTTTTTTAATAGAAATTTGACGAACTATATCGGCATTTAATCCCTTTGGAAAGGTTTCAGATTCGATATCGGTATAGAAACCATATTCATATTCTTTGGTTTCTAGTTCTTTCTTTAATTCTTCTTCTGTATAGCTCATTTTCTTTTGATTAGAGTGAAAAACTTTCTCCGCATCCACAGGTGCGCTGTGCATTGGGATTGTTAAACACAAATCCTTTACCGTTGAGGCCGCCAGAATATTCGAGTGTGGTACCAATCAAGTAGAGTAAACTTTTTTTATCGACTAAGATTTTGACTTGGTTGTCTTCAAAAAGCTTGTCTTCTGGCTGCAATACATTGTCAAACTTTAATTCATAAGACAAGCCTGAGCAACCGCCACTCTTGACCCCCACACGAATGTAATCTTTAGTAGGATCAAACCCTTCTTCTTGCATCAGCAGGGCCACTTTTTCCTTCGCATTTTCGGCCACCTTTATCATTCTAATAAAGAATTAATCTAAATAATGGACAAATATACGGTATTTCTAATGATTGAGGGGGTTTCGCTATTGATTTAAGCTATTATAGAATTATTATTTTTAATTCCAAAAAGCAATAAAAATATCCCCTTTGCCAAAAGAAGGTTGAAAGGGTGGGTCTGTGCTCGTGGTGCTTCCTACCACAACCACGGTGCCGTCTCTTTTTTGGATAAGCGCATAAGGATGTTCAGTGCCGCTGCCATCAAGCACATATTGCTTTTCTTTTTGATTAAAGGGGAGCCTTTGGTAGAGCACCACTGCTGTATTATCGGGGGTATCATTTTGACTCTCTATGGTATTGCTAACCGTGCTGCTGCCGAGCAACAACAAACTGCCATCGGATAGTGGTAAGAGGTCATGCCCGGCATCAAAGTTTGGACTCCCAATATTTTTTAATGTTGATTGACCCCCCTCTTGATCAATTTCAATCAATAGAAGATCGGAACGGCCGAGGGGCTGTTGAATGTCACCATCCTCACTTAAGCTTTGCCCCACCACAATATAATTTCCTAACGGATATTCTACCACAGCGGCAGCACTGTCATAAGCACTACCACCAAAAGAACGCTCCCAGAGCAACTTGCCCCTTGAGCTAATTTTGACTACCCAAATATCATAGCTGCCCCTGGGTTGAGAAACATCAAAATCTTCACTTTCTGAAGTGCCCACCAAAAGATAGTTTCCATCGGACGTATAAATGGCATCGTATGAGCGGTCGTTGTTGGTGCCTCCATAATAATTTCGCCACAGAAGTTGCCCTTGCGCATCAATTTTCTGTGCCCAAAATTCGCCCACACCATGACGCTGCATTTTACTTCCTTTTCCATCTTGGCCAGCGCCACCAGAGCCGGTCACGTCTAAATATCCGTTAAAGAAAAACCCACCATCTGGACTTTCTATGATATTGTAGGCATGATCGTGACCAGAAAAACCAAAGCTTTTTTCCCATAAGAGATTGCCTTGATGGTCAACTCTAATCACCCAGTGGTCATGCATCCCTTCGTTGTTGGAGGCATCGCCATCACTGCTGTTGCTGTAGCCCAGCAAGACATAACCGCCTTGTTTAAGGGCAACCATATCATAACCTCTGTCGTCTCCAGAGCCGCCATAGGTTTTGGTCCATTCCAGTTCATTGTTGGAATCAAATTTTAATACAAAAAAATCGCTGTCGTTTGTGGTTTTAAATTGGAAAATGCCATCAGCACTTTGGGTGTTCCCAATCACTGCAAAGCCACCATCTGGGGTGGCCACCACATTGTGCGCAATGTCTTCATCTGAGCCCCCAAAGACCATCACTTCCTGAAAAGCTTTTTCTATGGGTTCAAGTTGTTGCACCGCCTGATCAAAATTGGAAGAGCAAGCAGTGAAAAGAATAATTAAAATACCGCAATAATGAATTTTCATTTGGCTTGTGATTTCACTAAAAACAAACCGGAGTTGATGTCGCTGATGAGGATTAGTCCACTTTCAAAAAAGGGATATACATTCCATGCACCGGCAAATTCTGTTTTATCATCCTGTGGATAGGTATCGAAATAGCCAATCTCATTAAAGTTCTTTTCTTCAATTTGACTGATATCAATCGCACGCATTCCAGCGGTATAATTTGCGATATAAAAAGTTTCTCCTTTCACATAGCCATTATGATCAATGGCTGTAGTGGTTCCAAAATAATCTACATGCAACACGGGCGCATCTAAATTACTCACATCTATAATGCGTGAATGGGTTTTAATACCGCGCATAATTTCATCCAATTCGTCGCCCAAAATTAAATAGCGTTGGTCTTCGGTAAGCCATGCTTGATGGGTATAGCCTCCGTTAGAATAGGTGAAAGTGCTAATTTTTACTGGATTTTTTTTGTCGGTCACATCCACAAAAACAACTTGATTATTTTCTCCGCCCACACTGTTGCTACCAATAAATATTTCTCGTCCTACATAATCGGTATCAGGGCCCTGATAGGTCACAATTTGTGCGTCGTGGGTATAACTATCGGCTTCATAGCCGCCAACCACTTTTGGCGATTTTGGTTCGTTGATGTCAATAAATATAGGGCCGCCATCAAACAATTCGGCGCCGATCACATAGGCATACCCAGTGTCCTCATTAATAGCGATGTTGTGGGCGTTGCCAAAATCGGTAATACGTGCATCGGCTTTAAAAACTTGGTTAGATGTTGCTGTTCGAAGTTTTGTTAAATCAAAAACTTGAAGGCCATGACCATCTGCTTCACTCACTATAAAAGCATGGTTTTTAAAGACTTTAATATCACGCCAAGGGCTGTCATCTGTGGCAGTGGGCAAGTGGCCCAAGATTACTGGGGCATCAGGTTGGCTGATGTCTAAGAAATAGGTGGCGTCTGTAACTCCCATTATGGCATATTCTTTGCCAGAATCGGGGTCCGTCCATCCCCAACTGTCATTGCCACTTTTATCGCCTAGTAAATCTATGGGAACAAATGAGAGAAGGTCAAATCCTGCGCAAGGGAAACTACCGGCCATTCCTCCTTCGCAAGGAATGTTGCTAAGTATTTCAATGGTTTCTTCTTTTTCTGGAGTTTCAGGGTCTTGGGTTGTAGCAGGGGTCTCTTCGGATGGGGGCTCCATCGTTTCTTTTGAACAAGAAAAAAGCAAGACAAAGAGCAATAGGGAAAACAAGGGGTTAAAATGTTTCATTTGTTTTTTTGAGCAAAACTACTGAATTATTTATCCCCCTTATCCGTGTATTCTCATAAAAAAACCCTAAAAAAGCTATACTTATTCACTATTTTAGCACCATGCTAGAAGATAAAGAAAATACAAAAACACCCTTGTCAAAATTGGGTGAATTTGCATTGATTGAACAACTCACCCAACAGTTTAAGTGCGAACAAAAAAGTACCCTCTTAGGAATTGGTGATGATGCCGCTGTGATTCACCATTCCAATGCACATACGGTGGTGAGCACTGATTTATTGGTGGAGGGGGTTCATTTCGACTTGAGCTATATGCCCCTAAAGCATTTGGGCTACAAGGCGGTGGTGGTGAACCTTTCAGATATTTATGCTATGAACGCCCAACCCAAACAAATTACCGTTTCTGTAGCTGTGTCCAATCGTTTTTCAGTGGAGGCACTCACAGAATTGTATGCTGGCATTGGCTTGGCTTGCAAAAATTATGGGGTCGATTTGATTGGGGGCGACACCAGTTCTAGCACCACCGGATTGCTTTTATCTGTGACTGCTCTAGGTACCGTAAATCCAAAAAAACTAGTGTCTCGCAATGGAGCACAACCCAATGATTTGTTAGTAGTCAGTGGTGACTTGGGCGGTGCGTTTGCTGGATTACAAGTGTTGGAACGCGAAAAAGCCGTTTTTAAAGTAAATCCTAACCTTCAACCCGATTTATCTTCATATACCTACAGTGTGGGGAGACAACTAAAACCCGAAGCACGAAAAGATGTGATTGCATTGTTAGAGACTCTCAAAATAGTGCCCACTGCCATGATTGATATCAGCGATGGTCTATCTTCAGAAATTTTACACCTCTCCAAGAAGGGGAACGTTGGCTTTCATGTTTATGAAGAAAAAATTCCAATTGACCCAGAGGTGGTTTCGATTTGTGAAGAGTTTAAAATAAATGGTATTACACCAGCCCTCAATGGGGGAGAAGATTATGAACTATTATTTACGGTGCCGCAAGATGCCTATGAGAAAATTAAAGGGCATCCTCTTTTAACGGTAATTGGTCATGTGGTAGAGATTGCTCAAGGCAATCAGTTGATAACAGGTTTAGGACAACAAATACCGCTCACGGCGCAAGGTTGGAAAAACTTTGACGATTCAACCCAAGGCAACGTCTAGGGTCATCATCACAATAAATCCTCCAATAAAGCCTAGAGTGGCCACATCGGTATATTGGTCAAGTTGGGTTTCTGGGATCACTTCCTCCACCACCACAAAAATCATGGCTCCAGCGGCAAAGGCAAGAGCATAAGGCAATAAAGGCGAAAAAAAGGTGATGGCCATGGCACCCAATACGGCTGCCACAGGTTCCACAATGGCTGAAAGTTGACCATACCAAAAACTTTTTAGGCGAGAAACACCTTGTCGGCGAAGGGGCATTGAAACCGCTATGCCCTCTGGAAAATTTTGAATGCCAATACCCAGCGCTAAGGCCACAGCACCAGCAATGGATGCTTCTGGAATGCCAGCCGCCACACCACCAAACAATACACCAACGGCCAATCCTTCTGGAATGTTGTGTAAGGTGATGGCCAGCACCAAAAGAGTAGTTTTATGCCAAGGGGTTTTGATTCCTTCGGTTTCTTTAAAATTGATGTGAATGTGCGGTAAAATTTTATCCAATCCAAAAATAAAAAGCGCCCCCATGGCAAAACCAACGGCAGCGGGAATCACCTTAACAAATCCCTCACCTGGGCTCATCTCAATACCAGGTGCCAATAAACTCCAAAAGCTTGCCGCCACCATAACTCCGCCAGTGAATCCGAGTAGCCCATCTAAAACAGCGCGATTCATGGATTTCATAAAAAAAACCATTGCAGCACCAAGAGCCGTTAAACCCCAAGTGAAAAGGGTGGCATAGAGCGCTCCCAAAATGGGGCTGGTGTTTTCAAAAAAAGTGATTATAGTGTCCAAATTTTACCGTCTTAAAACGTCACAAAAATAAAGAGTTTTACCCAATGCGAAGCCACTTCTTAACTTTTCCTTATTTTTAGATCGCTATGAAAACAAATGGCTTTGATTATATCATCTGTGGCGGAGGTGCTTCAGGATTGCTTTTGGCACACCAATTGGTTTCAGATCCTTTTTTTAGTGAAAAGCAAATTTTGCTCATTGAGAAAGAAAACAAGACTCAAAACGACCGCACTTGGTGCTTTTGGGAACCTCAAGAGGGAGCCTTTGATGATTTAATCCATCACCAATGGTCCACGGGGAAATTTAAATCGGAATCCCTTCAGCTGGATTTTGAATTTAATCCCTTGGCCTATAAAATGCTGCGTTCGGAACCCTTTTACAAAAAAATGTATAGCATTTTGGAAGCGGCCCCTAATTGTGTTATCGCAAAAGAAGCCATCAAAAGCATAGACAGCCAATCGAACCATGTGGTGGTGACCACAGCGAAAGGAACCTACCGTGGAGAAAGCGCTTTCTCTAGTCTTTTTAATCCAAAAACCCTTTTAACTCAAAAACAATATCCTGTTTTACAACAGCATTTTTTGGGCTGGTTTATAGAAACGGAATCGGCTGTATTTGAACCCCACCAAATGACATTTATGGATTTTTCTATTCCTCAAGAAGGAAATACTCGGTTTCTATATGTGTTGCCTTTTGATGAAAAAAAGGCCTTGGTTGAATATACCTTATTTTCAGAAGACCTTTTAACAACAAAGGCATACGAGCAGGGGCTGGTGGCCTATTTAGACCGTCTGGGCATTTCCTCCTACACCCTTTTAGAAAAAGAACAAGGCACCATTCCCATGTGTAGTTATCCAATGCACCAACACAATACCGCCCGTTTGTTACACATAGGCACAGCCGGAGGGTGGACAAAGGCCAGTACGGGCTATACGTTTAAAAACACTCAGCAAAAAATACAGGCTTTGGTAGTTTTTCTAAAAGGCAATAAACCGCTAGATCGGTTTCATAAAAGAAGCCGTTTTTGGATATATGACTTATTGTTTTTAGATGTATTGTATCAATTTAACGAACAAGGCAGTGCCCTATTTTCACGCTTATTTGAGAAAAATAAACCCCATCTTTTGTTTCGATTTCTTTCAGAAGAAACACGCTTTTGGGAGGAGTTAAAAATAATGAGCTCGTTTAAAGGAGTTCAGATTAAATTGTTTTTAAAGGCACTTTTAAAACGTCTTTTTTAAAAAGACCGTGCCATTAAGGATCTGGCAAACTCTTTCAATTCGTTTTTGCCTTGATCAATCAACGGAAGGGGTTTGAGCTGCTCCAAGGCTTGCTCCGTATAAAAATGTACTTTTTCTGCACAGGCTTTTTGTGCTCCAGAAGTGCTAAAGAGTTCCTTTACCGCCTTTATTTTTTCAGTTGGGTCCTCGGGTTGGCTTTGGAAATGAGCCAATAGCGATTCTTGCATTTCAGGGCTTCCCAATTGCAGTGTGAGATGATAGAGCATGGTTTTTTTGTTTTCGATGATGTCGCCCCCCACTTGTTTTCCAAAGGTTTTGGGATCTCCAAAAGCATCCAAATAATCATCTTGAATTTGAAAAGCTACACCAAGCGAATAACCAAACTGATATATTCCTGTTGCGGCCTCTGGTGAGGCTCCAGCCACTATGGCGCCCATTTGTAGAGCACAACCCAACAAAACGGCCGTTTTTAATCCAATCATATTAAGATAGGCCGCTTCTGAAACGCTTGGCTTTTTTTCAAAATCCATGTCGTGTTGTTGTCCTTCACAAACGGCTATAGCTGTTTGACTCAACAAACGGGTTAAGGAACTGTGAAGGTTGTCTGAATAAGCATCTAAGGCTTGATATGAGGCAATCATTAACGCATCTCCAGATAAAATTGCAGTATTGTTGTCCCACCGAGAGTGCACTGTGGGCTGTCCGCGGCGCAAGGGGGCATCATCCATAATATCATCGTGCAAAAGAGTGAAATTATGAAAGAGTTCAACCGCCATTGCAGCGGGCAAAGCGGCTTCTGGCTTTCCGCCAAAGGCATGCGCACTCATGAGACTCAGCACGGGCCGCAAGCGTTTTCCTCCCAAAGATAAAATATAGGTGATGGGGGTGTAGAGTTGTTTCGGTTCCCCCGGCCATTTTTGAGATTCTAAATAGGTTACAAATTGCTTTTGATAGGCAAGCAAGCGATCCATATCATTTTTTTCATAAAAGTAATTAAATTTTAAATGATGAAAAGGGGTCAATAAACCATAGAAACTTTTTTGGTTTTTAAAGTTTCCTACCATACATTTGCGCAAAATTGCTATGAAAAAGGAAATTGTTGAGGCCACTTTGCCCCTCTTCCTCAAAATTGGTTTCAAAAACGTTACCATGGATGAGGTGGCTCAAAATATGTGCATTTCAAAAAAAACCATATATGAGCATTTTAAAAATAAAAAAGCACTCATAGAGGCAACGGTCAATGCACTGATAGTGAACATTGGCAATCAGGTGTCAGTGATTCAAAATGCGGCAGAAAACCCCATCGCTGCCATATATGAGGTTAAAAGCATGGTCTTGCAATATTTACGAGATGAAGACAATTCGCCGCAAATTCAATTGCAAAAATACTATCCTGAAATCTATCAAAAACTAAAGTTTAAAGAATTTGATTTATTAGGAAGTCATTTTCGATCAAGTTTGCAAAAGGGAATCGAAATGAAGCTTTTTAGAAATGATATTGATATTGATTTTATTTCCAGAATATACTTCAGCGGATTGCGAAACATAAGAGATATAAAAATGTTTCCAAGAGCACAATTTCAAATAGAAGATTTGATGGCGTTGTTTTTTGAATATCACCTACGCGGCATTTCCACAGATAAAGGCATTGCCCTTTTAAATGAATATAAACTTTCTTAACCATTATGAAATTAATAAAAAACCTACTGTTTTTCCTGCTGTTTGCTTCTTCTTATGGGCAAGCTCAAGTGCCAGAAGCGGTAACGTTGGCACAGGCCATAGACTATGGTTTAATTAACAACCGTGCGATTGTGAATGCTAATAGAGAGGTACAAAAAGCGTATAAAGAACGCTGGAATACCATTGCCATTGGTTTGCCACAAGTGAGCAGTAGCGTTGATTATCAAAACTTTATCGAGCTTCCTGTGTCTTTGGTACCGGCGGAGTTTTTTGGAGGTCAAAAAGGAGAATTTGCCGAGTTGCGTTTTGGCACTCAACAAAATTTTGTGGCGGGTGTACGCGTGAACCAATTGCTTTTTGACGGCTCCTATTTGGTAGGGCTAGAAGCGTCTAAAGTGTATTTAGACATTTCTAAAAATGGTTTAGAAAAAACAGAAATTGAGGTGCGCAAAAGTATTGTGAACACCTATGCCTCGGTACTTTTGGCACAAGAGAATGTGCGCCTCTTAGAAAAAAACAAAGCCCAATTGGATAGTAATTTAATGGACTTAAGGGCTCTGTTGAAAAATGGATTTCAAGAAGAAGAAAGTGTAGAGCAACTTCGTTTAACGTTGGCGGAGATAAACACCCAATTGCGTTATGCCCAAAACCTAGAGCAAATCACTTTAAACATGATGAAGCTCTTGTTGGGTATAGCTATTGAAAATCCACTACACCTCACCGACCGGTTGGAAAATCTCATTGACGACGGATTGTTTCAATCCACACCACCAGCTGATGAGCAAATGGTCAATAATATTGACGTTAAAATTGCGGAAAACAATTTGGCTTCAGAAGCCTTGCTCTACAAGTTAGAACAATCTAAATCAATGCCTCGTTTGTCTGCTTTTGTAAATGGCAATTATTCAGGTTTTGGAGACAAATTCAATTTTTTTAATGCGGATCAAAAATGGTTTGGTTCTTCCTTGTTGGGGGTCAGTCTTCAAGTGCCTTTATTTAGTTCTTTTGGTAAATCTGCTCTAAGACAAAAAGCCAAAATTGCAGTGGCACAAGCCCAAACCGAATTGGAAGAAACCCAATCTAGAGTGGCACTGGATATTGCCGCTGCCCAAAACGACTATCAACTGGCGGTAGAAACCTATTTTACGTCTAAAGAAAATGTGGCCCTTGCCGAAAATATTGAACAGAAAAATCAAACCAAATATTTCGAAGGACTGGTGAGTTCTTTTGAACTCCGTGAGGCGCAATTGCAACTCTATGGGGCACAACAAAAATATTTACAATCCATCCAAAACATTATCGCTAAAAAAGCAGCTTTAATCGCTTTATTAAACCTTCCTCAAGAATAAAAAAATGAAAACAAAAAGTCTCTTAATTATAGGATTTGTAGCCCTTTTGGGCTGTGACAGTGCGGCGCCTACCCACCAAGAAGTTTTAGCCAGTGACAACCTCGAACTTTTGCAACAACAGCGAAGTGAATACAACCGTCAAATCAATTTGCTGACCGTTCAACTGGAAGAACTTAACGCTAAAATTAGCACTTTTGGCACCCAAGAAAAATTGGCTTTGGTCACGGCTTTTACGCTTTCACCAGAGTCCTTTGACCATTTTATTGCGGTGCAAGGCAACGTAAAAACACGCCAACATTTAGAATTACTTTCTGAGTTTGGTGGGGTGTTAAAGAAAATTAACGTGAAAGAAGGCCAGTCGGTTAAGCGGGGTACCCTATTAGCTCAAATTGATGATGGCGGCCTTACCGATCAGTTAGAACAGCTTCAATTACAATTACAATTGGCACAAACCACTTTTGAGCGCACCAAACGCTTGTGGGAACAGAAAATTGGTTCTGAGATGAGTTTTCTACAAACCAAAACCAATTTTGAAACCCAACAAAAAAGGGTGAATCAAATGAAAGAGCAACTGGCCAAAACTAAAATCTACGCCCCTTTTTCTGGGGTGATTGATGAAGTGATTGCCAAAGAAGGAGAGATGATTGCACCAGGAATGTCTCGCATTTTACGAATTGTTAATCTCAATAGTATGTATGTTGAGGCCAACATGCCCGAAAGTTATCTGCCCAATATTAAAATTGGAAGTCCAGCCAGGGTATCACTTCCCGTATTGAACCAAACACAACAAACCACCATTAGACAAACTGGAAATTATATTGCTCCCAGCAACCGAACGTTTCGTGTTGAAGCCTCCTTGCAAAACGAAGATGGTATGATTAAACCTAATTTAACTGCACGTTTGGAGGTAAACGATTACAGCAATCCTGAGGCATTGTTAATTCCCTTGCGCATCATCAATGAAAATGCTGCTGGAGAAAGCTTTGTTTACAAACTTCTCCCCACCAACGAAGACCAGGTTTTTATAACGCAAAGAACGCTTGTGACCTTAGGAAAAAACAACGGAGAAAAAGTAGAAATAAAGACAGGCTTAGATGCGGGCGATCTCATTTTAGACGAAGGATCAGGCGGGGTTGATGACCAACAAAAAGTGAGACGAATTCAATAGTAAAAAGCCATGACATCCAAAACGAATAAAGAATTTCTTTTTGCCAGTTGGGCCATAGACCACAAAACGGTCATTTATGTAATCATGGCAATCTTTCTGATTTTAGGCATTAGTTCTTATATCAACATGCCCCGAGAAAGTTTTCCTGAAATTAATGACACCAAAGTTTTTGTGAGTACCGTTTTTCCGGGCAATACTGCCGAAGATATTGAACGATTGGTTACTGACCCCCTTGAAGAAGCACTTAAAGGAGTGCCCAATTTGGTAGACATTACCTCCACCTCTTCAGAAGATTTTTCGATTATCAATATCGAATTTGATGAAAATATATCTATTGATGACGCCAAACAAAAAACAAAAGATTTGGTTGACGGGGTGAAAGCGAGTGCTGATTGGCCTACGTTTAACAATGCAAAACTTGAGCCCAATGTGTTTGAAATGGACTTTTCTGAATTGTTGCCCATTTTAAATATCAGTTTAATTGGCGATTATCCTATTGATCAACTTAAGGTATTTGCGGAGCGCATTGAAGCTGCTGTAGAGCGGTTGCCTCAGGTAAAAGAAGTGAACATTAGAGGCATCCAAAATTTTGAAGTTGAGGTGGCCCTTGACGCATATAAAATGAGTGCCGCAAAGGTTTCCTTTAACGATGTGATTGGAGCCATTTCCAATGAAAATAACACGATTTCTGCTGGTAATGTGGTGAGTGACGGTCAACGCAGAAACCTACGCCTTATTGGTGAGGTGAATGCCCCTGAAGAACTCAATAATTTTGTAATTAAAACTGAAAACGGACCGGTGTATTTGGCCGATATTGCTACCATTTCTTTTCAAGAAAAAGAAAAAACCTCTTTTGCACGATCATTTGGAGAAAAGGCTGTTTTATTAGACGTGGTTAAACGCGGTGGGAAAAATTTAATTATTGCCTCTCGTGAAATCAATGCCCTTTTAAAAGACCGAAAAGCGCTGGGTGTACCCCAAGATATTGAAATCACGGTTTCAAATGATCAGTCAAGCCTCACATTAAATCAGGTGAGTGAATTGGTAAACAACATCATTTTTGGGGTCATATTAGTCGTTACGGTACTTATGTTCTTTTTGGGATTCCGCAACGCTCTTTTTGTGGGCTTTGCCATTCCCATGTCGATGTTTATGTCCTTTATGATCTTGTCTGCTTTAGGGTTCACAATGAACACTATGGTGCTTTTTGGGTTGGTGATGGGACTAGGAATGCTTGTAGATAATGGAATTGTGGTGGTCGAAAACGTCTATCGACTGATGGAAAAAGAAGGCATGTCACGCGTTGAAGCAGCCAAAAAAGGAATTGGCGAAATTGCTTTTCCTATCATTATATCTACAGCCACCACCATTGCAGCCTTTGTTCCTCTTGGTGCTTGGCCCGGTTTGATGGGTGAGTTTATGATTTATTTCCCAATCACCCTATCAGTAGTTTTAGGCTCCTCTTTGGTGGTTGCCATTTTCTTTAATTCCATGTTGGTGTCGCAATTTATGGATGTAAGCGAACGAGAAATAAACATCAAAAGTCTTTGGCGTATGACCTACTTTTTGGGTGGTTTAGGCCTGCTTTTAATTTTTAATACGGGCACCCTTAGGGCCATAGGCACCCTCATGTTGCTTACTCCAGCACTTTTTTGGTGCTATAAATTTTTACTAAAAAAGTGGGCGCTTAAATTTCAAAACACCTTTTTAGTTTTGTTAGAAAATAAATATCGATCCTTTTTAACGTTTGCACTAAAAGGTTTTAGACCCGTATTCTTTTTAGTAGGAACCTTCTTTTTGTTGTTCACCTCTTTTGCTTTAATGGGCCTTTTTCCTCCCCAGGTAGAGTTTTTTCCCAATAATGATCCGGCACAGATTTTTGTTTATGTAGAATATCCCGAAGGCACAGACATTAATAAAACCAACGCCACCACTAAAAAAATTGAAGCAGAAGTAAACAAAGTTATTCAACAACCCAAATACAATGATGGGTCGATTAACTTTATGGTAGAATCTTATGTGGCACAGGTAGGAGAAGGTGCAGGCAATCCCGAAATTGATAATGGCAATACTAATGAATTGCCGCACAAAGGAAAAATTACCTTATCAATGCGGGAATATAAATTTCGCCGCGGAGCCTCCAGCGAAACCCTTCGAATGGAAATTCAAAAACAGTTGTTTGGCAAATTCCCCGGAGTGGCTGTTTCGGTTGAAAAAGACGCCAAAGGACCACCCGTAGGGTATCCTATTACCATTGAGATTACAGGAGAAGATTATTTTGAGTTGATTAGTGTGGCCAAAAAAATGAAAGATTTTCTCAATAAGGTCAACATTGCTGGGGTAGAAGAACTTAAAGTGGATGTTAACAAAAACAAACCCGGTGTGGCCTTAAATTTAGACCGCAAAAAAGCGGGGGAGTTGGGCGTTAGCGCATCTCAAGTGGGGCAACAGCTCAGAACAGCTCTTTTTGGTGCCAAGGCGGGTGTGTTTAAAAGCAAAGGTGATGACTATGACATCAATGTGCGTTTGGAAAAAGAGATGCGGAATAACCACAACGATTTATTTAATCAAAACATCGTTTTTAGAGATCCTTCCAATGGGCAGATCAAAGAAATTCCAGTAGCCGCTTTGGTGCAGGAAGAAAACACTACTTCCTATAGCGCCATCAAACACCGAGGGCTAACACGTGTTGTTACGCTATATTCTTCTGTGTTGGCGGGTTATAATGCCAATGCTGTGGTGGATCAGGTCAAAGTGGCGTTAACCAACTATGAACTTCCGAGGGCGGTGCGTTTTCAATTTTCTGGTGAAATTGAAGAACAAGAAAAAAACATGGCTTTCTTATCCAATGCTCTTGCTGCAGCTTTAGGCCTCATTTTACTTTTATTAGTCCTTCAATTCAACTCCATTTCTAAACCCCTAATCATCTTACTCTCAATTTTCTTGAGCTTCACGGGTGTCTTTTTAGGGTTGATGCTCTTTCAAATGCCATTTGTTATTTTGATGACCATGATGGGAATTATTTCACTGGCGGGCATTGTGGTGAATAATGGTGTAGTATTATTAGACTACACCCAATTGCTGATTGACCGCAAGGTAGAAAAAGAACAATTAGACCCATCTCAAATGCTCCCTAAAAGTGATGTAAATCAAGCTATTGTTGAAGGCGGTGCAGCACGATTACGCCCTGTGATTCTTACTGCCATTACCACAGTGTTAGGGCTCATTCCCTTGGCTGTTGGTCTCAATATAGATTTCTTTACACTGGTCACCCAATGGGATCCAAATGTCTATGTGGGTGGAGAAAATGTGATTTTTTGGGGCCCCTTAGCGTGGACAGTCATTTTTGGACTCACATTTGCCACCTTTTTGACCTTGGTGATTGTGCCAGCCACCTTCTCCATTGTCTATTCGTTAAAATTACGATTCAAAAAACTATGGTGATCCCTTTGGAGGAGCAATCGCTGTGCAAGACTATTTTTATATTTTTGCCTGAAGAAAAAAGACTATGCTACGAACGCACAACTGTGGAGCCCTAAACGAGGGTCATATCAATGAAAATGTAACCCTCTGTGGATGGGTGCAACGCACACGCGATAAAGGCTTTATTGTTTGGGTAGATTTACGCGACCGATACGGCATCACCCAATTGGTTTTTGACGCCGAGCGCACCGATAAAAACCTTTTGGAACAGGCTCAAAAATTGGGGCGTGAATTTGTGATTCAAGTACACGGAAAAGTGATTGCCAGAGAATCCAAAAACGACACCCTCTCCACAGGTGCCATAGAAGTGTTGGTGACGCAACTCATCCTGCTCAACAAAGCCCAACTTCCCCCATTTACTATAGAAGATGAAACAGATGGGGGTGAAGAATTACGTATGCAATATCGCTATTTAGACATACGTAGAAAACCAGTCAAAGAAAACCTCATTTTTCGGTCGAAGGTTACCATGGCTGTGCGCAATTATCTAAGCCAAAAAGGATTTATTGAAGTTGAAACGCCATATTTAATCAAATCTACCCCTGAAGGGGCTCGTGATTTTGTGGTGCCTTCCCGCATGCATCAAGGACAATTTTATGCCCTACCTCAATCCCCTCAAACTTTTAAACAGTTGTTGATGGTGGGTGGTATGGATCGTTATTTTCAAATTGTGAAGTGTTTTCGCGATGAAGACCTTCGCGCCGACCGTCAACCGGAATTTACCCAAATTGATTGTGAAATGGCCTTTGTGGAACAAGAAGAAGTGCTTCAACAATTTGAAGCTCTCACGCGTCATTTGCTTCAAGAAATCAAAGGGGTGGCCGTGGACATTTTTCCAAGAATGACATATGAGGAAGCCATGACCACTTATGGTAATGACAAACCCGACATCCGTTTTGGCATGACCTTTTGTGAGTTGAACGCCTTGGCCCAAGGCAAAGGGTTTGGTGTTTTTGACAATCAAGAATTGGTAGTGGGTATTGCCGTACCCGGCGCAGCAGCGTATAGCCGTAAAGAAATTGACGCTCTAATTGATTGGGTGAAGCGACCCCAAATTGGCGCCCAAGGTTTGGTGTGGGTAAAATGTAATGAAGACGGCAGTTTTAAATCATCTGTAGATAAATTTTTTACTTCAGAAGATTTGCAAGCATGGGCCACTAAAGCAGGGGCCAATGCCGGCGATTTACTTCTAATTCTTTCAGGTGCTGCCAAAGCCACTCGCCCGCAGCTCAGTGCCCTGCGTATGGAATTGGGTGAACGTTTGGACTTACGCAAACCGAATGAATTTGCACCCCTATGGGTGACCGATTTTCCGCTTTTAGAATGGGACGAAGATACCCAACGCTATCACGCTATGCACCATCCTTTTACAGCTCCCAAACCCGAAGACCTTGCACTATTAGACAAAGCCCCCGAAAAGGTTAAAGCCAATGCCTATGATTTGGTGCTTAATGGCAATGAAATTGGTGGAGGTTCCATTCGAATTCACGACCGCCTCTTACAAGAAAAAATGTTTGACCTCCTTGGGTTCACCAAAGATGAAGCCGAGAGCCAATTTGGGTTTTTGATGAATGCCTTTCAATATGGTGCTCCTCCACATGGTGGTATTGCCCTTGGTTTAGACCGGTTGGTGGCGCTTTTAGGAGGACAAGAAAGCATACGAGATTTTATTGCTTTCCCCAAAAACAATGCTGGACGCGATGTGATGATTGATGCTCCCGCCCCTATTGATTCTTCTCAATGGGAGGAGTTGGCCTTAAAACCCCAACCGCCCAAAACCAATACATGAAAATAGCGCTCCGCTTTTTGTTTTTGTTATTGTTGGTCGGATTGACTTATGGCACATACCACAAAAACAGCATAGACATTGCACAGGGCGATAAAATTATTGGGTTTTCAGTACTTTTTGCTGTGTTGGTTTTTCTTCCTCTTTTTCTGTACCACCGTTGGAAGGGCAAACGCCTTAAAGATTATACATTGAGTGAGGAAAATCTGAAGAAAATGTATAAAAACATTGAAAATCAATCGATTTCAAACAAGAAAAGCAAGAAAACCCAAGGTTAGCTCAAAGAGAAACCGTAAATTGCCGCAATTTTAATTTATATTATGACGGGAACCGTTAAATTTTTTAATGAATCCAAAGGATATGGCTTCATTACCAACGATGAAACTGGCGAAGACGTTTTTGTTCATGTTTCGGCCTTAGATGGCTTAACCCTCCAAGAAGGAGCGAAGGTAACTTATGTTGAAGAAGAAGGTAAAAAAGGGAAGCAAGCTTCTCAAATTAGCTTAGCTTAGATAGATAGTGTTACAGTACCAAAAAGCATCCCAATTGGGGTGCTTTTTTTATGACCTCTTTTGCGTAAAAAATTGATCCAGTAGGGCTTTAGATTCATTGGCTAGAAGCCCCGTGCTGAGTGTGGTTTTAGGATGCAAAGGCACATTGGCTTGCATAAACCCCCGTTTAGGATCGGCAGAACCCACCACCACTCGTTGCAGTTGCGACCAATAGAGCGCTCCGGCACACATCACACAGGGCTCTAGGGTTACGTAGAGGGTACAATCAACTAAATATTTTCCGTTTAAAAAATGTGCTGCTGAAGTAATGGCCTGCATTTCGGCGTGGGCTGTAACATCATTAAGGCGTTCGGTGAGGTTGTGTGCCCGGGCAATAATCCTGTTTTTGTGTACAATCACCGCTCCCACAGGCACTTCGTCTGCTGCCAATGCTTTTTGAGCTTCCATCAAGGCCTGTTGCATAAAAAATTGATCTTCTTTTTCCATTATTCAAAAATACTGAATATCTATTTGCCATTTTAAAATAAACGAATTAAGCCTACCTTTAAGCCATGACAAAAAGCTTGCTTGAAAAAGCCGCTTCACCGGAGGCCTTAAGAACACTAAATGAACATGAGCTCCCCCCTTTGGCGGTCGCTTTGCGGACCTATATTATAGAAACTCTTGCTCAAAATGAAGGCCACTTGGGAGCCAGTTTGGGTACTGTAGAACTCACCCTGGCCTTGCACTATGTGTTTCAAACCCCTCAAGATATTTTAGTATGGGATGTGGGGCATCAAGCCTACGCCCACAAAATATTAACCGAACGGAGAGAGGCTTTTGTTACGCTCCGACAAGCAGGCGGGATGAGTGGTTTTCCAAGTCGCGAAGAAAGTCCCTATGATGCTTTTGGCACGGGTCATGCGGGCACCTCCCTTTCGGCTGTTTTAGGTATGGCCTTGGCGGCTCAGCTTCAACAAAAAAACCACCACCATTTGGCCGTGATCGGCGATGCTTCGCTGGCCAGTGGAATGGCTCTTGAAGCACTTAATCATCTAGCCACAACCCAAGCAAACGTATTGGTGGTGTTGAATGACAATAGCATGGGCATTGATCCTAGTGTGGGGGCATTAAAAAATCATTTTAAGCAACTGCAAAAGAAAGGGAGCAATACAGAATCCTTAACATTGTTTGATGTACCCTATGTGGGGCCTGTGGATGGGCATGACCTCTCACAACTCCTTGACACTTTTAAAGCTGAGAAAAAGAAAACAGGCCCTCGATTGGTTCATGTTGTATCCTTAAAAGGCAAAGGATTGAAAGCTGCCGAAAAAAATCAAACCCAATTTCATGCGCCAGGGAAATTTGACCCCCTCACTGGTAAATTGCAAAAAGAGCCTATGGCGGGAAAAACCAAATTTCAAAACGTTTTTGGCAATGCGCTCGTGGCACTGGCTCAAGAGAACCCTAAAATAGTGGCAATTACCCCAGCGATGCCCACGGGGAGTGGGCTTATCCCTTTTATGGAAAAGTTCCCTAGCCGATGTTTTGATGTAGGAATTGCTGAGCAGCACGCAGTGACCTTGGCCGCTGGAATGGCCACTCAGGGATTACTTCCTTTTTGTGTCATCTATTCTACCTTCCTACAACGCGCCTACGATCAACTTATTCACGATGTGGCTTTGCAAAAATTACCTGTTATTTTTTGTGTGGATCGTGCTGGATTGGTGGGCCATGATGGCGCCACACACCATGGGGTTTTTGACATTGCCTTTTTACGGTGTATACCCAACATGACCCTTTTGGCGCCTCGCAACGCAATGGTTTTAAGAAATATGCTTTACACCGTCACCATAGCACCTGGTGGCCCCGTAGCCATTCGCTATCCTCGAGGGGTGACCTCCGTTGAAACGCCAGTGCCTCCCTTTCAAAAAGGGGCCTTCAACCAAATGGAGTTACTCTCTCAAGGAACTGCCGTTGCTGTAATTAGCGTTGGCACTTTGGCTGAAAATGTTGCCGAAGCCTGCAAACAAACACAACATCCAGAAGCGTTTGCACATTATGATTTACAATGTATTAAACCCTTGGATGAGGAGACTCTTGAAATTATATTTACCTCCTATTTGGCGGTGTTGGTTGTAGAAGAAGGGGTAATGCAAGGTGGTGCTGCGAGTGCCATATTGGAATGTATGCAAACCCTAGGGCATCAAAAACCATTTTATCAAATGGGTATTCCGGATACATTTATTGCTCATGGCCCCACAACCGTTTTAAAAGCACAAGTGGGATTAGACATTAAAAGCATCACAAAAAAATTAAACTCCATTTGGGAAAAACACGGCAATTAAACTTGAATTTTTATTTTTACCAAAACCACCTTTTATGGCTACAAAACCTCGCCTTTTTTTATTAGACGCTTATGCGCTTATTTTTAGAGGCTATTATGCCTTTATTAAAAACCCGAGAATCAACTCTCAAGGCATGGACACCTCGGCCATTATGGGCTTTATGAATTCACTTTTAGATGTAATTAACAGAGAACGACCAGACCACATGGCAGTGTGCTTTGACAAAGGTGGGTCGGCGGCTAGAACCGAACAGTTTTCTGAATATAAAGCCAATCGAGACGAAACCCCTGAGGCCATAAAAATCGCTGTGCCCATTATTCACAACTTGCTTCACGCTATGAACATACCCGTGATTGAAAAAGAGGGATTTGAAGCAGATGATATTATTGGCACATTAGCTAAACAAGCCGAAAAAGAAAATTTTGAAGTGTTTATGATGACCCCAGATAAAGACTTTGCTCAACTGGTTTCTGAAAATATTTTTATGTACCGCCCTGCCCGCATGGGCAATGGCATTGAAATTTGGGGTATACCTGAAGTGTGTGAAAAATTTGAAGTGGAAAACCCCCTCCAAGTGATAGACTATTTAGGCATGATGGGCGATGCTGTGGATAATATTCCTGGGTTGCCTGGAGTGGGCGATAAAACGGCTAAAAAATTCATTAAGCAATTTGGCAGCATGGAGGCTCTTTTGGCCAATACTGATCAACTGCAAGGAAAATTAAAAGAAAAGATAGAAACCCATAAAGAGCAAGGTATACTATCAAAAGAATTGGCGCGTATCTTGTTAGATGTACCCGTTACTTTTGATGCCGAGCGTTTTGCTTTAACTGAGCCTGATAAAAATAAAGTCAACACGCTTTTTGATACCCTCGAATTTAGACGCATTAAAGAACGTTTTGGGAAGTTATTTTCTTCCGAGCCTGAAGTATCAAGCCCAAACGATTCAGCCCAAAAAGAAGCCTCAAAAATTAATCCCGTTTCGGATGGTCAACAATTCGATTTGTTTGCACCCCCAGGCAGTGGGGTGTCGGCCGGTGAGGTGCATGAAATAAAAAAACAGGAGGGCTATGCGCACCACTACCAACACGTGACTACATCTCAGGGAAGAGCCCTTTTATTGGCGTCTCTTTTAGCCCAAAAAGAGGTTTGTTTTGACACTGAAACCACAAGTTTAAAAAGCTTAGAGGCCGAGTTGGTGGGCATCGCTTTTTCTTGGGCACCGGGAATGGGTTATTATGTGCCTTTTCCTGTAGATCAAGAAGAAACAAAAGCCTTACTGGATGCCTTTAAACCCTTTTTTGAAAACCCCGCAATAGAAAAAATTGGCCACAATTTAAAATATGACCTTAAGGTGCTACGTAAATATGGGATTCGGGTTTCGGGACCGTTTTTTGACACCATGGTGGCCCATTATTTAATCAACCCCGATATGCGACACAACATGGATGTGTTGGCCGAAACGTATCTTCATTACACGCCCCAGTCCATTACAGAATTGATTGGGAAAAAGGGAGCTAACCAAGGCACTATGCGTGATGTACCCTTAGAAAAACAAACTGAATATGCTGTTGAAGATGCAGACATTACTCTGCAATTAAAAGATCATTTTCTAAAAGAGTTGGAGTCTTCGAAAACCTTATCACTATATAGAGATGTGGAGTTGCCGTTGATGGAAGTACTCACCGAAATGGAAAGTGCAGGCATAGCCCTAGACGCCGCTTTTTTAAATGATTTCTCAAAAACCCTTTTAGCGGACATTGCCGACTTAGAAAAAACAATTTTTGAAACCGCAGGTGAAGATTTTAATTTGGCGTCTCCCAAACAATTGGGGGTGGTGCTCTTTGAAAAATTAAAGCTGGTTGATAAACCCAAAAAAACGAAAACCGGTCAATATTCAACGGCCGAGGAGGTATTGTCTTATTTGGCCAAAGACCACCCCATAGTAGCTCAGATTTTAGATTGGCGATCCCTTCAAAAATTACACAACACCTATGTTTCTGTATTGCCTAAAGAAGTAAACCCTCATACGGGTCGTATTCATACGGTTTATAATCAAGCCGTGGCAGCCACAGGAAGATTGAGCAGTAACAATCCGAACCTGCAAAATATTCCTATTCGAACCCCCCGAGGTCAACAGGTCAGAAAGGCGTTTGTGGCCAAGTCTGAGGAGTATGTGCTGCTCGCTGCAGATTATTCACAAATTGAATTGCGCATTATTGCAGCGCTGAGTCAAGACCCAGAAATGATTCAGGCGTTTTTAAACAACGAAGATATCCATACGGCCACCGCAGCCAAGGTTTTTGATGTGGCTCCTGAGGCTGTGACCCGTGCGCAACGCAGTCATGCCAAAACGGTTAATTTTGGGATTATATATGGGGTTTCTGCCTTTGGACTAAGTCAGCAAACCGATTTGAGTCGAAGTGAGTCAAAGGCTCTAATTGAAACATACTATGCAACCTATCCTAAATTACGGACGTACATACACGATCAAGTTGATTTTGCTCGTGAGCATGGCTATGTTGAAACGGTATTGGGTCGCCGGCGTTATTTACAGGCCATCAATTCTCAAAATGCAGTGGTGCGCGGTGCAGCAGAACGCAATGCTGTGAATGCCCCCATTCAAGGGAGTGCTGCCGACATCATTAAATTGGCAATGATTGCCATTCAAAAAGAATTACACCAAGGGCAATGGCAAACGAACATGCTCTTGCAGGTGCACGATGAATTGGTTTTTGAAGTGCCCAAAACAGAATTAGAATCTTTTAAAACCCTAGTGAAAACGGCCATGGAAAACGCCTTTTCTTTGGCGGTTCCATTGGTGGTGGATATGGGCGTGGGCAAAAATTGGCTAGAAGCCCATTAAAATAAGACGCTTTTCTTTCGAAATAGGCAAAAAAATATAGCATAAAATTTTAGGAAAAAATATATAATTGTACATTTGCAGCCCGTTAATGGATTTTGAAGATCCTATTAAAGACATATAATTGTGAATACATTAAGTTATAAAACTATTGCTGCCAATGCATCAACCGTTAACAAAGAATGGGTTATGATTGATGTGAATGGCCTTCCGTTAGGAAGATCGGCGAGCCTTATTGCCAACCTTTTAAGAGGCAAACACAAAACCAATTATACACCCCATGTTGATTGTGGAGACAATGTGATTGTGGTTAACGCCGCCAATATATCTTTGAGTGGAAATAAATGGGAACAAAAGAAATATATTCGTCACACGGGCTACCCCGGAGGACAGCGTATTTTAAATGCCACTCAAGCCCATGCCAAAAATCCAACCCGGATTATGGAAAATGCTGTTAAAGGTATGCTCCCTAAAAACAAACTTGGCGCAGCACTTTTTCGCAATTTAAAAGTTTATGCTGATGCCAATCATCCGCATGAAGCACAAAATCCAAAGACAATCAACCTGACCGAATTATAATCATCTATGGAAATTACACACACCATTGGTCGAAGAAAAACTTCAGTAGCCCGCATTTATTTACAAGAAGGTAAAGGGGCCATTTCTGTTAATCAGAAAGAGTACAAAAATTATTTTACTACAGCTACGTTACAGTATAAAATTGAACAACCTTTTGAACTAACCAACACAACAGGATCCTATGATCTTAAAGTGACGGTGAAAGGTGGTGGTGTGAACGGCCAAGCAGAAGCAGTTCGATTGGCTATTTCTAGAGCGTTGTGTAAACTTAATGAAGAACATCGTGCTGCCCTCAAGCCCGAAGGATTGCTTACACGTGATCCGAGAATGGTAGAGCGAAAAAAATTCGGGCAGAAAAAAGCGAGAAAGAAATTTCAATTCTCGAAACGATAATTATTTTTGGTTTTGCTTCGGCAAAGCTCCGTTCATTTATTTATTAACCCGTTGTCTAAACCGCCAAGGCGGATGTTAGTTTAGCATCTAAACACGATTAAAATCTTGTTGCTACACTTTGAGAACGTAAACTAAAAACTATGACAAAAACAGATGTTAATGAACTTCTAAAAGCAGGAGTTCATTTTGGACACCTTACCCGCAAATGGAATCCAAACATGGCGCCCTACATTTATATGGAGCGCAACGGAATCCACATTTTCAATCTTTACAAAACTGTTGCCAAACTTGATGAGGCTAACAAAGCGTTGAGCAAATTGGCTGCCTCTGGCAGAAAAATTTTGTTTGTTGCCACCAAGAAACAAGCAAAAGACATTGTTGCAGAGCATGCCCAAAAGGTTAATATGCCCTACATTACTGAGCGCTGGCCTGGTGGTATGCTCACTAATTTTGTGACCATCCGAAAAGCGGTTAAAAAAATGGCCGCTATTGACCGCATGAAAAAAGACGGTACTTTTGAAACACTTTCTAAAAAAGAACGTTTACAAGTAGATCGACTTCGTGCCAAATTAGAAAAAAACTTAGGGTCTATTTCTGAAATGACTCGTCTTCCTGGAGCCATTTTTATTGTGGATACCACCCGCGAACACATTGCGGTAAAAGAAGCTCAAAAATTGAACATCCCCATTTTTGCTATGGTGGACACTAACTCCGACCCAAGAGATGTTGATTATGTGATTCCTTCTAACGACGATGCGTCTAAGTCTATTAGTAAAATTTTAGGACTCGTTACCGACGCCATTGCAGAAGGTTTACAATCACGTAAAAACGAAAAAGAAGGTCAAGAGGCAGAAGAAGCTGAAGGCATGGCCGCTGCGATGACGGAAGGCGAAGATGAAGTGCCAGCAGTGGAAGCCGCTGAAACAGAAGAGGCCCCTGCAACAGAGGAGACTAAGGAAGAATCAACCGATAAAGAATAATTAAAAAAAAACAACTGTGAAAATAACTGCATCAGAAGTAAATAAATTACGTCAGGCCACTGGTGCTGGCATGATGGATTGTAAAAAAGCCCTTGTTGAGGCAGAAGGCGACTTTGACAAAGCTGTTGAAGTATTGCGAAAAAAAGGACAAAAAGTAGCTGCAAACCGCGCCGATAGAGCTTCTTCAGAAGGAGCTGTATTAGCCAAAGTGAATCCCGATCAAAATGTTGGCGTGTTGGTATCTTTGAACTGTGAAACTGATTTTGTGGCCAAAAACGAATCGTATTTAGAGTTGGCCAATAACCTTTCAGACTTGGCATTGGAGCACGACAACTTAGATTCTTTCTTGGCAGCTCCTTTTGGAGGAATGACCGTGGCTGAAAAACTCATTGAGCAAACCGGAATTATTGGTGAAAAAATTGAAATAGGCGGTTTCAAACGCGTAGAAGCACCTTTTGTTGGTGCTTATATTCATGCTGGTAATAAAATTGCAGCGCTAGTAGGACTTTCTGCTGCCGGAGATAAATCTGGTGAAGTTGCAAAAAATGTAGCCATGCAAGCGGCTGCAATGAATCCTATTGCCCTTGATGAAGATGGTGTTGATGCTGCTGTCGTTGAAAAAGAAATTGAAATTGCCAAAGATCAATTGCGTCAAGAAGGCAAACCAGAAGCTATGCTAGAAAATATTGCCAAAGGAAAATTAAAACGTTTCTTTAAAGACAATACACTCATCAACCAAGACTATATTAAGGATAATAAAGTTTCTGTGGCACAATATGTGAAGGCAGAAGATGCTTCTTTATCCATTTCAAGTTTTGAACGTTTGGCTTTAGTATAGCCGTAATAACGCTCTATATACAAACCCGTTTGATTATCAAACGGGTTTTTTTATACCTTTAAGTGATGAGACAAAACCAACCCCGATGTTCATGGTGCCTTGGCGATTCGCTTTATGAAAACTATCACGATACTGAGTGGGGTGTGCCACTTTATGATGATCAAAAGTTATTTGAGTTTTTAATTTTAGAAACTTTTCAAGCGGGCTTGAGTTGGCTCACCATTTTGCGCAAGCGTGAAAATTTTAGACAGGCTTTTGATCGGTTTGACTATGCTAAAGTGGCCTCATATGATTCAAAAAAAATGGAACAATTGCAACAAGACGCAGGAATTGTCCGAAATCGATTAAA
This sequence comes from uncultured Flavobacteriaceae bacterium, assembly GCA_964617385.1. Taxonomy (GTDB): domain Bacteria; phylum Bacteroidota; class Bacteroidia; order Flavobacteriales; family Flavobacteriaceae; genus JADHMP01. The sequence continues at coordinate 3,516 of CAZTYX010000008.1, read as the reverse complement.
AATAAAAGCGGCCGTAAACAACGCCCAAGCATTTCTCAAAACCATTGAAAGAGAGGGCAGTTTTGCCCATTATATGTGGCAATTTGTTGAGGGCAAACCAATAGTGAATCACCATGCTTCTGAAAAAGAAATTCCAGCAAGCACTGCTTTGGCAGCGGCTTTTAGTAAAGATTTAAAACAACGTGGGTTTACATTTGTTGGCCCCACAGTGGTCTATGCCCATATGCAGGCCACTGGCATGGTGAATGACCATATTGTAGGTTGTTTTAGGCACTCTGAAGTGCAACAAATTTAGAAGGGTAAATCATCATCCACCTCATTCGCTTCGTCATCAGCGGGCTGAAATGCTTCGGGTGGGGGCATGGGCGGCATTTCATTGGAAGGGCTTCCTTGGGCTTCTATGCGCCACCCTTGAATGGAATTAAAATATTTGGTTTCTCCTTGAGGGTTCACCCATTCTCTGCCTCTTAAATTGATGCCAATGGTTACGTTTTGACCCACTTGATGACTGTTTAAAAGGTCGCATTTGTCTTGAATAAATTCAACCAAAATGTGCTGTGGATATTGTTCTTCTGTGGTCACCACCACTTCGCGTTTGCGAAAACCATTGGTGCCATAGGTTTTGGTTTCATCTATCCATTTAATTTTTCCGGAAATTTCCATAATGAGTGCTCTTATAGACGCAAAAATAGCAAAACTTTTAAGGGAAAAAAGTTCACTAAACGGCTTTTTATACAATTGTGTTAAATCGTTTATCTTCGTGAAAAACACCACACTGTATTTTGTTTCGTCGATTAAAAAATGAGGTTAAAAATGGATGGCTTTGGGGAGCCTTTGCCATTGTGGGCATCATTGTTTGGAACACCAATGTTCTTTTTCGACAAATGCAGGATGAAGAACGGCGTAAAATGAAACTGTGGGCCATGGCCCAAGAAGAATCTATTGCCACCACGAGCTTGAGTAATTTAACCTTTGAAATTTTGCAACAAACGGTGGGAAACCCCATGATTCAAGTAGATGAAACAGATCGCATTCTTCAATTTAGAAATATTGATTGGGATCCTAATTTGGATGACTCGTTGGCTTTAAAAGCTATTTTAAACCGAATAAAAAATGAAAACCCACCCATATTAATTCAGTATCACGATGAAGCAGGAGCGTTACTGATTAATCAAAAATTGTATTATGGCAATTCGGATGTGCTTAAAAAATTGCAATATTATCCCCTAGCCCTGTTGCTGATTCTTTTCTTGTTTGGTGCGGTGGTTTATTTTGTGTTAAAAACGGCGCAAATTGCTGAGCAAAATCGTTTATGGGCTGCCATGGCCAAAGAAACAGCCCACCAAATTGGCACACCACTTACGTCTATTTTGGGGTGGCTTACTTTACTGAAAGAAAAAGATCCTGAGGCCATGGCCGTTCTCGAAATTGAAAAGGATGTGGATCGACTCAAAGTGATTTCAGAACGTTTTTCAAAAGTGGGTTCATTACCTGAATTAAAAAAAGAAGACCTCGTTGCCGTGGTGAAACAATCAGTAGCTTATCTTCAAAAAAGAACCTCTACAAAAGTGCGTTTTGACACTTCTTGGCCAGAGACACCCCTGCCAATTGCATTGAATGCACAGCTTTTGAGTTGGACATTAGAAAACTTGATTAAAAATGGCATAGACGCCATGAAAGGGAAAGGGGTGTTGGGTGTTTCTGTGGCCCCCTTAGGAGCACAGGTGGAAATTGTGATTTCCGACACCGGCGCAGGCATCAACAGTGAACACGTTGCTAAAATTTTTAACCCCGGGTTTTCAACCAAAAAAAGAGGTTGGGGTTTGGGCCTTTCACTTGCCAAACGGATTATTGTCGATTATCATCAGGGTAAAATTGGGATCAAAGAAACGCTTTTGGGAAAAGGAACCCAATTTCAAATTTTATTACCTATAAAATAATTTTAATCTAGCTTTTGAAACGCCTCAGCAATAGCTGCAGCGGTAGAGGCTAATGTTTCGGAAGTGGCCTCTACTTTGGATTGAAAAGTTGCATCGGCCATTTTTTGAAGTGGTATTAAATGCACATGCACATGGGGCACTTCCAAACCAATAACACTCATACCCACGCGTTTGCATGGAATGGTTTTCTGAATGGCAAGCCCTACTTTTCTAGAAAAAAGCATCAACGCTTCATATTCTTGTTGGGAGAGATCCAACAGTTGATCTTCTTCCCTTTTGGTCACACAAAGGGTATGTCCTGTTTGATTGGGGTTGATGTCTAAAAAAGCAAAACAATGTTCATCTTCAGCCACTTTGTGACAAGGGATTTCTCCGGCAATGATTTTAGAAAAAATACTTGCCATATTAGCCGCGAGATATGGATAAAATTTCAAGTGTGATGGTGCCATTGGGCACACTAATGGCTGCTTTTTCACCCACCTTTTTTCCAAGGAGGCCTTTGCCAATAGGAGAATCTACAGATATTTTTCCACTTTTTAGATCGGCTTCGCTTTGGGCCACAAGGGTGTAATTCATGGTAGCGCCATTGGCTTCGTTTTTAACCTTTACAGTGGATAGCACTAACACCTTAGATGTATCTAATTCAGATTCATTGATGATTCTGGCATTAGCCAAAACCTCTTCCATTTTAGCAATTTGCATTTCAAGCATGCCTTGGGCTTCTTTAGCCGCATCATATTCAGCGTTTTCACTTAAATCACCTTTGTCACGAGCCTCTGCAATGGCTTGCGACGCTTTGGGGCGCTCCACATCTTTGAGGTGGTTTAATTCCTCTCTCAACTTTTTTAAGCCTTCTTCGGTGTAGTAGGATACTTTACTCATAACTTTTTCGTTTTAATGGGAGGAAAGGACTTTATTCCTCACCAAATAATAGCTTGTAAAGGTACAAAAATGAGACGGTTGCATAAAATTTATAGAGGTTTTTGGCTGCTTCTTTTTAGCTGCTCTACCCAAGGGATAGAAACCAATCCTTATGTGCCTAACGTGCCTTTTAATTATCAATTAAATTTGCGTCTTCCGGGAAATAATGCTTTGAATTTTGCCGGTGGTGGCATGCTTCTTCCAGGCATCGGTTTAAATGGAGTGATGGTTTTTAATTTAAATGGTAATACTTTCTTGGCTTGGGAAGCCACCTGCCCCAATCATGCGGTGCAATCGTGTTCCACTTTAGCAATTGATGGGGTTTTGGCCGTTTGTTCGTGTGAAGACTATCAATATAGCTTGGCCACCGGACAGTTGCTCAATGCTGCTTCAACAACCAAAACGCCCTATAGCTTGCTTTTTTATCGCATTGAAAAAAGAGGGGATGCATTATTGATTTCCAATTAAAAAATAGAAATCCATGAAACATTTAACTATTGTTTTTTCACTTTTCTTCTATTTATTTGTTTGTCAATTTACCATAGCCCAGCACCTATCGCCTGACACCAGCCCAGGAAAAAAAGAGGAAAGTAGTGTTCGAGTGGGCTTTTTAAAATCAGGGGTAGTGGGCATAAACACCTTGGGTCATTTAACC